>NZ_JAWRXI010000006.1:0-327097 GCF_046535075.1 Brevibacillus sp. SIMBA_040
TCAGGGGTGTTACCTGGATCAGGGGTGTTACCTGGATCAGGGGTGTTACCTGGATCAGGGGTGTTACCTGGATCAGGGGTGTTACCTGGATCAGGAGTGTTACCTGGATCAGGAGTGTTACCTGGATCAGGGGTGTTACCTGGATCAGGAGTGTTACCTGGATCAGGAGTGTTACCTGGATCAGGAGTGTTACCCGGATCGGGAGCAGCCCCAGCGTTATCATCTTGCGTTCCCGTGCCATCGTCTATTCCGTTCGGATCTGCCACGCCAACTGAATCGTTCGTTTCTGCGTGTGAAGTAGGTAATAAACCGGAAAAGCTCTGCATGATCAGCAAGAGGGCAAAAATAAGCAAGCTTAACTTTTTTTTCATAAGCTCCTCCTGTTTTCAATAAAAACTAGCAAACCTTCTTGCTATTGATAGGTTCTATCCCTAGTTTTTGGCCTTTAATTTTGCCTGTACGATTAATCTGTCCACAGGATCTTTTGAACCCACCGGCGTACAGGTGACTAACGTGAGAAGAGGCTCCTTTTTATCAGAGAGGACCTCAACCTCAGTACGGTTTACGACAAACGTCTCCACAACGACAAATTCGTATGTATCTGTTTTTGTCTTTATCTCGATTTCATCGCTAGGAGCCAGCTCATCCAGCCGATTAAATTGTTTGCCATACGCAATAGCCCGATGTCCTGCCAGACCAACGTTGTTCTTGCCAAATTGTTTTTCTTTCTCAATCATGCCGACACCCTTGCCCAGCGCAGCCTCACCAGAGCCTTCAAAAATCATCATTTGCAAATCGATTTTTGGAATCCGGATGACGCCTCGTGCTCCGTCTAATAGAGCAAGCTGCTCGGGAGCCGGCGGGATTGGAGCTACATCGGTTGTCGGCATAGCTTCCACCTGCTCGCTAATGGTTCCTAACTGTTCGAAAGCCTCAATCAGTTGCTGCTGCTTTGCGTCTGAAGCCCTCTTTTCGATTTGAGGATAGGAGAGCAGGAGTATTCCGATCAGTATAAATCCGATGCTCCATGCAATTCGCATTCTACTATCCCCCCTCTGCTAGCTTTGTTTTTGATCACTTCTCCTCTCTTATCTCCCCTAGATTTTGAGTGAATGAAAATATCACGGCATGTTCTCTATGCCACAGTTGTTTGTGTAAGTATCAACGCCCCTACGGATACTCGTCCTAATGAAGAATAAGAGATGCCGACCACCAGTGTACGAAATCGTTCTGAACAACTTCTGAACAATTTCGACAACAAAGTGAAGAAAACAAGGGAATTTTGGTAAGAAGCAAAGGAGATAGGAAGAGGGAAAGTCAGGCATATTAAATGAAAAAAGACTACCTACGGTGAATGCTGCATGTAGTCTTGATTGATATATAAACAAAAAATAGATCAATAGGCTACTGTTTTGGAAACGAAGCCCACGAGTACTTTTCCGTTAGCATCTTTCGTTGAACCAAAGTACCAGTCGCCACTCTCTCCAACGACTTGAATCAGGGTATCTTTGGCAGCGAAGCCCCTACCCGTACTTTCGGAGGAAGCTGTGGAGAAGAAATACCCCTTCTCAGCTTGAATTTTTACAGTTTTGGGAGTAATGGGAGTATAGGTAACAAGTAAACTTTTCGACACAAAGCCTTGATCAATCGATGCATAGTCTGGATGGTTTCCTGAGTCCTTGATTTCAAAGCCATACCACAAGGTTGCAGCGACTGAGGAGTCAATGAAAGGGGAAGCGAGAACATTTGCATTATCTACAGCGATAATGACTTTCTTCTGGATCACAGGAGCGGCTTGTGGCTTCGCTTTTGGAGTCGAAGTCTTAGGGGGAGAGGATGTCGTATGAGTGCTCGTAGAAGACCCTCCACCACCATTATGGTAGTGATATTGTCCATACTGTAAGCCCCATTTTTCACAATTAGTTCGACAGGTGTGACCGCCGTTTGCGTCTGTTCTACCAGGATGAGCATCAATCGTTTGAAAAGGTAAAAAGAAAAGAGTGAGCATGAGTACAAAAAAGCTGATAAATCTTTTCATAGCTATCCTCCTTAGATAAGATATCCATCGATTATACCAATACGGCCCATTTTTGTAAGTGATTTCGAGTGGATGGTTGAGAAAAAGGGAAAAAGCTCCCGCAACGAGTGAGTACAACCTCGTCACAAGGAGCTTTACTTTTAAGGAGCTGGCTGTGGTGCACGAATCCAGCCTTCTTTGCCATTCACCTGAATTTGGTACCAACCATTCAGATCAGTCACTACTTGAATGGAGCTATCTGATGGGATTTGGCCAATTTTTTCGTATTCTTCTCCAGGACCTGCGTAAACAGCAATTTGGTACGGCTTTTGCCCATTCTGCTCGGTTTGACTATCAGGAGGTAGGTCAGGGGGATATTCATTCTCCCCAGATTCCTCTGGAGTAGTGGTTTCCTCAATATCGGCTATCTTTTGGTCGTATACCAATCCTGTCTCATCGAGTACGAATGAGGCGAATTCCTGCTCGCCTTTACCCACGGCGTTTTTGATGAGGATGTGTGTAGAGTCTACGATCGAAAACTCGTCCGCCTCAATCGAAAAACGTTTATGAATCACATTCTCTGATAGAGCTGGCAGGAAGGCTGTGTAAGAAAAAGGACGTTCCTTGCCGGCACCTTCGATCATGATGAGGGGAGCATCTTTTTCACCTAGGGAATCCGAAATACTGATTTTTGCCGATTTCATGTCTACATCTTCTAAGCCCGCTTCCAAGTAAGCCAGAGAGTCATCTTCTTTTTTGGCTGCAAAATAAAGCCGTTGCTCAGATTCCTCCATTCCAAAAGCGTACACCTGGGCACCCCAACGAGCAGTTCCAGAGAGGACGGAGCGGAATTTCTTATCTGGGTATTTTTCATGGAGTAGACGTGTAGGATCATAGGCCAGCCAGCTTTCCTCAGCAGTCGTAATCAGTGCTTGGGTATCTATGAGCGCGTTCAGTTCCTGATATAGCTCAATAGCCTTGGAAAATTGGCGCGATTGGATGTACTGCTCAGCTTGCTTGACTCGGCTTTCCAGATGACGAGTAATCTCGGCAAGTACTGATGAATCCCGCGGTAGCACGTCCTCGATCTTTCGATATGCAATCGACTGGGAAATAAAGGCACTTAGAGCTTTTTGGCGAATAGATAGATTGATCTCGCTCTGTGCAAATCGTTCCAGCCCTGTAACCAGCCAATCTGCCTTGACCCCAATTTCCCGGTACATGCGCAAGCTTTTAGCTGTACGTGCGACTACCTCATCAAAAGGGGCAGAAGCTGCCAAATTACGCAGCTTGGTTTTTTCATATTGCTGGAATAGGTCAGCAAGTTCGTTTTGCTTTTGCTTCGCGCCGCCAAAATATTCATCCGGGATGGTGACGAGCATACGAATGAACGTCTCGTTCTCGTACGATTGTTGTGCCAAATTTGCTTTGGACTGATCTTTGGCTTTTTGAAGAGCGAGATGATAGTAATCGGCCCATTCTTTTTCTATACCGAGGTGGTTCGACAGCTGCTCAAAAAATGCAGTCTGTTCTCCTGGCTGCTTGTTACTCTTGCGCATGTTCTGATAGAGTTCGTACGTTTCTAGCACTTGCGCGTCCTGATTTTCCGAAATCGCTGCTCGCGCTTGAAGTTGAATCGATTCAAGCTCCTGGCGTGTAGCCGTAAGTCCATGCATCAACGAATTCCAATGCTCGTCGCCATATGAAAGCACAGTAATTTCATCTGCCTTGGCAAACAGCTCCTCTGCTTTGATCAAGTCATGAGAGGAATAGTACGCTTGGGCCTGTTTATACAGGTTGACTTTTTTATAGCTGAGGCCTACCTTTCCCAAAACCGCGACGACAGCAATCGAGCATAGCACAAGCAGAGTATTTCGGACCCAGAGCGATTTTTGATAGGAAGAGATAGTCATCAGAGGCGGCTCCTTCACAGTACTCCTTTAAAGAGGAAGTTCAAATAGTCCAGGAAACATAGCTGTCGAATTTCCGCGTTGCGTTGCCCCTCCGCTGCTCACGTAGACTCACCTACGCTCCGCTGCTTTCGGGTCTGCCGCGCCTTGAACTTCTCGGCTCTGTTTGTCCTCCTATTAGAACAAACTTTTAAAGTCAGGATCAAAGGCGTAGTGGGTATCCACTCGGTTTTTCACAGCTTCATAGAGTCGATCCCAGCCCTCGTGACGGTTCGTACTTGCCATTTTTGCCAGACGCAGCAATCGCTCACGCGGCAAATAATCGATAAACTCGATGATCAGATCCTGATACTGCTCGATATACGTTTTCATGCGCAGGGCAGCACCGGCTACTTGTCCAATGAGCTGCTCACCGTTTTCCAAAAGCAAAATCTGAGCTTTGTAGCGCTTCACATAATCAAGCACTGCTTTTTTGACGAGCCAAGGCTGCACCTTGATCACTTCGCGTAAATACTCCATAAAATCCTTGTCATACGTCTTCGGGATCAGCGTATCCAGCTCCAGCTCCATGTCCTTGCGCAGCACATAGTGGTTCAAAAACATGATTTTGCGAATTTTGATCGTATCCGATTCGATAAAATGCCCGATCTCTCTTGTTTTCTCATAAGCATCCTTGATCCGTTCAGCCTTCACATCCGCGCCGATTTCTTCAAGATGATGTACGAGTGACTGTTTAATCGTTTCCTTCTCTGATGTAAGAAAGCGTACAAACTGCGCGTCCTTTTCATAGGAGCCAAGCCTTTTTTGGATGACGAAAAACAAAGCAATCAAGAGAGCTCCAATTCCGAAAGCGAGACCGAGCTGCAAGACCGTATCGGCAGAGAGGATGGCTAGACAAACAAATAATCCGAGCAAAAGAAAACGAGTCTGCACATAGCGACGTGTCACTGTTGTCGAAAGCTGTCGGATTGGGGTGTATTCTCTGCCGCAATTCTCGCAGTGTGTATCCCATAAAACATGGTAGGTATGGCATCGCTTGCAGCCTTGTATGCGTTCAAACGTATGGGCAGTCTTACGGGTTTTGCGAAATTGGACACCGATTCTTTTTCTCATGGCCGATCCCTCTTTTCATTCAAAAGGACATGAAGGTGCTGATCGATTTCGGCATTGGAGAGATTGCGCCTTTTCAGTCGAAGCAGCTTAAAGAAGCGGATGGCTACTAGTACGAAAGCAGCAAAAAGAAGAAAGTAAGTTAACATAAAATTTCTCCCAATTGAAAGTGTCGAAACCTGTAACAAAGAATCATGTGGTATCGTATTAGGTGTAGGGGCAATTATTTCACTCATTTTTCGCTATTATGACCCTTGAATCTAGTGGTAATAGTGGCATAGTCTTACTTTCTTTGCAATATCTCAAATACTGTGAGTAAGGGGTTTTAGTAGAATGTTACGATTCCAAGTGCTGTGTCGATACGTAGTGTGTCTAGCACTGCTGATGGTTTTTGTCATCTCAGGCACCCAACTTGGTTTTGCGCAAACCAGCGGAAGCAATATGGATGCCGTACTGGTGGTGGACGTCAGCAATTCCATGACCCAGAGTGATAAAAACAAGGTCAGCAACGAAGCGATGAAAATGTTTGTCGATATGACCTCAATTCAGGCAAACAAGATTGGCGTCATCTCCTATACCGACAAGATCGAGCGAGAAAAGGCGTTGATCCAGGTCAATTCCGAGCAGGACAAGAATGATATCAAAGCATTTATTGATAGCTTGCAAAAAGGCGCGTACACCGATATTTCGGTAGGAGTAAAAGAAGCAGTGAAGATTCTCGATGCAGGGCGTGACCCGGCAAATGCGCCGATCATCGTACTCCTTGCTGATGGAAACAACTTTTTGAACAAGGCACAGAGTCGCACACAGGCCGATTCGGATCGTGATCTGGCAGAAGCAGTCAAGGTCGCGGGGTCAAAAGGATACCCGATCTATACGATTGGACTGAATGCAGACGGACAGCTAAACCGTACGACGCTCCAGCAAATTGCAGCAGACACGAACGGTAAATTTTTTGAAACAAGCACCGCGGATAAGCTCCCGCAAATATTGAGTGAAATTTTTGCCAATCATCTTAAGCTAAAGGTTGTTCCGGTGAAAAGCTTTGTCTCCAATGGTCAGACGCAGGAAGTGGCGATTTCGATACCGAACGCGAACGTCCTGGAGGCAAACATCTCGATCATGTCGCAAAAAGCGGTAGACATAAAGCTATTCGATCCAAGCGGTCAGGAAGTGAAATTGCCCTCTAATGAAATACGTCTTTCACGCTCAAATGCCTACACTATGCTCAAGCTGGTGGGGCCACAGCAAGGCGATTGGAAGCTGCAGGTAAAGGGTGTGCCAAAGGAAAAGATCGATATCAATATGATCTTTAACTACGATTTGCAATTGGAGATGGAACCGGTAGCTGCCAAGAGCTTTAACACAGGAGATGTCGTTCCTGTAAAAGCAGCGCTAGTTTCAAACGGACAAAAGGTAGCAAGCCCTGATATCTACAAACAGATGAAGGCAGCTTTGCTCGTTCATGACAAGACCGATAATCAAACGAATGAGATTGCCCTGAACAATACAGGCAGCGGGTTTGAAGGAAGCTTCACCATCCCGGCTGACCATCAGTACGAATTGAAAGTAAAAGCAGAGGATACGAGCTTTTATCGCGAGACCCCTACGCTGATCGTAGATGCCACCCAAGGTGCAGGTGCGGGTACAGCCAAGCCACAGCCGCCAGCTACGACTAATCCGTCCACAGAATCGAAACCATTTCCGTGGACAACCGTAGTAGGAGGTACCGCACTTCTCATTCTATTAATTGGGGGAGGCTTGTATGCACTGTCGCTCTGGCGTAAAGCAAACAAAGGCTTCGCTGGTCAGATTGCAATCGAGATTGTGGATGAGGATACAGGTGAAAAATCAAATCCGCAGTACAAAAAGCTGAACGCATTTAAAGGAAAGGTCAAGCTGCATCAGCTCCTGCAGCTGGCACCAGAATTTGCTGAAACGGAGAAAGTGGTCTTTTTCCCGGGGAAAAACGATACGCTAATCATCGAGAATCGTTCGAGCTGCCGGATAGAAAAGGCAGGGCGCGTGCTGGATGTCAGCCGCGGCAAGGAACTCAAGAAAAACGACCGCATCAAGATTTCTCTAACCAATGTAAACAAGTCCGTTTTTGTAGACTACATCGTCTAGGAGTGGATCCATTATGAAAGCAGTAGTAAGAGAACATATTCAGCAACTGGATGTTTCGCTTGGCGGAGGAATCGTCAGCGACAAAATTCGTGTAGATACAATTGATAACCCGATGCTCGTGATCGGATTAGGCGGGACAGGGATTGATGCCTTGCTCCGCTTGAAATACCAGGTGAACAGACGCTTCAAGCTGCCGGTAGACGCACTCTCGAAAAAGCGCAAGGAAAAGCCGGACAATATCGAATATATCGCGTTTGAGACCAACGAGCATGATCGCAATAAAAAGTACAAGGGCATCGGACTTGACCCGGTAACTGAGTTTGTACTGTTGTCCAATCCAGAAATCGGTGGCGTACTGCAAAACCGAAGCATTCTGGAGCCGTACATTACAGATTGGCTTTCCCCAGAGTTGACGATCACAGACGGAATCAGCGGTGCATCCGGGGTTCGTCAGGCAGGACGCCTGCTTTTGTTTACGAAAATCACGCAGGTTGTCCAAACGATTGAGAAAAAGATCAAAATGCTTTGCGAGGGCACGAATAAAAAGCTGACAGTATTCCTGCTGAGCGGTCTTTCCGGGGGAACAGGAAGTGGCTGTTTCCTCGATATCGCGTATATCGTTCGCGGTATTTTGGAGCGCGACTTTGGCAGTGGCGGGGTAGACAAAGTAAATACACTGGGATATCTGTTTACGCCTGACGTGAATCTGTCGAACAAGAGCCTCAGCTCTCATACACGTGACTACATCATGAAAAATGGCTATGCAGCACTGAAGGAGCTCGACTACTGGATGAACACCGACGAGCGCATGGAGCGCTTCCGTCAGCAATACGGCAACGTGCTTACCGTGCAATCACCGATGCCTCCGTTCAACCTGTGCCATTTGATCTCGGCGACGAATCTCGAAGGCAAAGCACTGGAAAACGCCTACGATTACTGCATGAACGTAACAGCCGAGAACATTACGAACTTCATGGCGAGCGAGGAAAAGCGCTCTGGCGAAGAGTTCGCGATCCATGACTATATCAGCAATATCCGCACGAATATTAACCAGATGCCAAAAGCGTACGCTGCAAACTATCAATACAACGTCATCGGGGCTTCGTCAGCTGTCCTGCCGATCGAAGAGATGACTACTTATTTGGCTTATCGCCTGTTCAAGAAAATGGAGAAAATGTTCACAGTAGCTCCGACCCAGGAGGATGCAGAGAAGTTCGCCCGCAAGCTGGGGATTGATATCGACTCCATCTCACGCAAGTTTGAAGAGCGCGTTCCCGAGCCGCTGCCTGGCTACGAAAACAGCGAGCGTCTGAACTACGGAAACGTGATTTCCCAGCAGGTTGTAAGCATCGATCACGAGCTGGAGCAAGGCTATCTCGCCAAGGCGCGTGAGGCGTACATCAAGTGCAAGAAGCAGACACCAGGCGATATGATCTCTGTATTTGGAGAAATGATTACACGTGTCTTCCTGCATCCGGAGCAAGGACCATTTTACGCGTCCCGTCTGATTCATTCGGACAAAGGCTACTGCCTGATGAAGATGATTTTGTCCTACGTGGAAAGCCTCAAGGCGAATCTGGAGAGCTTCCCGCGCGAGATCGAGGGCGCACGTGAAGTGGCGGGTGAAAAGCTGGGCGATGCCCGCAGCGCTTTTATCTCCAAGGAGAAAAAGAAGAACCTTTATATTGAAGCAAAAATCAATGAATACCAGCTTCTCGCCGATCAGGAAAAGCTGGAGCAGATGATTGAATTCTACGAAGAGCTGCACCGTTTGCTCAATGCGGAAAACAATCGCATTTATAACGTTTTTACCGAAATTTTGAATACACTCAACCAGATTTTCGAGCAAAACGGCGACATCTTGATCAATGGCGGAGAAGAAAGCGATCGTACCGGCAACAAGACGTACTACTGGAATATCGTCAGCGTACCGGATATTGCCAAGGTCATTGGAAACATTTTGGAGCAAAAGGAATCGGACGATTTGATCCGCGACTTTACGAGCGAGCTGCTCCGCCATTCCGATCAGTGGGTAAAAGAGCAGGAGCTGGATATCGTCAGCTCGATTTCAGAATTCTTGTCTGAGAAATTTGGAGAGCTGATCACCAAGTCGATGGAAGAATTCCTGGTTATCAAATACGGACAGGAAGAGACACTGGATCGCATCGTCGAGCGCAAAATTGCGAGCAAGCTGGACGAAGAGGCTATCCCGGTTTTCCATCTCAGCAACAATCTGGGCAATATGCACTTCCCATCGTGGGGCTTCGTATCCGTACCATTGAAAGCTCCGGCTATTTTAAAAGGAATTAAAAACTATCAAGATACGGCGATCAGTGGGTCGCGCTTTACGGTCAAAGAAAGTGAAGTGAAAAACCGTATTTTCTGGCTGAATACGAAAAACGGAATTCCACTGTTCGTTTACACGCCACTGAAGGTATATGAGGAAAGCTACGAGCGCACGATTCTGGAGCGCGAAGGCATTGGACGCCACCTCGTTCAAACGGAAAAGAACAACTGGGCGTACCTGCCGTCACCGATCCCTGAAAAATCATGGGGCGATACGTACCAAAACGACCGGATCAGAGCATACAACGCCAAGGTTCGTCGCCTGTTTGATACCGCGCTTGGATACGGCAGCATCCGGGAAAAAGGCAGCGACAGCAAAACGAGCAGCCGTTATGAGTGTGTCGTCACCAAGCCGTTTTCGATTGTTTCGTTCATGGCGAAATACCAGGCCCAAGGTGATCTGTCCAAGCTGAGCCCAGGCGAAATCAAGCGGGCATTGGCGGAGCTGAAAAGCTTCATGCGGGATGGCTTGGAGCAAGAGTACACGCGTGATGTATTTGGCAGTATCAATGAAGAGATGGCAAAGGAAAACCTGATTCGCTATCCGGAGCAAATCCGATTGATGGAAGAGGAAGTACGCAAATACAAAGAAATCGAGGACAAAATCGCGGAGCTGGAGCAGATTGTAAATGCCATCCAGGGCGAGGAAGAGCTGGTAACCCGATTCATCGAAGCACTCTATACAGGCACGATCGTAAAACGCGGTGCGCTGTACGTCTACGACAAGGACGAGGAAGAAGAAGCTTGGGAGCCGTTTATCAACATGATGAAGGCGAGCAAGCACATAGAATTTACGATTTATGAGAAGTTCCGCGCACTGGATCACAAGAGCATGGCTACGCTCCAGCGCAAGGCTTCACGTCGCAGTGACGCCATGACTTCTGCAGAGGATACAGAAAAGCTGGTTGCCAAGCTCGATGAGATCGCGACTGCTTTCCAAGCGGTGAAGAGTGATCTGGAGTACGACCGTGATGAGTACGTCAATGGAGAAGAGATGTATCAGTTCTACAAAAAAGTGTGGTCAAAAGTAAACGATATGCGCAAGACGCTGCAATAAGACAGGAGGAAGCATGAGGGATTTGATTGGAGAGTTCGCGACCCATTACGTTACGGATTTGGAAAAACAACTGGATAGCGGAAATGGACAGCCAAGCATTCAAAACCCTGTGCTTTTCCTCTTTCTCGGGGATAAATGCGTGGAGGCGCTGCAAGCTGTTTGTGCCCTGAACAAGCAAAGCTGGCAAAATGGCAACGGCGTCCTCTACGTGCATGCTTTTCAAGAGGAGGCGTGGGAGCATCCGCAAGTGCTTGGTTGCAGACTACCGCGTCCAGAGACAATCAAGCAGACGATGCGCACCTCTATCTACGAGCGCTTTGTACAGGATGAATCGTTCAAGATGGAATTGAACAAGGCGCTGAAGCTGGCCAGTGTACGAGTAGCAGAAATGGGCAAGCTGTTTACGACCTTTCAACAGGTGAATATTGCTGTTGTGACTCGTGCAGACGATCCGGCTGCTATCCTGCTGCCTGAGCTGACCTTGCTGCTCAAGAGCTATCTCGCTGAACTGTTTAAAAATGTGTCGGTCGATTTGTATGTCCTGTTGCAAGAAAAAAACAATGGAGAAGCATTCGGGTTTTCGGCGGCCCTGTCAGTCAGCTTTTTAGAAGAGATCAATCGTTATCAGAGCAGTGATTTCAGCTTTTCAGAAAATCTCCTGGTGACAGAGGACCTCGTCAAGCTGCCAGTCGAGCACCGAAATGCGCCGTTATTTTCACTCGTTTATTTGCTCAGTGACAAGACGGAGCACGGATTGTTTCTCGAAGCGGGCATGGAGGAAAATTACGAGCTGATCAGTAAGCTTGTGCTTTTGAACAATAAAAAGGCAGAGCGCGAATTCAGTGAGAACAGCGAGGGCTACAATAAGCTGCAATTCATCCGCAGCATTACGGTAGATACGGGTCAAACCACTTTTGCCAGCGCTGGCTTGTCAAAGGTGAAGCGGCCGACTCATGCGATTGCGCTAACGGTGCTTTCGGCTGTTTTTGACCGCTACCTGGAACGGTTAAAGGCTGGAGAAAATTTGCCGAAAACAAAGGCGAGAGAAAAGCTGGGACTGACCGCCCACGATTTGGAGCGAAAAATCAGGTCAGTCATGCCTGAAGATCATGCGCTGGAGGAAATGACTGGGCTGATGACCTCTGGTGTCAGCTACAGCGAGCTTTCTGGCATGAACCTACGGGAAGCCGAGCTGGCTTTGTTTGACGGCAGTAGCCAAGCCTTTTTTGAAGCCAATGTGGCTCGCGGGGCGCGAAATCGCGTCGATAGCCTGAGTTTGCAGGAATCGCTCGCACAACTGATCCAGCGTGAATGGATTGACGATGAGCGCTTGGGACTTTATGCAGCCTATCAGCTGACAGCGGAGCAGGCAAATGGTGCCAATCTGTTGGAGGAGCTGCGCACAGGGATCAGAGAAACCACCAGGCAGCTGGAGTATACAAAGACAGAGCTGGAGGAGCTATACCAGCAGCGTGTCGATCGGCAGGAAATTAGAGTAGGTGGTTTTTTCACAAGGGACAAGGAACGGGTCAGAACCTTTGTCCGCCATCTGTTGAGCATGATATACAGTAAAAAGTTCGAGCTCTTGGAATGGGAGCTTACACTGGGACTCCTCTTGCAATTGGAGAAACAGGTAGAGAAGATTCATAGTGAGATTGGCATAAAAGTAGGTGAGCTCGAAGGCTTGCAGAAGCAGCTTCGAGAGATTGCCCAAAAAAGTGTTCGTGAGGCGTCTGATTATCTGGGCAAAAACATGGACGAATATTACGAGTCGGTAGTGACAGAGACGATTCGTACATTGGAGGCTCAGCGCGGGAGCGGGTTTTATCTCGAATCCAGGTTTATCGGTAATGGCTCGCTACTCTTCCAAAGCGGCATTGCTGGATTGGTTGAGAGGTTATGCCAGTTTTGCAGGGCAGAAATACTTACGCGATCGCCATTTGCCCTATCCTTTGAATCAGAGCTGCTCGCCCGTGCCAATGTTGCTGCCGCTTACGAGAACAGAACGGTTTTAACCAAAGAGGACTTGTTCCAGGATCTATCCCTTGTGCTCGAGGAACGGGCTGCGGTTCACATCGAAGTCTTTCATTTCTTGCAAAAACACCGCTACGAGGAAAAATATTTGTTCGCGGATATCCGTAACGATTTTGTCCAGTATGTTCTCCGTTCAGCAGATAGAACCCGCACCTACAAGCAAGGGTGTATCCACGAGGAACAAAAAAGCGGAATAGAAAAAATGAATCTGATGGGCGGATTTGGCATGGAAGACCTGATGTTTTACCGCAACAACAAGAAATACCATGCTTCCTATGAGGCAAGCGGGTTTGTCTTTCACCGCCGGGGAGGGGATGAATCGTCATGAGTCAAAGAAAGCTCAGTCTGCTCATGGTTTTATGTAGCCTGGTGGGTGGCGTCATAGGGTTTTTGGTAGGGGAAGTCATTCTGGATCGTTTGTCTGGTGAGTTTCCGCAATGGGCTGTAATGGGACTTTATTTTGGGCAGTATGCCTTTTTTGTAGGATTGATGTGCCTGATCGCGGAAATCATTTCACCAAGACTAAACGGATACGGATGGAAGCAGCGCTATCTGGGATTCTCCTGGAAAATGCTCGTGCCCAGCACGCTAGTAATGGTAGGCGTCGCTGCCATGCTGCTACAGCTTCTGTACGGCTCGTCGTTCCAGCAATCGAGTGGTGCCAACAACATCGTGTTGGTTCTCGATACTTCGGGCAGCATGAGTCAGTCAGACCCGGACAATCAATTATTCAAGGCAGCGGCCGACATGGTCCAGAAAATGGACAGTGATATGAAGGTTGCGGTTGTTACCTTTAACGACCGTACGGAAGTATTGCAGCCATTGGTTTCTTTAAGCAGTAAAGCAACCAGAGATGAAGTAATCCAAAAGCTGCTTAATCAAACGGGAACAGATGGAGGGACCCGTATTGGGCTGGCCCTGCAAGAGGGGCTTGCGCAGCTGCAGGCGTCCAATCAGCTTGAAAACAGTACAGTCGTGCTGATGTCTGACGGCTACAGCGATTTGGATGTTCCAAGTACACTGGCTCCGTTCAAGCAAAATCATGTCCTGATTCACACGGTAGGAATGAGCAAAATCGATGCAGCGGGAACTAGCTTGCTTGAACAGATTGCTGCCGAAACAGGTGGCCGTTATTTCAACGTCGATCATGCGGATGAAATGACTGGTATTTTTGGTCAAATCTACGATATGAGCCGCCAAGACCGCAATCTGGTAACCGAACGCACAGGGGCGACAGAAGAAAGCCTCTTCTACACAATTTTGCGAGTTGTTAGCCTGCTCATTATTGGTGGACTCTTAGGATTGGCTCTGGGACTTATTTTTGACAATCGTCATCTGGCAAAAAGCTTTACCATTGGCGGGGCGGTAGCTGGTCTGCTTGCTGGACTTGTTTTGGAGATGGGGCTGATGTCCATTGACCTGCTCGATATGGTCGTACGCCTGATCGCTTTGGCCTTGCTTGCTGTAGTCTTGACCATTTTTACGGTGTTCTTTCCTGCTTCTGCGAGCGGAGGAGCGACTGCGGTCCAAAAGCGGATGTTTTCCGGACGAAAAAGCGCAGGTGCTTTAAAATCCGGTAATCGCAGCAGCAAGCGGTTTGAACTGTAAGGGGATGTTCAAAAAGTCCGGTCAACATAGCTGTCGAATTTCCGCGTTGCGTTGCCCCTCCGCTGCTCACGTAGTCATACCTACGCTGCGCTGCTCGGGCCGGCCGCGCCTCGAACTTCTCGGCTCTGTTGATCCTCCTTTTTGAACCGAACTGTAAGGGAGCATGATGAGTCATGATCGTTAGCGAAGAAACACAAGAGCGGCTAATCAAGGATGTCACGTGTCAGTACCAGGGGAGCGAGTATGTGCTCAACTGGTACTGGTCTGCAGACGTACCCTGTGTTTATGTTCATAAATCCCCATATGGCAGCCCGTTTGATCCATCCGAGATCAGCGAGGGGCATGTAAAGCTCTACACTCGCGAGGAATACAAGGTACACAAAGGGCTGCGCGAAAAAACGGAGGGCATCGGACGGTATACGTATCGGGTTTTTCCCTGCCGCTTGCAAAATGGCAAGCCTGTCCTGCTCATTCCAGAGGGCGATGCACATATCGTCCATGTGAGCACGGGGAAAGCAAAGATTTATTACTCTTTTAAAAGAGGTCGAAATTGGTTCAGCTCGTATCAATCCTTGCAAATTCGCATTTTTTCAGAGATCCCGATCCCCAAGGATGTGCTTCTCTACGTAAAAAAGGAAGGCTCAGCTCCTGCTCATAAGGACGACGGGACCCAGTACGCCTTTATTCGCGATCTGGAGCCGGGCGTCAACCTGATGCCAGAGATCGAAATCAAGAAAAAGGATGTTATTCGGCTCTTTTTTACGGATGGCAAAAAGTACGGGGAACTGTACGAACTGATACCCGAATAGGAGGCGAGCGCTATGCTGTCTTTTTTGAAAAACATGTTTGAAAAGAAGCCGCCAGTGAAGGAAAGACTTCCTTTTTACGATATTGTTTGCCCATACTGCTTTGCCAAGTTTGAACCAGATCAGGTCGTTTTCCGGGCAACACATCATCGTCAGGACGACGAGGATTATGCCTTGCAGGAAGATGAAATCCTCAACCACTACAGAGACAAATTTGGCCTGGACGCCATCGATGAGCTGGAGGCTGTTATCGACCCGGAGTCTATTCCTGAGGAGAATCATCTGTACGTAGACAATGTGCTGGCAGGTGTGACCGATCGCTATGGCATGGTGTCCAAGCGTAGACTGTGCCCGAAGTGCCATAACGAGCTGCCGATCACGGCAGGGAAAGCGCCGAGCAACATCATTTCCATTGTTGGTGCCTCGCAGGTTGGTAAGTCTGTCTACATGACATCCTTGATCCATACGCTGCAAAATACGACCGCGAACCACTTCGATGCGGCATGTATGCCACTCAATGCACAAATCAGCCGAAAGTTCCGCGAGAATTATGAGGCGCCACTGTTTGAACGCGGACAGCTGCTCGATTCCACGCAAAAGGAAAAGAGACAGGAGCCGTTTATTTTTCAGTTCATTTTCAAAGACAGTGAAAAGGCACCGTTAATCCTTGTCTTTTTTGACGTAGCAGGTGAGGGAATGGTGGATCGCGAGTATTTGGAGCTGTATGCTGCGCACGTGAAAAACTCGTCCGGTATTTTGTTCCTCGTCGATCCGCTGCAAATCAAGACGATTCGCGATCGGGTGATGCTTCAGGCTGGGGATGAGCCGGGAGAGTTTACAGCCAGATATGATGAGCCGCGCGAGGTCGTCATTACGCTTTTTGAGAACTTCATCGGCTATCAGGAGCAGAGCAAGACGAATATCCCGACGGCAGTCGTTCTGACCAAGAGCGACATGCTGCATCTGATCAAGGAAGAGGACGGCGAGTACATCAAATCCAACAGCAATGTCTTCCGCAATTTCGTGCATGAGCAGTACCTCAATACGACCGAATTTGAGAATATCAATGGCGAGATCAGTCGCTTCATTGAAAAAGTGGATCGTCCGTTTAAAGATGCACTAGAGGTTTACTTTACCAACACGGCCTATTTCGCTGTATCCGCGCTGGGCAGCAATCCGGTTAACCAAAAGGTAAGTGGCGTCGTGACACCGATTCGGGTTGATGAGCCGTTTATTTGGTTAATGCATCAACTGGATTACATCGAGGGGAGGGAACGGTAGTGAGCCGTCAGCCCATTTTGCAGCAGTACTACACCCGCGGGCGACAGGGGATTTTCCGTTCGAACGAAGGATACGATACTGTCGCCAAATCGTCAGGGCTGGACAATACGTTTATTAAAAAGACGCTCCATCCGTTTTGTGTCTACCATGCTCCGCGTGAATTGCAGGAGCGAGCAGAGGGTGATTTGTCCCAGTATCCAGAAGCGCTCGTTTGTTTCCACGCTGAATCTGGAGAAATGGTTATCGGGAGAAGCGCTTTTGTCGGGGCCGATTTCACAGGGCAGCGAAATACGTTCTTCAGCCATAATTACATCATCCCGGCGCAGCGGCGTGATGAGTTCATAAAGGACCCGAGCAAGCTATTTGGCATACGTACTTTTGCTACGGCGCACGAGGATGCTATGGGCAAGGAGCTGCCCGCGCTGGAGGAGCTGCCGTATCAGATGGCTGCAACGAGCGATCGGAAAAAGTGGCTCATGCAGCTCGGTATCGATGAGCGTGTTTTCAAACAGCTGCTGTATGCGGTGATGACCTCTCTCTCGGCGAAAAAGAAAGTATTTATCAGCTTAAACGTCGAGGTAAGCGCATTGTCGTCTGTGTCTGCGGAGCTGCTTGCGATTCTGTATAGCTGTTTGCCTTATGAGATGCGCAGGCATTTTGGTTTTTTGACCTACAGTCATGAGCCGGAGAGCAAAAAGCATATCAACGTTATGTTTGTGGAAAAAGGGAGCATTCGACCTGGTGGCGGGCATAGCGATAAAGACTTTTTGTTTGATTTTAGCCAAGGACGCATCTACAACGTCGATTTACAGGAGGGTGTCCACGAGTATCTGGATTTTGCCTGGGAGTTCCTGAATGATTCCCGGATCATGGCATCCTTCTACGCCTTTTGCGAGGAAGTGCTAGCAGGTGCGGACACCACCATTACCCTGCGAGTCAGCACCTATTATGAGCTATGCGCTCTCTACATGATCGAAAAAGGTCGGATGTCCGTCTACGAACGCAATCGGGCGGGAGTTTGGCAGGCACTGAACAGTTATTTGGGTCATCCTAGCCTGACTCACAAAAAGCGCTTGATCGATTTGCAAAGCGTGCTGTTACGCGTGGAGACCGAGGCAGTGACGGCGACAAAGCTGCCTGATAGTCTGACGATCAAGCAAATGATTGAGTCATACAATGTCACCAAGCAGGATGGCCTGCAATTGGAGATCGTCCGGTTTGTGATGGATGTGTTGATGAAGGCAAAAGGCTTGAGAGAGAGCGGTTATGTGGCGGAGATGTACAAGCACCTATCCAGAAACCCCGAGCTGTTTGGCTTTATGATGCGATCGATCTTTGGACATAAACAGCTAGTCAAGCCGCTGTTTGAAGACTATGTGGGTGAACGTCTGCGCGGCGCCTCCCAAATTAATCAGGTCCTGAAAGAAATTCAGTTTTGGACGGAAACGGCGCCGCAAGCGCTGAGAAACGCATTTTTCTTTACGGTGTCAACAGAGCGGCTGCTGGACCTGTTTCGTCGCGAGCGGCATAAGCTGGATACGGCAATCACCATTCATCAGTTTTTTGAAAATCTCGATGGAACCCGCGGTTATGCAGAGGAGCTTTTGGACGAGCTGGACAAGTCCCTCCTGAAGCATCTCGCTCTGGATTCTGTCACGAAGGATGATTTTCAAAAAATCGTGGCGCTCTTGGAGGAAAAGACGCAAAGCTTTTCACGAACGCTGGATGTGGAGAGCCGCCAGAAGCAGGAGCTGCTACTCAACCTGGCAGAACTATTGGAACAAAAACGGTCCCCTCACCCGGCAGAGTTTTTCCGCAAATGGGACCCGGAGGAGACACGCGCGCAGCAGCGTATCATTCAAAATATGCTGAGCACTCCTTTGGACAAAGACAGCTTTCCGCTGGTAGTCCTCGTCTTTTATCGGGACGATCAATTTGGGCAGGAAGGCTTTCATTGCACAGAAATGCTGACCTTTGTGGAACAAAATGGCGGGGAGACAGTCCTCCACGCATTTATTCAGTGGACGATGACGCAGCGTATGTTTTTTGAAGAAAAAGACATGCTGCCTGCCTATCGCCAAGGACTGAAGCAGCTCTTTTTAGAAGGAAAAGGACGCAGACTGCGAAATAAAGAATCGCGCAGACGCTGGTATGCGGTTCGTCATGCAGATTTCCGTAAGCTGCTGGAGGAAGTGCGCAGAGAAACAGCAAATCCGCTGGTCAAGCTTTTTCGCAAAAAGGCGTTTGTAACATCCGTTTTGCTTGTCCTGGTAGCGGCAGGAGCGTGGGGTGGCTACACGTTTTGGCAGCAAGGACAAGAGGAAGCACAGGGAAAAGACCCGTCTACGGACACGGCTCAGAGAGTGAGAGTGCCATCTATTAATGGCTGGATCCCTTCGTATCGTCTCGTGATCGAACCACAGATCGAGCCCATTGAGTATGTGGTGCCGGCCGAGCAACACGGCTTATCTGAAGAGCCACCGAAAACTACAACTCCGTAAAAGAATAGGTATTTCTTTTGTAGCTAACAGGCAAGTCGGAAAACTTACAACCTGAATTGTTCAAAAGAAATACCTATTTGATATATTGACAAAAATTTATTTATGTGGTATAATTATTTATTTAATCGTTGAAGTTTTCTCCTTGTTCGTGGTACATATAAGGATGTAGTTCACATGACCTTATTGTACGAGGAGGAGAAAGGTATGAAGGTTGCAACTGGAGTAGAAATGATTACGTTAGAGGCAGAAGCTTTTGGCGGAAAAATTGCCATTCATCCGACATTACTATGGGATGAGCAGATGGCTGTTTTAGTGGATACCGGAATGCCTGGGTCATGGGAGTTGATACGCGCTGCTATGGTAGAGGCAGGGGTATCTCCAGAAAAACTGAAGGCTGTCATTATCACGCATCAAGATATCGATCATATTGGTAGTCTACCTGAAATTGTGCAAGCATATAGCGGGCAGATTGAAGTATATGCTCACGAGCTTGATCAGCCTTATATTGAGGGGAAGCTCCCGCTCATCAAAACAAATCCAGAGCGCATGGCTGCGATGCTGGCGTCACTGCCAGAAGAAGAGCGGAAGAAGATGCAAGCGATCTTCGAAAATCCCCCAAAGGCAAAGGTGGACAAGATTCTTGCGGATGGTGATGTGCTGCCGATTTTTGGCGGCATACGTGTCATCCATACTCCTGGTCATACGCCGGGACATATCAGTTTATATGTGCAGAACTGTAAAACGCTGATTGCAGGGGATGCCATAGTTTATATGGGCGGTATGCTCAGGGGACCGGTCCCGCAAACGACGCTGGATATGGATACAGCACTTCAGTCCTTGAAAAAGCTGCAGGATACAGAGATTCAGTTTGTGATTTGTTATCATGGCGGCGTCTGCCAGGATAATGCCGAGGAGCAATTGCAGGCTTTGATTCAAGCATAATCGCACAAGCGTGAAAAAGTCTGGTAAGGCACCCACTGCGAAAAGCAGCTAAGGTGTCTTTTTTCTTGAAAACCAAGTGAACCTAATGAACGGGTGGGAGCCAATATATCATGTAAGACCTGATTGGAGGCCGGCCTATGAAAGAGATAGAGGTAAGACCTTGGCTCATCCGGATGCGCCAAGGGGAGGAAGAAGCATTTCAAGAGGTTTATCGAGCCACTCGGACCTATGTCTACAACCTGATTTATTTTTTGGCGCCGCATAAGCAAGATGTAGACGACATCATGAGTGAAGTATATGTGGAGCTGATTCGCTGCTTGGATAAGTACGATCTGGAGCAGCCTTTTACCTCATGGTTCAACGGCTTGATTGTCAGGCAAGTGCGCAATTGGAACCGAAGTATTTGGAGGAGATTTCGGCTGCTGGAAAGAGTGAAGGAAAAAGGCTATGAAGCACCGGTGGCAGGGATGGAGGATAAGCTGGGGGCCATAAGCGACCAACTGGAAGTCATACCTGCTGTCGAGCAATTGTCTCAAAAGCTAAAGGAAATTGTTGTGCTGCGTTACTACCAAAGTTGTTCCCTGGAGGAAATTGCCCTGATGCTGCAAATTCCGCTCGGAACGGTAAAATCGAGACACCATCTGGCTATGAAAAAGCTGAGAGCGCATTTTGAAGAACGTACGAATAGCGGGGAGGCATCTTATCATGTTCATTGAGGATAAGTTGAAAAAAGAGTATGAATGGGCAGCAAACGAGCTTGGGAGCAATCCTGCACTCGATCATAAAATCCTTTTGGCAGCAAGAAAAGAGCTGGCAAGCAGAAAGATTAAGAAAAAATCGATGTTCTTACGTCCAAAACTAACGCATGTTGCAGCATCCTTTGTTTTGCTCACTGGGTTTGGCTTTGCTACCCACAGCTTGCTTTACAAGGAGAATACAGGCTCTGTTCAAATGGAGGTGCAAGCGGCAAAAGACTTTGCTTTGACGCAGATTGCCCCTGAGGAAATACGCCGTGAGCTGGCAAGTGTAGAAAACAAGCTGGCAACAGGTGAGACGGCGATCGTTTATTTTGCGGAGCTGGCAAAGGAAAAGCATCCTCTCTTTCAGCAAAATCCGGTCATCGGGGTAGAAAAGCCTGAGGTCGTTGCAGATTGGAAGCAGTGGGATGAGATCAGCAAAAAAGCTTCTCTCTCTCACTCCCTGCCAAAGCAGCTCGCAGATGACTTCACATTCCGCGAAGGCAAGCTGGGAACACCTTACGGAGCGATGATCGGGCAGGGAGGGGAGACATGGCTGCAAGAGCTGCAACAGGAAAGCAAAGAGACAGGGAAAAGCGTTGTATGGAAGGTAGTCCCGAATACTGCTTCACCAATCAATACGTATACAACACTCTATCAAAATGAGCAAAAAGCAAACATCTATTTCACAGTGGAGGTACTCCCGGAGGATCAGTTAAATATCCAAGTGAGTACTCCTGAGACGACCAAATACGAGCCAGTAGAAGTGAACGGCAAAAAAGCTCACTACACAAGCAACGATCAATTCCTGTTTAGTGACTCGGGTCAATACAAGGATCTGTCATGGGTAAGCAAAGAAGGAGAACAGACAATCATGTACCACATGGCAACCGACTCGCCAAAAGTATCGAAAGAGATGCTCAAGCAAGCAGCGGAAGCTACTCAATTCTAAAGAGGGAAACACCGGGAGATTTTTTACCCGGTGTTTCTGGTTTCCACAGCACTCTAACAAAAGCACTGCGGCGATGATGGTCCTTCCTGATAAGCAAGCAGAGCGTTCACGCCGTGACTGAGAATCGCGCCAGAACGAGTCATGGCTGTCACTAACAACGCCTCCATTACTTCTTCCATCGTACCGCCGAGCTCCTTGTATTTCTTTACATGCACATCAATGCAGTATGGGCAGCCTGTCACATGCGCCACACAGATTGCGATAAGCTCCTTTGTTTTTGTAGGCAAATGCTGCGATTCGTGGTAGACCTTCCGTTCGAGGGCGAGATAAGAAGAGGCGGCCTCGGGGGCCAATTTCATCAATTCCGGGATGTGTGCCAGATTCGATTTTTCATAATACGATTGTGCTTTGCTCATGGGTTCATCGCTCCGTTCTGAGTAAGTTGTGATTACGGACTCATTGTAACGAAGCAGACAGCCGAGCAACCGTGACTTTCTCACCGTTTACAGCCCAAATTTTTGCCTGATAGCAGCTCGTTGGATTGCTGTAATTCGTCCCCGACCTAGCTGCAGCCATCCGACTGTCTCAAATTCTTTGAGAGTTCGACTGACAACCTCTCTGGCGGTTCCCAGCTCAATTGCTATGGCATCATGTGTCATGACAAGCGTGCTGCAGGAATGGCTTGTACGACTGAGAAGTAATTGGGCAATCCGCGCATTGATCGGTTTAAAAGCGATGTCCTCAATCAGGGTAGTGACGGAAATCATGCGCTTCATCATGGTCTGGTAAACAAATTGACGGAGGAGCTTGTATGTATCCATCCATTCCTTGAACCGTTCCACCGAAAGCAGCAATATTTCGCTGTCTTCCTCGATCTCAGCAGATGCCTCGTAGCCTGTCTCTCCGAGGATGCTTGCCATCATAATCACGCAAACTCCTCCCCGTTTTACCCGGTATAATGTCACCTCGCGTCCTGACTCGCTAATTTTATGGATTCGTACTGTGCCACTCAAGACAAAAGCAGCATGCGAAAAAAGATGTCCCTCCTGCATGGCGAGCTGTGGAGAAAATCGTTCCACGCTAATTCCACTGCACAGCCATTCGTCTGCAGGAATCGAGGCAAAGCACGGGAAGGCATTCGTGATATCTGCAATCTTTTTCTGTTCCATCGGTTCCTCCATGTAGAATTGTCATTAAATGTGATCCATTCATTCATGAAAATCATGTAAAGAAAAGATTTACTTACTACTAACCTGAGAAAAATGGGTGTAAAATGATGACGCTACGCAAATCAGGGCACATCGCCAAGAAAGGTGACATCATGGAAGCGACACTCGCAAAGCAGCCAAAGGAACGGCAGGAAGCCAAGCAGTTCAATCTGTTCGCTTTGACATGGCCCATCTTTTTGGAGCTTTTTCTTTTTACGCTTATTGGTATTACGGATACATTTATGCTAAGTGGCGTTTCCGACCAGGCTGTTTCTGCCGTTGGGGCAGCCAATCAATTTCTGTTTATCGCCATTCTTGTTCTGGAGGTAGTGGGTAACGGTGCATCGATTGTCGTTGCGCAATACATTGGCTCCCAAAAAATGCACGACGCAGCAAAGGTAGGAGCAATAGCAGTCACCCTCAACCTGGTGATTGGAATTTTGATCAGCGTAGGCTTTGTTTTGTATGGAAATGCGCTTCTGCGAAGTGTTAATCTCCAGGGAGACATTTTGGCCATGGCCCAGTCGTATACGGCGATTGTCGGTGGGGGCCTTTTTCTACAAGCCATTATTAATACATTGGCCAGCATTATTCGTACGTACGGATTTACGCGAGAAAGCATGTATATTTCGCTCGGGATCAATATTATTCACGTCATCGGAAACTACCTGCTCATCTTTGGGCACTTTGGTTTTCCGGCATTAGGGGTGGAAGGGGCAGCGATATCGACTGTACTGAGCAGAGGACTTGGCTTACTTATCTTCTTCTGGGCGTTTTATCGTCTGATCGAGATCAAGGTATCACTGAGAGACTACTTTACCCTTACTAAATCATATGTCAGTAAAATCTGTCGAGTCGGAATTCCCTCGGCATTCGAGCAGATCACATATCATGCCTGCCAGTCTGTCTTTTTGTACTATGTGACCTTCCTGGGGGCAGCAGCACTTGCTTCGAGACAGTACGTGATGAATATTTCCATGTTTATTTATTTGTTTAGCGTAGCGATTGGGATGGGAACGGCGATTATTACTGGGCGCTTGGTTGGAGCAGGTAGACGTGATGAAGCGTATGGGCGAGTATGGAAAAGTCTGCGGTGGGGACTCGTATATACAGTCGTCATCAATACGGTCATTATTATTTTCCGCGAGCCGATTATGCGCTTGTTTACGGAAGACCCTGACATACTTCGCATCAGTACACAGATTATCCTGCTGAGTATATTGCTCGAGACGGGGCGGGTCTTTAATATCGTTTTGATCAATTCCTTGCGCGCAGCTGGTGATGCACAATTTCCGGTCTACATGGGCTTGATCTCCATGGTTGGCATCAGTTTGCCGCTTGGCTACGTACTCGCTTTCCACGCCAATATGGGGCTGGCTGGCGTATGGTTAGCAGTGGCAGCGGACGAGTGGATTCGCGGGATTGTCATGTTCTTTCGTTGGAGAAGCAAAGCGTGGGAGAGAAAGACACTCATCGATTCATAAACTCCGTCTACAGACTGACTGGAAAACAACGCCAGAGTCGGATGGTTCTCCTACGTATTCATGCTACACTTCACCTAAGAACATTACGGACTGGTAAGGGAGATAGAGATGAAACACTGGATAGGAGTAGGTTTGCTAATAGCAGCACTAGGCATGACTGGATGCAGCAGCTTGGAGATGGAGGAGAGCAAGAGACAAATGGAGCTGCCCGTGGATTCCATCGAAGCACTGGATATTCAGACTGAATCGGGCGACTTGATTGTAAAAGGCGATGAAAAGGCTACCTCCATTAAAGTAGAAGCGACCATAAAAAAATCGAAGAGCGTCACTGATGATGATATCATCGTTACCTTAGAGAAGGATGGAAATACAGCCAAGCTGGTTTCGGAGACAAAGGGTGGCTTTGGTGTTCGGATAACAGATCTTACGCTAGAAGTGACTATTCCAACCAAACTCAATGTGAACGTAAACGACGGCTCCGGTGATGTAAATATTTTTAATCTTGCCGGTGCGCTCACGATTGAGGATGACTCAGGCGATATACTGATTAAAGATGTTTCTGGCGAGGTAGTGATTCAAGATCAGTCCGGCGATATCAAGATCAAAAACGCATCTGCACTCAAGCTGATCAATGACGATTCTGGGGATATTTTCTTGGAGGATACAGGTGGGAATGTAGAAATACAAGATCAGTCGGGTGACATTGTCATTCGAGATCATACGGGAGACATCACGATTTCTGACGGAAGTGGAGATATGCTCATTGATACGGTCCAAGGAAATGTGACGATCACTGAGGATGGCTCTGGTGAGCGGGTAGTGAAAAATGTAAGTGGGTCTTTTACAGCAAACTGAATACGACAAAAAGCCGTTACCTGTTCAGGTAGCGGTTTTTTTAATTGCTGATGGGCTCTCTCGCTGTTTGTGGAAATTGTAATGAGTACAGCTGGTAGTAACGCCCTTCCGCTCTAAGTAGCTCAGCATGTGTGCCAGCTTCAACAATTCGTCCCTTTTCCATGACGACAATCTGATCGGCTTGTTGGATCGTCGACAGTCGATGCGCAATAACAAGACATGTACGACCAGTTAATAGGGAAGACAAAGCCTGTTGAATCAGGTGCTCCGATTCGGTATCTAGGGCAGCAGTCGCTTCATCTAGAATAATGAGCCGCGGATTTTTCAGGATGGCGCGTGCGATAGATAGTCGCTGCTTTTGTCCACCTGACAGCTTTACGCCGCGTTCTCCTACTGCTGATTGATACCCGTCCGAAAAAGCAATGATAAAGTCGTGAGCGTTTGCAGCTCGGGCTGCATCCTCGATTTCCTGATCAGTCGCATCGGGTCTGCCGTAGGCGATATTGTCACGAATCGTCCCGTTCAGCAAGATGCTATCCTGTGATACGATGCCAAGCTGACCGCGTAGGGATGCGGTTTTGAGATCCTTTACATCAAAACCGTCCACTTGTACTCGCCCATCCTGTACATCGTAAAAACGGGAGATCAGATGGGCTACAGTTGACTTCCCTGCACCTGATGAACCAACGAGTGCGGTCACCGTACCTGGGGTAATCCTCAGAGTAAAATCGTGCAAGACAGGCAAGTCCGGCTGATAGCCAAAGGTTGCATGCGAGAACTCAATTTCACCACGCAAGGGAGGCAGTGTGATCGCATCCGCTTTTTCCGTGATGCTTGGCCTTGTGTCCAGTATTTCGGATATTCGGTCATAGGCTGCCGCTGATTGCTGAATCATGTTAATCATCCGGCTAAGCTGACGCACAGGGGTTTGCAGCAATCGCAAGTAAGCGAGGAAGGCAACGATAGCGCCAATCGACAAAGCCCCCGACATGGCCTGCCAGGCACCAAACAGCAGAACGACCGCCATCCCGATGTAATTCAACAAATCAATAGCAGGACTGAACATAGCACTAATGCGGGTTGCTGCCAGACTAGCCTGCATATTCCGCACACTGCGCTGCTGGAATTGCTGAGCTTCGTAAGGCTCGGTAGCATATGCCTTCATGAGCCTTACACTGGACAAATTTTCGACCAGGTGATTGTTAACATCCGCTGATGATTCCTGTACAACCCGAAAGGAAGAACGCATTCGCTTGCCGACCTTGCGGGTGAAGAAAAACAGGAGCGGGAACGTACATAGCATCAAAAGCGTCAATTGCGGATTCACGTACAGCATATAGATGGCGATGGCGAAAAACGTAACCAGTTCCGTGACCATTTGCAGCATGCCAGAGGAGACGAGCTGTTGCAGGATGCTGACATCGCCTGTGATGCGAGACATCAAATCTCCTGTCCGGTTTTTATCAAAAAACGCCATGTCCTGCTTCTGAAGATGCTGGTACAGCTCGTTGCGCAGCCGATTGATCGTATGCTGCCCGATGTAGGAGAGTAAATAGCTGCTCAGGTACGTAAACAGGCCGAGAAACAGTGCTGCACCTAAAATACCAGCGCCAATCCACAGTAGCGCTTCATAACGTTTTTCCGGTATGACATGGTCAATCGTATAAGCTGTCAGCTGGGGAATCGCGAATTCCAGGAGCGAAATGACGAGAATCGCAACGAGTGCCAGGAGCATCTTTTTCCATTGCTCGCGCGCGTGGGTAAACAAGCGCTTGTACATGCTCCAGATCGAACCGGTCGTGGCGCGCTCATCCGTTAGAAGCCGCTTCGTCCCAGGCTGATTGTAGGTTCTCATCGGTGAGCATCCTCTCCGAAGTGACCCTCTAGCTTGTGCCGAACCTTTTTCACGAAAAAGATCAGGCGCGACAGCTTCACTGGATCGTTTTCTGCCTTCGTCTGAATCAGCTTCATCGTTTCCATCAATTCGTTCAGCTCTTGTTGAAGTTCAAGGTTATGAGCATTAAGATCCGTGGGCATCTGCACCGTAGAGCCCTCACGTTTTTCTTCTTCCTGTCTTTCCTGTAAAAAGACAAGGCCAGCTGCTGTAATGGAATACGTTTTTTTGCCGCTGATTTCTTCTGAGCTGACAAGCTCACGATCCTCTAACATTTGCAGCGTTGGGTAAATCGACCCTGGACTTGGAGAATACAGCCCGCCGGTTTTTTCCTCTAGCCCCTTCATCATCTGATAGCCGTGCATCGGCTCAGTAGCTAGCAGCTCCAATAACGCATACTTCACATCGCCTCTGCCAAAAAAACGCTTCCCGCGTCCGCCTCGCCCGCCATGACGATAGTAGCTGTCGTCTTTTTCATACGATAAGCCGGGGTGATACGGGTCATAGGAGCGCCGATACTCATCTGAAAAGGGAGACCGAAAATGATTACGCATAACATTCCACCTCTCAATACGATATATCGAATTCAATGTAAACGATATATCGTATTACTGTCAATATGCTGTCTTACTTTTTGCAATCGAAAGAAATTTAGCCGACTAATAAAAAAAGTCTTTAATCTCCAATAAAGAAGTGCTAATATAACATCTGTAAGCGTAATTGAGAATGAATCTCTTTATTACTGAGAATGAATCTCCTTATTACTAATAAGAATAAACCAAGACAGTATTCCTCCGGATCAAAGGAAGAGTAGGGAAGCGATGAAAAAGAGATATTTGGTCATAGCACTTATTTTGCTATCAATAGCGTCATTGTTTATCGGTGTGAAGGACATCTCGCCTTGGGAGCTGTTCAATCTGTCAGACGACAAGGTACAGGTGATGTGGATCAGCAGGATTCCTCGTTTGATCAGTATCATCATTGCCGGGATCAGCATGAGTGTCGTAGGTCTGATCATGCAGCAGCTGACACGGAATAAATTCGTTTCACCTACCACGGCAGGTACAGAGGACTCCGTCCGATTCGGGATTCTGGTTTCGCTGATGGTATTCTACGATGCCAGTCCGCTGGTGAAGCTGCTTGTGGCTTTTGTATTCGCACTACTTGGAACCTTCATTTTTATGAAGATCCTCGACAGGATTAAATTCAAGGATTCCATTTTCATTCCGCTGGTCGGTTTGATGTTTGGTAATATCGTAGGCTCGATTACTACATTTTTTGCCTATAAGTACGACCTCATCCAGAACATGTCAGCTTGGCTTCACGGAGATTTTTCCTCCATTATGAAAGGCAGCTATGAGCTTCTGTACATAAGCATCCCACTGGTGATTATCGCGTATCTGTTTGCCAACAAGTTTACGATTGCAGGGATGGGTGAAGAGTTCGCCATCAATCTGGGGTTGAACTACAAGCAGGTCGTCAATATTGGTTTGGTCATAGTCGCTATGGTTTCTTCCGTCGTGATTCTGACGGTCGGGACGATTCCGTTTCTCGGCTTGATCATTCCCAACATCGTGACCCTGTATTTGGGCGATAACCTGAAGAAGAGCTTGTCTCATACTGCTTTGCTGGGTGCTGTGTTTGTACTGTGCTGTGATATTCTCGGACGACTTATCATCTTCCCATATGAAATCTCGATTGGCTTGATGGTAGGGGTAGTCGGTAGCGGAATATTCGTGTTCTTACTCATGAGAAGAAAGGCATATGAACGATGAAAGCTAAGCTCGGTGTCCTGGCGATTGTCGCCATTGCTCTAATAGCCATATTCATGCTGATTGATGCCGGTGGCAACTGGGATTATGTACTGCCTCGGCGCTTGAAGAAAATTCTCGCCATTGTTTTGACTGGTACGATCATCGCATTTTCAACGATGGTATTCCAGACGATTACCAACAACCGGATTTTGACACCCAGCATCATAGGCTTGGATTCCTTGTACATGTTCATCCAAACCTTCGTCATATTCGCATTTGGTTCCACCCACATTACGCTGTTGAACAAAAATATCAACTTCCTGATCTCTGCGGGCGTGATGGTGCTGTTTGCCATGTTGCTATACAAGTTCCTGTTCAAGAGAGAAGGGCAAAATATATACTTTCTGCTTTTAATCGGGATCATTTTTGGCACATTGTTTAACAGTCTGGCTACGTTTATGCAGGTGTTGATTGATCCGAATGAATTCCAGGTCGTTCAAGACAAAATGTTCGCCAGCTTTAACAATGTGAACTCCGACCTGTTAGTCATCAGCTTCATCCTGGTGATTGCGATCGCGATTTACTTCTGGCGCTATATGAAATACCTGGATGTGTTGGCGCTCGGGCGTGATCAAGCCGTCAACCTCGGTATTGATTACGATTTCGTCGTAAAGCGTTTCCTGATCGTGATCGCTTTGCTCGTATCGATTGCGACCGCATTGGTAGGACCCATTACGTTCCTGGGGCTCCTCGTCGCCAACCTGGCTCATCAGTTTCTGAAGACGTATCAGCATAAATACTTGCTGGCAGGGTCATCCTTAATCAGTATTGTTGCTTTGGTAGGTGGCCTGTTGGTTGTAGAGCGTGTGTTCACGTTCTCCACTACACTCAGTGTCATCGTCAACTTTATCGGTGGAGTTTACTTCATCTATCTTCTGTTAAAGGAGAATAAATCGTGGTAGAAGTCCGGAATGTCTCAAAACAGTATGGTAGCAAATACGTCGTGGAAAATGTCTCTGTGAATATCACCAAGGGAAAAATCACGTCCTTCATCGGACCCAATGGGGCCGGGAAGAGTACCCTGCTGTCCATGATCAGTCGCCTTTTGACGAAGGATCAGGGAGAGATTTTTCTTGAGGGACAGGAGATTAGTCAATGCAAGAGCAACGAGCTGGCTAAAAAAATCTCGATCCTCAAGCAATCCAACCATATTACGGTTCGGTTGACGATTCGTGAGCTGGTCAGCTTTGGTCGCTTCCCGTATTCCCAAGGGAACCTGTCTAAAGAGGATTGGCAGTACGTTGATGAGGCCATCCGCTATTTGGAGCTGGAGGACATTCAGCACAAGTATTTGGATCAGCTGAGTGGTGGGCAGAGACAGCGTGCCTATATCGCGATGGTTGTCGCCCAAAACACCGAGTACGTCCTGTTGGATGAACCACTCAATAACCTCGATATGAAGCATTCTGTTCAGATCATGAAGGTGCTGAGAAGACTGGTAGACGAGATGGGCAAGACAGTGGTCATCGTCATTCACGATATTAACTTTGCTTCCTGCTACTCGGATTTTATCGTAGCGTTGAAAGACGGCAAGGTCGTGAAGGAAGGTCCTACAGAGGAAATCATCAACTCCTCGATTCTCAAAGACGTCTACGATATGGACATCCAGATTGAAGACATCGATGAAAACAAAATATGCGTGTATTTCGCGTAAGCTCTAACTTCCATTCGTTAAAATTATTTTGATGGCAAGCAGGGGGAAATCATCTACAAGCGAGCTGTCAATAATTTTATATATTTTAAAATATATATAGAGGTGATAGAAGTGAACAAGAAATTTATCATGCTGTTCATGGCAGTGCTGCTGGCGGTATTTACTGCAGCATGCGGATCAAATAGCGCGGCACCTGCTGCTACTCAAACTTCAGGAGCTGGAGCTTCCACAGATGCTACGAAAGCACCGGAAGCAGCGAAGGAATCAGAAGAAATTACAATCAAGCATAAATTGGGCGAAGCAAAACTGAAAAAGAACCCGCAAACAGTTGTAGCTTTCGACTACGGCGTTCTGGATTCTTTGGATAAATTGGGTATTGAAGTAACAGGTGTTGCCCAAGCAAACGTTCCTCCTTACCTGGCAAAGTTCAAGGATGCAAAATATAAAAACATTGGTGGCCTGAAAGAGCCAGACTTTGAAAAAATCAATGCGATGAAACCAGATGTTATCTTCATTTCTGGCAGACAGCAAGATGCTTATGAAGAGCTGAACAAAATCGCTCCAACGATCTTCTTGGGTGTAGATACTTCCAAGTACATGGAATCCTTCACTGAAAACATGAAAACTCTTGGCACCATCTTCGGAAAAGAAGCACAAGTGGATGAAGAATTGGCTAAAATCAATGACTCCATCAAGCAACTGAATGAAAAAGCGACAGCTAGCGGTAAAAATGCTCTGATCGTCCTGGCAAACGAGGGTAAAATCAGCGCTTACGGTGCAGGCTCCCGTTTTGGTATTCTGCATGACGTGTTTGGTTTCACTCCTGTAGATAAAAACATCGAAGTATCCACTCATGGTCAAAGCGTATCGTTTGAATACGTAGCAGAAAAAGATCCAGATTACCTCTTTGTGGTAGACCGTGATGGTGCGGTTGCTACAAATAAAGATGCCGTTTCTCCTGCGAAAAAAGTAATTGAAAACGACCTGGTGAAAAACACAAAAGCATTCAAAAACGGCAACATCATTTACCTCGATTCAAACTACTGGTACCTGTCTGGCGGCGGATTGGTTTCCACTGCGAACATGGCAGACGAAGTATTGAAAGACATCAAGTGGTAAAAGGTCAAGCAAAAGAGATATAGGTGGTATCAAGCAGCTCAGGGCGAAGCATTTTGCCTTGGGCTGTTTGTTTGTACGCGTTCATAAATAGGACAGGAAGCACGAAAAAACCATTCCCTTTGCGACTTGCTCAGGAATGGTTTTTGTTATACAGGAAGGACTTGAACGAAACTCAGATTAACGAGTACCAACCAGTCTGCGTTCTTCCACTACTGACTCCACAGGAGTGCTGGCAGGGTTCGTGCTTGGCTGCTCTTGCTCAATGGAGCTTGTTAATTCGAATGGGAGACAAAGCGGTACGCCTGTTCGCGGATCATGCAAAATGTCAGCCTCAATATTGAACACTTTGCGCAGCATATCAGGAGTCATGACCTCAACAGGACTACCTTCTGCTACGACAGTTCCACGAGAGATAGCGACCATGTGCTGAGCATAGCGGGTGGCATGATTGAGGTCGTGAACAACCATTACGATGGTGCGCTTCTCTTCTTCATTCAGCTTTTGCAGCAATTTCAGAACCTCGAGCTGATGCGCCATATCGAGGAACGTAGTCGGTTCATCCAAAAATAAAATATCAGTGCCTTGGGCGAGTGCCATCGCAATCCATGCACGCTGACGCTGACCACCAGACAATTGATCTACAGGGCGATCATAGAAGTCGATCATCCCAGTCATGGCAATCGCCCATTGTACGATCTCTTTATCTTCCTTGGTCAAAGAGCCGAAGCCTTTTTGATGCGGAAAGCGGCCATACGTTACCAGCTCAGATACGGTTAGTCCATCGGGCGCAGTAGGGTTTTGCGGGAGAATCGCCAGCTGCTTGGCAACGTCCTTGGTTGATTGCTGATGAATCGATTTTCCGTCCAAGAATACTTGCCCGCCAGTAGGCTTCATGATGCGAGCGAGTGTCTTGAGGATCGTTGATTTCCCAGAACCGTTAGCACCGACGAGTGCTGTAATCTTTCCAGATGGAATACTGATGTTCAAATCCTTTACGATGGAAAGCTCGCCGTAACCAATATCCAGCTTTTGCGTATATAAGCGTTCCACAACAGGTCAACTCCTTTATAGGAAGGTATGTATGGTAAAAAAGTATCGTTAGAAAATGATAATCATTTTCAATTAAGTATATAACGAAAAGGGTAATTTATTCAAGACTCGCAAGGATATAGAGTGAAAATTTTTGGTTTGCTGGATGTATGATATGCTTGTTTCAAATGTAAAAAAAAGGGGGAAGCATGATGGGGAATGAAAATGTAAAGGAGATTGTCGTCTGTGATTTTGTAGGAACGTATGTAGAGGTGACAATCGCCGAGCAAGATGGTTTAAGAGAACCCTCTTTTTAGCTACGGGAAGTAATGTAACCACTATGGTTTCCTGGCAATATGATGACGAAATTACAGTTATTAAAAAAGCATGGAACATCATCATGTTGAAACTATCAATTGCAAGGAGGGTCATTATGCAAAAAGTGATTCCTGCATTCCGGATAACTGACTATACAAGGAGTAAGGCGTTCTACATGGAAGGAATGGGTTTTCAAATCGATTGGGAGCATCGATTTGAGCCGCATCTACCTGTATTTGTTCAAATAACTAGGGATGAAATGACTATTTATTTGACTGAACATACTGGAGACTGCCAGGTTGGTGGATTAGTTCACTTCTTTGTTCCAAATGTTGATAACTGGTATAACGAATTAAAGAGCAAAGCGCAAGAAGAATTTCGTAATATTGAACCACCTAATGATGATATTGAAGGGCTTCGCATGATTACTGTCGTAGATCCGGACGGTAATCAATTACGCATATGTACTCGTCTTGTGTAGATTAAATCGGTTTGAATAGGGCTTTTTGAACCAAAAAAATAGCCAACATGCTCATCAAGTAAGCACATTGGCTATTGGTTTACAGGTAGTAATTAGCTTTGATACGTCACATAAGCGATGATGCCTTCTTCGTCATCCAGCACCAGCTCAATGCCGGCCGAATAAGGGTTGCGCTGCATCTGTGTTTCCAGATAGAAGCGAATCGCCTCGATCAAATTAATCTCGATAAAAACTTGCTTGCGATCCATCGCGTATACTTCAGCCGAGAATCCATACTCCTCATCCCACATGAGCTCTACGGAAACATCCTGTGGCTGAACTTGCTTTTTGCTCGCAACATGCAAGCAGATCGCGTTGATTAATACTTGTTCAGAAATTGTTATCTTTTCCATGTGTTCAGTTCCTGCTTCTTCTCACGTTGCGTTTTGAAGTACACGAAAATTTTGCGGATCAAAACGATCACAGCGACGATCGCCAGCATGTTGATCAAGAAGCCAAAGATTGCTCCCAGGGCGCCCATGTCACCAAACAGTCCGCCAAACAGCATACCTGCCAGACCACCAACTAGAAGACCTTTCATAAAACCGCCGTTCATGAAGCCACCGCTTTTGGTTGGAGCAGTAGTTGCAGGCGTAGAGGTAGTACCTTTATTTGTAGAAGCATTCACATTCGAATCGCCTTTACTAGGTGTTTGTGTATTTGTAGGAGTGGTGTTTGAGTTAAAAGATTTTTTCCCGGATTTATAGCCTTTTGCATCGGCATGGTCAGCAAATCCGGTTGGAGCAAGTACGAGCATTACGGCAACCAGCATCATGATTAGTTTTTTCATGTTAAATGAGTAGCCCCTCTCTTGTTTTTGTCCTTAGATATAAGTGTACACGAATATTAATTGTTTTTCCACCAAACATTCCGTGAACAATGCTATAATGGAAGTTTTCTGGAAAAATTAATCAAACAACTTTCCTGGATTTAGAATCCCGTTTGGATCAAACTGCTGTTTAATCGCTTTCATGAAAGGCAGTGTATCCGGGTGTTCCATCTGGAGATACTTCTTTTTCCCAATGCCAATTCCATGCTCGCCTGTACAGGTCCCACCTTTTTGCAGGGCATATTCTACAATCTTTCCATTTACCTCCTCCGCTAGTCGTACTTCGCGCTGATCTCGCTTGTTGTACATGAGAGTGGTGTGGAAGTTTCCGTCACCGACATGTCCCAAAACCCCTCCTGCAAGTCCGCTGTTATCAATGGTTTCTCGCGCATAAACCACAGCTTCGCTCAGTTCAGAAAGAGGGAGGCATACGTCAGTCAGCATCATGTCTTTGCCAGGAAAGCCGTGCTTGAAGGCATACGCTAAATTGTGCCGTGCTTCCCAGAGCCTGGCCCGTTTTTTGGAATCGGTTTCGACTAAAAAGCTCTCACATTCATTGTCCTCCAGCAATTCCTGGGCAAAAGTAACGTCCTGCGCTAAAGCAGCCTCATTACCATGGAATTCGAAGAACAGGGTCGGCTGCTCGGGATAGTCGGTTTCGCTGTGCAGATTCACTTGTTTGATCGATGCACTGTCAACCAACTCTACACGCGCGATAGCTAGCCCTGCGGATAGCAAAGAAACAGCTCCATCTACGGCAGTTTTCACAGTAGGAAACACAGCGCGACCGGCAATGATCGTCTCCGGGATTCCATATACCCGCAGCGTAATTTCCGTAAAGCTGCCCAATGTGCCTTCTGAGCCAACAAACAGCCCTGTGAAATGATAGCCAGAAGAAGACTTGGCAGAGAGTCCCCCCGTACGAATGATAGTCCCGTCAGCCAAGACTACTTCCAGATCGCGGACTTGACTACGCATGATTCCATAGCGCACACTCGTTGTTCCACTTGCATTGGTTGCCGTCATTCCGCCGATCGTGGCGTCCGCACCGGGATCAACCGGGAAGAAGAGGCCGTGCTTTTTTAATGCCTGATTCAGCTGATTGCGAGTCACACCAGGCTAGACCCTACTCCAAACGGAACGACTGGAATCAGGTGTTCGTTCGCATATTTCATGATGGAGACGACTTCTTGTGTAGAGGCGGGATAGACAACAATGTCAGGCAGTACAGGTGCATGATGAGACTCGTCCTTGCTGTGCTGCTGTAGCGTGGTTTCGTTTACAGTCGCACGATCTTCAGCAGTTAAGGCTCTCAAGTCTTCAAGCAATGAAGAGGGGATAGTAGTCATGGGGAAATCCTCCTGTCCAGTCGTGTTTCTTCTATAATAATAGGAACAAACCTCTAACACGATGAATGGTTAGAGGTTTTTATCTGTTACGCACTTTTTTTCAATTTGCGAGCTGCCCAGTTGCCAAGCGATTGGATGACCTGTACCAGAACAACAAGAATGATGACGGTGATGATCATGACTTCAATATCCCACTGCTGATAGCCATAGCGCAGAGCAAGGTCTCCGAGTCCACCTGCACCTACAGCACCTGCCATCGCGGTGGCTCCAATCAACCCGATCGTAGCGATCGTCAGACACAAGACGATGCCGGGTCTTGCTTCGCGCAGCATGATGCGAGAGATAATTTGTAAACGGGATGCACCCATCGCACGATAAGCCTCAATCACACCACGATCGACGTCGAGCAGTGCCGTTTCCATCAAACGGGCGATGTAAGGCGCTGTATAGACGATGAGAGGGACGATTGCTCCTTCGATTCCGATCGAGGTACCGACAACCAGCTCTGTAAAAGGAATGATGGCGACCATCAGGATGATGAAGGGCAATGACCGAACGATATTGATGAGAGTATTCAACGTGTGATAAATAACCTTGCTCGGAAACAAATGATTGCCCTGGGTAATGACAATCAGAATCCCCAGTGGAATCCCGATGATCGTAGCGATAAACAAGGAGATGCCCACCATGATGACAGTCTCTTGCAGCGATTGCCCAAATACGGGAATCATTTCTGTCAAACGATCCATTACCGGGTTACCTCCTCTCGTGTTACGATTTCTACGTTGTAGACGGACTCACGCAGGAAAGCGACGCCGTCCTGCACAGCTTGCTGCTCACCGGATATGTGAAGAAGCAGAATGCCGAGTGCGGTTCCTTTGATAGAAGTAATCGAGCCGTACAATAAATTGGTGCTTACCGGGAAACGTGCAGACAGCGTTCCAAGAACGGGATCGAGCGCTGCATCTCCACGAAAAGCGACGCGAAGAATTTTGGCAGAAGGTCCAGTTTGCTTGATCTTGGACAGTATTTCCGCAGGGACTTCATCATCAAAAATCGTTTTAATAAAGTTACGTGTGGTCGGTTGCTGCGGATTGCTGAAAACATCGAGCACCGAGCCCTGTTCAATGACGTGACCGTTTTCCATGATGGCAACATGATCGCAGATTTTTTTGATGACCTGCATCTCGTGTGTGATTAGGACAATGGTCAGGCCGAATTTCTTGTTAATATCCAGCAGAAGCTCAAGAATCGATTCGGTTGTTTGTGGATCGAGCGCCGAGGTTGCTTCGTCACAGAGCAAGATTTCCGGATCGGTAGCCAGCGCACGGGCGATGCCGACACGCTGTTTTTGTCCACCTGACAGCTGGGAAGGGTAAGCGTTTGCCTTGTCCGCAAGTCCCACCAGTCGGAGCAGATCCTCGACCTTTTGCTTGATGACATCCTTTGGAACGCGGTTCATACGCAAAATCTCAGCTACATTGTCGAAAACGTTGTAAGATGACAGCAGATTAAAATGCTGAAAAATAATGCCGATTTTTTTGCGTGCCTGACGCAGCTCTTTTTCTTTCAGAGAAAGCATATCTTGACCATTTACGATAACAGAACCGCTCGTCGGCTTTTCCAGCAAATTGATGGTACGGAGCAGGGTACTTTTCCCCGCTCCGCTAAAGCCGATGACACCATAGATTTGCCCTTTTTCCGCGTTCAATGAGACGCCCTTCAAAGCCTCGACCTGCTTATTGCCCACTTTGTATGACTTATGAATGTCGGTTAGCTGTATCATTTCTTAACGTCTCCTTGCTGCTTACTTAATTTTTACCAGGAAGGAAGCACGGAACCTTCAAAGCGTTCTTCGATGAATTTCTTTACTTCTTCGGAACGATAGCTATCAACAAGCTTTTGGTAAGCTGGATTGTCTTTGTTTTTGTCATTGGCAACGAGGACATTTACATACGGTGAATCAGAGGTTTCAGCAAAGATCGCATCCTTTTTAGGGGAATAGCCTGCTTCCATTGCAAAGTTGGTGTTGATCGAAGCGACCTCAACGTTGTTTAGGGAACGCGCCAGGAATGCTGCTTCGAGCTCTTTGAACTTCAGATTCTTCGGATTTTCTACGATATCCAGAGGTGTCGCATTGTCACCTACGCCATCCTTCAATTTGATCAGACCAGCTGCCTGATATAGTTGCAGGGCACGAGCGCGGTTCGAAGGATCGTTTTGGATGCCGACAACACCGCCGTCTGGGATGTCTTCTATTTTTTTATGCTTGGTGGAGTAGAGCCCCATCGGATAAGTCACGGTTTTGCCGATGATGGTCAGCTTTGTTTTATGGTCTTGATTGAATTTATCGAGGAAAGGAATTGTTTGAAAGCTGTTGATGTCCAGGTTTCCTTTATCGAGGGCTTGGTTCGGCTGTACATAATCGTTGAAGACGACAACTTCTACATCCAATCCTTTTGTTTTTGCCACTTCTTTTACTTTGTTCATGATTTCTTCGTGTGGTCCCCCGGTTACACCAACCTTGACGCTTGTTTGTTCAGCTGCGCCAGTTGCTGGTGCAGCTTCTTGTTTGCCTCCGCAAGCGGTCACGAGTGATGCCGCGAGTAGCAGTGATGTGAGTAACAGACCTGTCTTTTTCATTTGAATTTCTCCCCAATCCTTGTTTTTTATATATATTGAAAAGTAATGCCGAAAAGAGGGTAGAGAACTTGGTATTGCGTAAGTATGCAAAAAAACCTCTTCTGAAAATAGAAGAGGTTAGAAACTGTCATCGTGAAACAGTCGTAGAACACCTCTCTTATCTTCCGGAATGTTTTCCGCTGGAATTGGCACCATATCTATCGAGATAGGTTGCCGAGGTATCATAGGGCCAGTCCCTCCACCTCTCTTTATAAGAGAACGTTTTATTCAATTAAATCGATAAAATCTGATTCGGTTAGTTGGATTATAGCTTGCTTGTTCATGTCTGTCAAATGTTTTTAAAAATATTAACTTTCGAGAAAATCGCCAAGTTATTTCTCAGGTTAAACTCAAATATGGTATTATATGTAAAAAAGGGGATGGGGCGATTTCGTTGTGTAAATTCCTTTTTACTCTCATTTTATCATGTTGTTTTTTGACTGCGGGCTGTGCGAACATTGATGAATCCGTCCTTCTCCCAAACGAGCAAACAATAAAAATAGGCGTTGTAGGGAATCCTCCTATGGTTGACGAAAAAAACATAGAGTTCACTGAGATCGAACTTGGAAAGATGAGTAGCACTCCTGATACAGAATTTCACGCTTTATTTATTATGCCAGAGTTTCTTGAAGAAGCATCTAGTGCCAGATTTGCGGATCTTTATAAAAACTTGAAATACCCTGTGTTTTTTATTGGATCAAAGAAGTCGTATTATCCATTCATAGAGGAAGCATTAACATATTCTAAAGCGCCAGCAACAAATTCAGGAATGTTTGCAACTGGATTTATCAACAAAAATGGGCAGTACACAATATTTGAGTATGGCTTTAAAAATGATGAGCAGACAGAGGAAAATCTAAGAGAATTATATTCGAATATTTTCAATACGATTTTGTCGGAAGTTGTCGCAAGGAAAACTAAGTGAAGTATTTAGATTGAAAAATTGTAGTTTATACAGGTCGCAAGCAATAAATTTAGTCAAAATACGAATGATTACTTGCTAGAGGAGCAGAACATATGTATAATGGAAAAAAACAAACCTGATATATGTTCTCACAGGTGATGGCCATGACACTATTGGATACGAATGAAATCAGAAAAAAGCTATCTGCTATATATAATGAGATAGCAAAAGAGTTGTTCGGATTTGGAACGACTCTACTGAGAGTAACGATCGAGAACCAAATGATTACCTTCTATGCCAAACATCGCCGTTCTCCGCGCTCTGTTGCGCTGGAGGGTGAGGCCCCATCACTAAAGCTCGAAGTCGATTTCCGAATGTCTCTTCTATATAAGAAAAGACTACGGGAACGATTGGAAGAAGAAATGGGCCTGAACATAGAGGCTGTACTACGAGACTACGACGCTGCTACACAGCTGGCGATTACGAATGTTATTCTGACAGAACCAGAACTGAATACCTGACAGAGTAATTTGGATTTTCTCTTTTGATCTATCTCAAGAGAAGACCATAAGCTTTGGCGAAAACGGGTGTCGCTTCTCTTTGTTTACGAAGAAAAGTGCTCTTGTTTAGAATGAAACGTTCTAATCAAGGGTACTTTTCTTTTTTCTTTTTAACAAATTTTACCTTTATAAGGGTGTGGTTGATGCATAGATAAACGCGAACGGTGGAACAGTAGGGGGTTTATCAACGGTTGCAGGTTGTATAAAAACAGAGAAACGTTGAATCCTAAGCCAATGGAAGAATAAGACTCAGGCGATACCTGAAATGGAGGAAGTTAAAATGAAAAAATTACTGACAGGAATCCTATCCTTTTCTGCACTCTCGTTGGCACTGGCTGGCTGTGGCAGTGGTGAGCAACCACAACAAGGGGCTGCTGGTGGAGCAGCAAAGGGTGAGCCAACCAAGCTGGTCATCTCTACATGGGGTTTCTCCGAAGACTTTTTCCGCAAAGAAGTGTATGAGCCGTTCGAAAAAGAGCATAACGTCAAAATCGTTCTGGAAATCGGGAACAATGCAGAGCGTCTGAATAAAGTCCGTCAAGGCAGCTCAGATGTCGATCTGATTTATCTTTCCGACTATTATGCTCAACAAGGTATCGATAGCGGTGCATTTGAGAAAATCGATCGTACGCGCATCCCTAACCTGAACGAGATTTATGATATTGCCAAAGCTCCACTGGGTGAAGACTACGGTCCTGCCTACACGATTGGACAATTCGGGATTGCCTACAATCCAAACATCGTAAAAACCGAAATCAAAGATTGGAAAGACCTGTGGAACCCAGAGCTGGCAGGCAAGCTGACACTGCCAAGCATCACCTCCACAACTGGCCCAATGATCCTCGACAGCGCTTCGAAAGTGGCTGGAAGCAAAGAATTTAACGAAGACCAAGCGTTTGCCAAAATGAAAGAAGTAAACAAAGGCGTAGTGAAGTATTACGACAAAACATCTGAGTACGTAAACATGTTCAGCCAAGAAGAGATTGCAGTTGGACCAATCATGGAAATGTACTTCAAGGATATTCAGGCAGCAGTACCAGAAGCGAAGTTTGTAGCACCTACTAGCGGTGGCTACGCAGTAATGAATACGGTAAACATCGTAAAAGGCAGCAAAAACAAAGAGCTGGCTGAAGACTTCATCAACTATCAATTGAGCAAGGACGTTCAGGAAAAAGCAGCGAAAGCAAAAATAGATTCGCCAGTTAACACGGCTGTTAAGCTTACAGATGAAGAAGCAAAAGGCGTAACATATGGCGAAGAAACGATCAACAAGCTGCAAAAGCTGGATATGAAATTCGTAAACGAAAATTCCAAGGCTTGGATTGACCGTTGGAACCGTGAAATCACTCAATAAAGGGTAAAAAGGAACGAGGGTATAAACCATGTGCTTATACCCTTGTTTTTTCAAAACAGATGCGAGAGGAGGCCCACCCATGAAGCCAAAAATCATTTTGGATGTCGATACAGGTATCGATGATGCTCTCGGGATCATGCTCGCAGTGAAGAGTGGCGAGTGTGAGCTCATCGGAGTTACGACCGTCAACGGTAATGTCTCTCTGGGGAAAGCTACAGAAAATACATGCAAAATTCTCGACTTGCTGCAAGTAGGGGAGCAGATCCCAGTCGTGAAGGGTGCGTCCCAGCCATTGCTGCGTCCCGTATTTTTCGAGCACAGTGTTCATGGCGAGGACGGACTGGGAGGCGCACTGCGAGGTGTCACCGTCACGAAGCGGCCATCAGAGGGCTTCGGACCGGATTTCATCATTGAACAAGTGAAAAAGCAGCCGGGTGAAGTGACGCTGGTTATGACAGGACCACTGACCAATCTGGCGCTGGCTGTGAAAAAATGCCCCGAGCTGGTGGAGCTTGTTAAAGAAGTGATCTTTATGGGCGGGGTAGTCAAAGAACACGGCAATGTGACTCCTGTCGCTGAGTACAACATGTATGTGGACCCGGAGGCAGCCAAGTTTGTTTTTCATGCAGGCTTTCCTGAGCTAACTTTGGTAGGACTAGATGTGACGAGAAAAGTACTGCTGAACGAAGAACATATTGGAGAGCTAGGCGATACGCCGATTGGGCGTTATGTGAAGCAAAGCACTTCCGATTATTTAAAACGTTATTTTGAACGAAATGGTGTACGGGCATGCGCCATGCATGACCCACTAGCTGTTGGGGTCGCCTTGTCCAAGGATTTGGTGACGACGAAAAAGCTGTATGTCGATATCGAGACGAGAAGCGAACTGTGTGACGGGCAGACTGTGTGTGATTTCCAAAACCGATTGAAAAAAGAGCCAAACATGAATGTCTGTCTGGACGTGGATGCCGATGCATTCTTTGTACGTTTTATCCGCGCGCTGAAAGCCTGACGATACCGTGAACAGGAGTTAATGGAATGAAAAAAAAGGGTCTTTATTTATTGCTGCTGCCAGGCGTGTTGTTTTTGACGCTGTTCATGGTCATTCCGATCGTGCTCACGATTGCGTCTACCTTCTATCAAGAAGGCAGCTTTACACTACAAGGATATCTCCAGTTTCTGACTGACAAGTACTTTATGAAGATTTTGCTGACGACTCTGCAAGTGAGTATCGTAACGACCATCGCTTGCATCCTGTTAGGTTTTCCTGCAGCTTATTACATTTCGAAGCTCGGGCCTCGTAAAAAGGGCATTTTGCTTGCACTCGCCATCTTTCCACTGTTGACCAGCTCTGTTGTGCGTTCCTTCAGTTGGATGATTATTCTCGGAAAAAAAGGGCTTTTAAACAGCTCCCTGCTCTCATTGGGATTGATTGATAAGCCATTGGAAATATTGTACACCCCGACCGCGATGATGATCGGTTTGATTCATTTGTTCCTGCCGTTGATCATTATCACGCTGGTCGGTGTTATGGAAAACATTGATCCAGATTTGATTAAGGCTGCTGAGAGCTTGGGCGCCTCCAAATTTACTGCGTTTCGCAAGGTGATTGTACCACTGAGTGTTCCAGGCTTGATCATCGGTAGCATTCTCGTATTCGTAGGTAGCCTGACTGCTTATACGACTCCAGCCCTTTTGGGAGGAAAGCAGCGAGTGATTTCTACGTTCCTCTATCAAAATGCGATCACGCTCAATGACTGGTATATGGCATCCGTCATCGCGACGATCATGATTGTCATTACCTTTGTCGTGATCTATGTAATGAACAAATTGGCTACGAAATTAAATCCGAAGGGGTAGAAGCTATGCAGGAGAAAAATCGCGGGTTGGCCCTGTTTACGCTTCTTGTGTTTCTGTTTTTGCTAGGGCCGCTCATTATCATCTCGTTTACATCGTTTGAGCCAGGTACGGTTCTGAAATTCCCTCCGGAGGGCTTTTCATGGCGATGGTATGAAAATATTTTCAAAGTGGAGATGTTTTTAACTACATTTAAAACCTCCATGTTTGTGTCGTTGCTCGGTAATTTGTTGGCACTCGTTTTAGGCATCCCTGCTGCGTATGCATTGAGCAGATTTTCCTTCAAGGGAAAGGCAGCGCTAAACGCTGTGTTCATTTCACCCGTATTGATCCCGGGAATTGTTATGGGCTTTGCGATGCTCAAGTACGTCATTATCGTGTATCATTTACCGATTTACGCAGGTCTGTTGGTCGGACATACCGTTTTGATGCTTCCATTTATTATTCGGGTTGTGGCATCGAGCTTGTCCAACTTTGACTTCGCAATTGAAGAAGCGGCACTCAGCCTGGGTGCAGGGCGCTTCGCAACGTTTTTCAAGGTGGTATTGCCAAACATTCGATCCGGCATTATCGCGGCTATTTTGATTGCTTTTCTGGAGTCGTTCAATAACGTAGACATCTCCGTATTCATGACTGGACCGGGGGTAAGCACGCTGCCGATCCAGATGCTGACGTATGTGGAAAACAACTTCGATCCTACAATCGCTGCTCTTTCGGTGTTGCTCATGATCATCACAGCAATACTCATGTTCATCATTGAACGTCTGATGGGGCTTTCCTACTTTACTAAACGATAACGGAGGCATCAAACCATGGCATTGCTCACGCTGGATAACGTATCGGTTGCCTATGACAATCAGTACATTTTGAAAAACTTTCATTTAAATATCGAAAAAGGCCAGCTTATTTCCCTGCTCGGTCCAAGCGGTTGCGGAAAGACGACGACACTGCGCCTGATCGCAGGCTTTCTGGAAGCAAAGGACGGACGATTCTTGTTTGATGGCAAGGATTATACACGGGTACCGGTCAACAAGCGGAACTTCGGATTCGTATTCCAAAGCTATGCGCTATTTCCGCACCTCTCTGTATTTGACAACGTAGCGTTTGGTCTGCGCCTGCGCAAGATAGATGAGACTGAAGTAAAGAAGCGCGTGCAGCATATTTTGGATGTGGTGAGTCTGGGTGGCTTTGAAAAGAGATTTCCAAAGGAGCTCTCCGGTGGACAAAGACAGCGCGTGGCGATTGCCCGTGCTTTGGTCATTCAGCCTGACCTCTTGTTGTTCGATGAACCACTGAGTAATCTGGACGCCAATCTGCGGATTAACATGCGCGTAGAAATTCGTCGTATTCAGCAGGAGCTGGGCATTACGACGGTTTACGTATCCCACGATCAGGAGGAGTGCTTCTCTATCTCCGATCAAGTAGCCATCATGAACAAAGGAATCATTGAACAGCTCGATGATCCTGCAACCATTTTCAAATATCCGAAAACAGAATTCATCGCGCGTTTTATCGGCTTCACGAATTTCATTGAGTTTGCTGAGCGCACAGAGGAAAGCGGTGAGATCGGACTACGTGTCGGTGATCATCACTTTGTTGCGGCCAAAAATCCGGGAACCGCGAATCCGGCAGGGAAAAAATGCGCGATGCGTCCAGACGATCTGCTTGTCACGACGGAAGAGGTTCTCGATCAAAACATGAACCAGCTCAACGGCAGCGTAAAGGTTAGCACGTTCCTCGGACGCAGCTATCAATACGTAGTGGAAACCGAGCTGGGAGATTTCACGGTCAATCAGGAAATGGAAACCCCCTACAAGAGCGGCCAAAAGGTCAATCTGCTGTTTCCAAAAGACAAAGTGGTACTGGTGGACTAAAGACAGGAGGGTTTTTCGTGAAAGTCGATTTGCTGATTCAAGACGTTCAGGTATACAACAGCTATTTTAAAAAGTTCATCAAGGGAAACGTGGCTGTGCTGGACGGAAGATTCCTATATATCGGGGAGCGTGATACGGAGAGCTTTGAGGCAAATGAGGTTCTCGCTGGTCGCGGTCGCTACATGATTCCAGGTCTGGTCGACATCCATCTGCACATCGAGAGCACGATGGTGACGCCAGAGACCTTTTCCTATGGCTTGATCCAAAATGGGGTGACGACGATTGTGCCGGAGCCACATGAAATGGCCAATGTATTTGGCATCGAAGGGATCAAAGAGATGATTCGCGCCAGCCAGGACTGTGTCGTAGATATGAAGTACGCGATCCCTAGCTCTGTGCCAGCGACCTCGATGGAAACAACCGGGGGCTCTGTGGAAATTCCGGATATGGACGAGCTTTTACGTTCGGAAGAAATTATTTGTCTGGGCGAGATCATGAACTATGTCGATATCATCAAGGACCCTGCCTGTAAGACAAATCAAATCCTGGAGCATATTCGCAAAGAGTATCCGAAGCTCGTCATTGAAGGACATGTTCCGAAGCTGCTCGACCTTGATTTGCATCGCGTAATTTTTGCAGGCGTGGATTCCGACCATACCCATCAAACGCTGGAAGGAATGGAAGCGAGAATCGCTGCAGGTATGTTCCTGGAGATACAGGAAAAGTCGATGACTGAGGAAGTCATGAACTATTTGATCAACGAGGATGTTTCTGAGCATTTTTGCTTTATAACGGATGACGTCATGACCGATTCTCTGTACAATCGCGGTCATCTCAACCATATCGTGAAAAAGGCGATCCAAATGGGCATGACGCCGGAGCGCGCCATCTATGCCGGAACATTTACACCAGCAAGACGGATGCAGATGACAGACCGCGGAGCGATTGCTCCTGGTAAAATCGCTGATTTCATGATGGTTTCCGATCTGCGTGAGCTGACGATTGAGCAGGTGTACAAAAACGGTAAGAAAGCTTTTGACGTCAGCGAAGATTACAGCCAAGTGGTGAAGCCAAAGCAGTTCCCGGCACATTTTTATCAAAGTATTCAGCTGTCACCACTCACAGAGGCAGATTTCCAAGTTGCTGCTGATGCACCTGACAATCGCTATCCATGCCGGGTGATGCTGGTGCAGAACGGCTCGACCTTTACGGAGGATCATCGTGGCATTGTCGAGGTGCGGGACGGACAGCTGTGCTGGGAAGAAAGCCCGTATGGACTCATCGCCGTTATCGAGCGATATGGCAAAAACGGCAACCGCGGCTATGGACTGATCAGTGGAGATACGATCAAGCGCGGTGCAGTCGCAACCAGCTACTCGCATGACAACCACAATCTGCTCGTTGTCGGTCACAATCCACACGACATGATGATCGCAGCCAACGAGGTTATCCGCAATCAGGGCGGCTTCTACGTTGCCTGCGACGGAAAAGTAATCGCCAGCCTGCACCTGCCAGTAGGCGGCATCCTGACCGAGGAGCCACTTGAAAAAACGGCAAAAGAGGTAGAGCAGCTGCGCAGAGCTATGGAATCTCTCGGCTACAATCATTACAACCCGATCATGTCCATCAGCACGCATTCGTTGCCGGTTAGCCCGGCGCTGAAGCTGACGGATTTGGGTCTGATTGATGTGAATGAGGGGAAAGTCGTGCCGCTGCTTTTGATGTAGAGTAATTGGAGAAGTACAATGATGAAAAAGCAAAAACCGGGAGCGCATTCGCTGTTCCCGGTTTTTTTGCAAGATTCCTTTTATGCCAATAACGACAGGAGGTGTGTCAAATCTGCCTCTGTTGCGAGGGAAGCGGTCGTATCCACAAGCTGCTCGGCAAGCGCCGGAGCGTCTATCAGCACATCCGTAAGCTTTTGCTGCACATCTGCTGCCGAGAGGGAATTCCCCGGTGCGCCACGTGGGTGATCTACTCGCTCGCGATACACCTGCCCGTCTTTTGTAGTGATTTCGACGATCGTAAACCGACCTTTTGGCACGGCTTCCGGTGCAGGCTCGATTTGGCTGTCGTAGGCGCGCCGGGCACGCGGCAAAAAGGCGAGAATGTCCTCCTGAATCGGAGCTGCTGTGAAGCTGTCCAAAGACAGTGAACGCCTGTGCAGGGCGAGGCTGACCACGTACTCAACACTGAAGCGGCCTTGTTCGCCTGTGCGTGGCTGCCTTTCGATGAGCGCGGCATCGCCCCCCGGAGGAAACACGATACGGACCGATTCCACATCTGTGGGAGCAAAGGAATGGAGAGCGGCCAAGCGAACAGCTGCATCGGCGGCGTGATGGGCTGCAGAGCAAAACGGATAGATTTTGAACCATAGCCCGGGAGCAGCGATCCTCCAGGAGGTGCCCCAATCCTTGAGCAAGACGGATGTTGCCAGCGACAAGTCTCCGTACACCGCAAAAAAGCCGTATTCGCCGTCCAATGCTTGCAAGCTGCCTCCGAAGTCTGCTTCCGCGAGATTGACAGCCAGCAAAGCAGACTGGGCAGCGAGCCCTGCGTGCAGAGGCTTGGCCTCTGTGCCGAATTGCATGCGAAGGCCACTTGACTGTGTGGCGGCAAAGCCGATCGCTTTTTGCAGCTTTACCGAGGAAAAGCCTTTAGCATAGCCTGCCGCGACCGCTGCGGCGATAACCCCCAAGGTAGAGGTATTGTGCCAGCCCCTGATGTAATGGGTATCCCCAATCGCGCGTCCCAAACGGGCCATGACTTCAACGCCAATGACATAGGCAGCGAGAAATCGCTGGCCGCTTAGCGGAGACGTCGCGGCAACGGAAATCAGCGCAGGCAGAAGAACCGTACTAGGATGGCCCCGTACATCGGAATGCACGTCGTCAAAATCAAGGGCATGCCCGATGTAGCCGTTCAGCAAGGCGGCCTGAAGAAAGCTGGCTTTGCGCCGTTGCCCGATTACAGGCACTTCGGCATGACCGCCTTCTGTTTCGACGATTTTCCACAGCTTTGCCGTACCCGAATCCTCCCGGGCAGCAAAGCTGGCAGCCAGATAGTCCAAGATTCCCAAGCGGGCCGCTGCCATGGCTGCATCGTCAGTTTCAGGCTGGGAAGAAACGACGAGCTCAGCCAGCTCCTCTGTTAGCCGTCTGTCTCGTCCTGCGTTCGTATTTGTATTGGTCACGGTGGGCCACTCCCTTCCCCAGCCTACGAGATGAAAGCAGCCGGAGCGGTTATTTGCTGCAAGAAACGCTGCGTACGCTGGTTTTGCGGACGGTCAAAGATTGCTTCAGGCGTTCCTTGCTCGACGATTTTTCCATCGGCCATGAAAATGATACGGTCTGCTACCTGGCGGGCAAAGGCCATCTCGTGCGTGACGATCAGCATGGTTGTGCGCTTTTCGGCAATGGCCTTGATGACCTGCAACACTTCTGCAACCAGCTCGGGATCGAGGGCGGAGGTTGGCTCATCGAGCAAAATCGCATGCGGGTCAACGGCGAGAGCACGAGCGATGGCAACGCGCTGCTGCTGGCCTCCTGACAGGGTGATCGGGTAGCTGTCTGCCTTTTGAGACAGGCCGACCTGCTCCAGAAGTGCCAGACCGATTTTATCTGCCTCGCTTTGCTTCATCTTTTTCGTGATGATCAACGATTCCGTGACGTTTTGCAGCGCCGTCCTGTTTTTGAACAGGTTGTAGTTTTGAAAGACCATCGCGGTCTGCTGACGTAGGTGGTGTGCTTCCTTACGCGAGTATTTTTGTGCGTCCAGTGTGGCTTGCCCGATTTCGATTCGTCCGGCGTCAGGGCTCTCCAGCAGGTTGAGACAGCGCAGCAGCGTTGATTTTCCTGAGCCAGAAGGGCCGATGATGGCTACGACCTCTCCTTGCTTCACTTCGATATCAATCCCGTCCAGCACGACCAGATCCTTAAACTGTTTGCGCAGATTCGTTACGTTAATCATGGCGATCCCTCGTTAGTTTTTATATGGCTTGCTCAGTCGTCTTTCCAGCCATTCCTGCAGAAGGCTGTAGACGATGGTCAATGCCCAGTACACAATCGCGACGGCAAGGTAAATTTCAAAAAACTTCAATGACGCAGACGCCATCATTTTCCCTTGGGCGAACAGCTCGGCGACCCCGAGCGTAAAGGCCAGCGAGGTTTCCTTCACAAGCCCGATAAAGGTGTTGCCCGAAGCGGGGATCGCGTTGCGCGTCGCCTGCGGGAGAATGATGCGGCGGTACGCCTGGGCCTTGGTCATACCGACAGCCAGACACGCCTCTAGCTGTCCGTTGTCGACAGAGCCCAGTGCGGCGCGGAAAATCTCCGCCAAATAGGCCGAGTTTTTGATGCTCAGGCCGATAATGGCTGCCGTCAGAGCGTTCAATGCGCTGAACGACGGGAACAACTGCGGCAAGCCGTAGTAGATCAGAAACAGCTGAACGAGCGTAGGTGTTGCACGAAAGAAGGAAATGTACACATTGGCGAGCTGATGGAGCACGGGAACCCGGTTTTTCGTGATGAGGGCAAGCACCAGCCCAATGGCGATGGCAAAAATCATCGCGACGACTGCCATCACCAAAGTGAGTGGCAAGTATTTGAGCAAGGTAGGAAAGACCTCTAGCATGTATTGCCCATCAAAATTCATCGCATATGCACCGCCTATTTCTGAATTGGCGCCGTAACATCAGCCTTGAAGTATTTTTCCGAAAGCTGTTTCAAGGTGCCGTTGTCGCGCAGCTCTGTCAGTACTTTGTCAAACTCCGCGCGCAGCTGATCGTGCTTCTCGTCTTTCTGGAACGGGAAGGCCACTTCCTCATAAGTGATCGGATCTCCGGCCAGCTTCAACGGCAGCCCTGTTTTTTCGATCTGTGCGAGCAGGACGCTGCGTCCATTGATGTAAGCATCAATGCGTCCGTAGGCGACATCGTTGAGTGTTCCTTCCTGTGTCTCGTAAGTGCGGATGTTGATTTCATTGTTCGGGTCCTGCTTCTGCAGGTTTTTCGTATGATTCGAGCCGAGTACCGCTCCGACCGTTTTTCCTTTCAAATCCTGAACGGAATGAATGTCATTGTTGTCGTTTTTCACGATGATTTGCGTTCCTGCGTATGCGTAGGTCTGGGAAAAGCTGAATTTCTCTTTGCGTTCATTGGTCATGGCTACTTGATTGGCGACTGTATCGATCCGGCCTGTTTCCAGCTGGCCCATCACGCCGCTGAACTCAGCCAGGTGCCACTCGATTTTATAGCCGAGCTTCGCGGCGATTGCTTCTGCCACATCGACGTCAAAGCCCTGCAATTTTTCCCCTTCTTTATAGGCGAATGGGTAGCTTTGTCCGGTCGCTCCTACGCGTAATACCTTTTCCTCCGAAGCTCCCGAAGCAGCCTGATCGCCGCCATTGCCGCATGCAGCGAGGAGGAGTGAGAGGCCAAGTGTAATACCAAGTATTCCTTTATGTTTTTTCATATGCGTATCTCCTAGTTGGGTAATTTGTTTTGTAATGATGTGTCGCATGATCTAGGACTGCAGTGTTTACAGCTCTTTGCGGAAATAAATCGTCGTATGGCCGCGGCCCAGATTGGCTTCACCGGCACGCACATAGCCTCTGCGTTCATATATACCTGACAGCCACGGATGCTCGTCGGCAGTACCGAGCGATACAGCAGGAGCTTTCAACGTATCCCGGACGATAACCTCCTCTACCCATGTCAGCAGAGCGGAGCCAACGCCTTTTTTGCCGATGATAGGATCGACGGCAAACCACCAAATGTGGGGAAGGCCGAATGGTCCAGGCTGAGGTCCCCAGGGCATGCGCAGTGAGACAGTTGCCTGAATCTGGCCATCTTCCTCCAGTACGTAACAGGCGTGGTTGAGAATATTTTTTTTGACGAGTGCCAGATCGGCTGTGGCTGCAGCAAAATGGATGCCCAGCTCGCGTATGGGAGCATAGGCCCGCAGCGTCAGCGCGAGCAGCTCTTCTGCATCGTCTGCGGTTGCCAGACGGAATGTTCTTGTCATGTTGTCTCCCTCGCACTTCTTGCTGCATCGGCTTCCGGTGATTTGCATCGACTTACCGATTTGCAGCATTTTATATGGATACATGTCCTTTGCTCTGCTGGCTCGTATAACGATTGACAGGGCGCTTTAATCCCAGGTGATCGCGCAAGGTTGTGCCCTCGTATTCGGTGCGGAATAGCCCGCGCTGCTGGAGGAACGGTACGACCTCATCGACAAACACGTCCAAGCCCTCAGGCAAAAGCGGAGGCATTAGATTGAAGCCGTCACAACCTTCCTGCAAAAACCATTCTTCCATCTTGCCCACAAGCTGCTCTGGCGTACCGACAAAGATGTGGTGACCTCGTGAACCAGCGATGTACTGATATAGCTGGCGGATGTTCAGCTTTTCTCTGCGTGCCAAGTTCAGCACGAGCTCAAAGCGGCTTTTCACGGCGTTGGTCTCAGGAAGGTTGATGTCTGGCAGCGGACCGTCGAGCGGATACGGCGTTAGATCGAAGCCGCCTAAATAACTGGAGAGAATTTTCAATCCGACAGAAGGCAAGATCAGCTCCTGCAGCTCCTGGAATCTGGCCTGCGCGGCTTCCTCGGTGTCACCCAGAATAGGGAAAATTCCTGGCATGATGCTAACCTCATCCGGAGAGCGACCATAGGAGAAGACCTTTGCCTTCACACTTTGATAAAAGGCTTGCGCGTCAGGAAGATTGTTTTGCGCCGTGAAAATGACCTCAGCCGTTCGGGCTGCCAGATGCTGGCCAGGCTCGGAGGAGCCTGCCTGTATGATCACCGGATGTCCCTGAGGCGGTCTTGCTACGTTTAACGGTCCGCGAACGGAGAAAAACTCGCCACGATGCTGCAATTCATGCAGCTTTGCCGGATCGAAAAAAACGCCTGATTCCTGATGGCGTATGAGAGCATCATCCTCCCAGGAATCCCAGAGTCCTTTCACGACCTCGACAAATTCTTCAGCCCGCAGGTAGCGGAGGCTGTGCTCGGGATGCTTTTCTCCGCTGAAGTTCAAGGCTGTGGCTTCGATGGAAGAAGTAACGACATTCCACGCTGCCCGACCATTACTGAGGTGATCAAGCGAAGCGAACTGGCGGGCAATATGAAAAGGCTCGCTATAAGTAGTGGAGGCTGTGGCAGCCAGGCCAATTTTTGAAGTGGCGGCAGCCAGTGCAGTCAAAAGGGTAAACGGTTCAAAGCGTGCCAGTACGTTCGGATGGGAGTCGGGACTGATCGACAGGCTATCCGCGAGAAACAGCATATCCAGCTTGCCACGTTCGGCTGTTTTGGCTAATTGCTGGAAGTAGGCGAGGTTCATGCTGCCATCCGTTTGCGCATGAGGGTGACGCCAGGATGCGACATGATGACCGGTTCCGGCGAGAAAAACGCCGATTTTCAAATGTTTGGGGGCCTGTGCCATGACCTTCTACGCTCCTTTAGTTGTTGAGTTGGAATTAAAACTTATAATTCCAATTTAAATAGTCGGTTTTTATAGTTTTAAAATATACGCCTTTTCCCAAAGTGTTGTCAATATATAAAAATTTTTTAATGGGCTATTTCTTCTGCTGCCTGCTGGAAGAAAAAAACACTTTGGTTCTCTTTGTTCAGTGATATTCGTTTTGCTATACTATATTTTTGTGCTACAGTTCCTAAGAGAGCCATTTGGCAGTTTTTTTCAAATCGTTTCAACGATATTCTTATGTAAATGAGGAAGAGCAATCATGCTAGAAACCTATTCATTAAAAGAAAAGTGGCGGCAGTTTCTGATTGTCCTGTTGCCGATCCTTATATCGCAGCTGGCGCTTTTCTCCATGACCTTTTTCGATACGATCATGTCCGGACACGCAAGCCCGACAGATTTGGCGGGAGTAGCGATTGGAGCAAGTCTCTGGGTACCTGTGCAGTCAGGACTGACAGGGATATTGATGGCGGTTATGCCGATGGTAGCCCAAATGCTGGGGGCAGGCCGCAGGGATCAGGTTCCTTTTACAATCATTCAGGCATTGTATGTAGGGATTGCGATTGCGATTGCCGTCATTATCTTCGGTGGCATGGCATTAAACCCGGTAATAAACATGATGCAGCTAGAACCCGATGTAAGAGAGATTGCGATTGGATTTTTGCACGCGATTGCGATTGGGATTATTCCATTGTTTCTCTACACGGTCATTCGCTGTTTTATCGATGCTTTGGGAGAGACCCGGGTAACGATGATCATCACCCTGTTCTCCTTGCCGATCAATGTACTACTAAACTATGCTTTGATTTTTGGTCATTTTGGCTTGCCTCGTCTTGGCGGGGTTGGAGCTGGCTACGCTTCAGCGATTACGTACTGGTGCATATTTTTAATCAGTCTGTTTGTAGTAAAGCGTGTGCATCCATTTGCGGAATTCGGTGTGTTTTCGAAGCTGTACCGCATTTCTTTGACAGCCTGGAAAGAATTGCTCAAGCTTGGGCTGCCCATCGGCTTCTCGATCTTTTTCGAGGTCAGTATTTTCGCTGCGGTAACGCTCTTTATGAGTGAGTACAGCACGATCACGATTGCGGCTCACCAGGCAGCGATGAACTTTGCCTCCTTCATCTATATGGTGCCACTCAGTATTTCGATGGCATTGACGATTGTGGTAGGCTTCGAGGTCGGTGCCAAGCGCTTTCGTGATGCGCGCCAATACAGCTATATGGGGATTGGAATTGCAGTCGTACTTGCGCTGGTGTTTGGTCTCGTTTTGCTGCTCTTTAACAAGCAGGTGGCGGGATTCTATACGACGGATATCGAGGTTTTGGAGCTGGCCCAGCATTTCTTGATGTACTCGATTTTGTTCCTGATCTCCGATGCGGTGGCGGCACCGATTCAAGGTGTATTGCGCGGGTATAAGGATGTTACCGTTACCTTTATCGTGGCGCTCGTTTCCTACTGGGTCATCGGGCTGCCGCTGGGGTATCTGCTGGCGAAATTCTCGTATTTTGGCGCGTTCGGTTACTGGATTGGATTGATTACGGGCTTGGCGGCAGGTGCGGTCTTCTTGTTTGGACGCTTGCTTTCCTTGCAAAAGCGAATGATCAAAGCTCATTCGCAAGGATAATACAAGAAGCTAAGGCTATGCGGGAAATCCCTTGTTGGAGGGGTTTTCCGCTTTTTGCATGAAGAGGGAATGGCGAGCTTACAATAAGTGAAGATGCGGTTGGCGGCAGCGGAGGAATGATCTTTTTGCCTCTATGTAAAAATTTCTCTCCTATTTTTCGAGGAGAGCGTATATACTTTCAATAATAGATGATGGAAGAAAAGCTGACATTGGTTGGCAGAAGGGAGGAGAAATCATTGTCTTATGTTTTTTTGATGAAGCTGGGGGTGGCTATGTTTCTCGGCCTGCTGATCGGTGTGGACAGACAGCTGAAGCATAAGCCATTAGGTGTAAAGACAAGCATGGTTATTTCAGTAGCCAGCTGTCTGATCACGATTGTATCGATAGAATCGGTGAATCGCTTCTCCTTGCCCGGACATACCAATATGGACCCATTGCGCCTGGCAGCACAAATCGTCAGTGGGGTCGGTTTTCTCGGAGCAGGTGTGATTTTGCGCCGAAGCAACGATGTGATCTCCGGCTTGACTACTGCTTCAATGGTTTGGGCGGCATCCGGGCTAGGTATTGCGGTAGGTGCGGGCTTTTATTTTGAAGCACTCACCGCTACTCTCCTGATCATTTTAGCCATTAACCTGTTTCCACTCATTTTGAGATGGGTAGGTCCACGATCATTGCGTCAACGCGATTTGTCGATCAAAATTGTGGTGCAGGGTGAGGGCAACCTCGATGATGTGTTCAAGCAGATCAAGCATCTCGATATGCAAGTGAAGCGTGTAAAAGTAAAAGATGTGGAAAGTAACCAGCAAAAGCTGGAGATGATGATTACTGCCTCTGAAGATACGTATACGACCGAGATTTACAGCTTGTTAAAGGAAGTGGATCACGTCGTTTCTGTAGAGGTGGAGAGCAGATAAATGGCAGAAAGAAGAGACCGAGACGAGCCTTGGAACAGGCGTTTCGGTCTTTTTGCTGTGCCGATCGAGTATGCGTTGCCTGAGGCTCAAGATATTCAAACACTTTAAGGCATGTTAGTGCTTGATAACAAGAATGAAAATCATTATCATCAAAATTGTAAGCAAGTAATTCCAAATGTTTTCCGTTCGACCAGAAATAAATGGACAAGATAAAGAAAGAATCGATGAAGTGTACAGTTAGAGAATGGCTGTAGCTGGTTACATAAGAATAAGAGAGGCAGCTACACGACGAAAAAGGAGGAGCAGTCATGGAATTTCGCATAGAAAAGGACACCCTGGGGGAAATGAAGGTCCCGGCAGATAAATTGTGGGGTGCGCAAACACAGCGCAGCTTCCAAAACTTTGAGATCGGCGATGAAAAAATGCCGCTGATGGTCATTCGTATGTTTGCGATTCTGAAAAAGAGTGCGGCTCGTGCAAATCAAAAGCTGGGCAAGCTGGATAACGACAAGGCAGAGGCTATCGTAGCAGCGGCTGACGAAGTGATCGCTGGCAAGTGGGACGAACACTTCCCACTCGTTGTTTGGCAGACTGGCAGCGGCACGCAGTCGAACATGAACGTCAACGAGGTCATTTCCCACCGTGCGAACCAGCTGTTGGAGCAAAAGGGTAGCGCAGCTCGTATTCATGCCAACGATGACGTGAATAAATCGCAAAGCTCCAACGATACGTTCCCAACTGCTATGCACGTGGCTGGACTTGTCGCCATCGAGGATCAGGTGCTGCCTGCTTTGCAGGTACTTGCTCAAACCTTGAAGCAAAAGAGCGAAGCGTACATGGACATTATTAAAATCGGACGCACGCATCTTCAAGATGCAACGCCGTTGACCCTCGGACAAGAAATCAGTGGCTGGGTTCGCATGCTCGAAAAAACGGAAAAGATGATTAAGGAAAGCAGCGAGTATCTGCGCGAGCTGGCGATTGGCGGGACTGCTGTCGGAACAGGCATTAATGCACATCCTCGCTTCGGAGAAATGGTCGCAGAAGAAATCAGCAGCGAGACGAATACTAAATTTGTGACCGCACAAAACAAATTCCATGCCCTGACCAGCCACGATGAGCTCGTGCATGTACACGGTGCCTTGAAGGCGCTGGCAGCCGATCTGATGAAAATTGCTAATGACGTCAGATGGCTCGCGAGTGGTCCACGCTGCGGAATTGGCGAGATCGTCATTCCAGCGAACGAACCAGGCAGTTCGATCATGCCCGGAAAAGTAAATCCGACGCAAAGTGAAGCGATCACGATGGTTGCCTGCCAGGTCATGGGCAATGATGCAGCAATCGGCTTTGCTGCGAGCCAGGGAAACTTTGAGCTGAACGTATTCAAGCCAGTCATCATTTACAACTTCCTGCAATCAGCAAGACTGCTTGCGGATGCGATGAAATCATTTAATGACCATTGCGCCATCGGAATCGAGCCAAACCTGTCAGTCATCAAAGAAAACCTGAACAACTCCCTCATGCTGGTGACTGCACTCAATCCGCACATCGGCTATGAAAATGCAGCAGCAGTTGCCAAGCTCGCACACAAAGAGGGCATCACCCTCAAAGAAGCAGCAATCAAGAGCAACCTGCTCACCGAAGAGAAATTCGATGAAGTAGTCCGCCCAGAACAAATGATTCATCCAAAAGAATAAGAAATAGCGGCGCGTGTTTCGATCAAAGCCGCACTCCTAACAAACCGATGGTCTCCAAGCCATCGGTTTTGTCTATCCTGTAAGCAGGGACAAGCCATTCATTCCTTAACTTACGACGAAGGAAGCCCCTCACCTTCTTTTTTTCCGTCCGCCTTGAAATACCAACAAAAACAGCCCGGGTTTCCCACCAAAGCTGGCATCGAGGAAAAAGGAGAAATAAGCGGCAGATCTTTGGGGCACCTACCCAGGCGGAATGTAAAAAGAGAAACACGCCTTTAAGCGTCCACCTCTGAGATACTTTCAGTGTGGGCTACTTTGGACGCGGTTTCTCTTTTTCCATGCAGCCGTACAGGAACGACCCCCAGCTAGTGACCCAAGTATCTGCAGCGTTTTCTCCTTTTTCCTCCCCACCACTACAGCCGGCCGACCACTCCCCAAATAGATGTTTTTGTTTATGCCCTCCCCTCTTTACGTTTTCTTTAGGTTTTTTTGTTATAGTGGGTCTATCAAAGCACGCTTCGGAGGTGAAAGCGTTGAGGATTCTGATTGTGGATGATGATAAAGAGATTGTGGACCTCTTGGCAATATATTTGCTCAACGAAGGGTTCGAAATCGAAAAAGCCTTTGACGGCTTGGAAGCGATGGAGAGGCTCGCCCAAAAGTCGATTGACCTCGTCATACTCGACGTGATGATGCCTAACCTGGATGGCATCGAGGTAACCAAGCGAGTACGGAAAAACTCACAGATCCCCATCCTGATGGCAAGTGCCAAAACGAATGACATGGATAAAATCATGGGGTTAATGACAGGTGCGGATGATTATGTAGCAAAGCCCTTTAACCCGCTGGAAGTGATTGCACGGGTCAAATCGCTTTTGCGCCGAGCAAATTACAGCCAGCAAAACAAACAGGAAGATGTGATCGAGGCAGGTCCGCTCATCATCGACAAGCAGAGTCATGTCGTCCAGACCAAGGATGGCACTCCGATTAAATTGACTGCCCTTGAGTTTTCCGTCCTGTTTTTATTGGCGAGCCATCCCAACCGGGTATTCAGCTCCGAGGAGATTTTTGATCGCTGCTGGAAAATGGAAAATTACGTCTCCTATAAGACCGTGATGGTTCACATCAGCAATCTACGAGAAAAGCTGGAGAGGGCGACTAGTGGGGAAAAGGTGATTCAAACGGTCTGGGGGGTAGGCTACAAAATTGAAGCTTAATATAAAGGATTTTCTGCGCATTTTGGTAGATCTGTTACTAGGTCTCCTGATTTTCTATGCAGTTTTCCAATTAGCTTCTTTCCTCGCTAATAACTATCTGTACAACATCCCGGAAATCAGGAACTACGTATGGCTGATGCGTCGCAACTTTGGTACGGACTCCTTTAAAATACCGATTATTTTGCTTGCGACAGGTCTGTTTATCGCGTGGATCATCGTGCGGACTCGGAAATATATGGAGCAAAAGCAAATGGAGCAAATTATTTCCGAGCTTCATTACATCGCCAAAGGGAATTTTCATCACAAAATATCAATCAGATCAAGTGGCAGCCTGGGAGATGTAGTGGATAGTATCCATGCCTTAGTCCAAAGCACGATCGATGCGATGGAGGAAGAGCGGCGTCTGGAGCAGTCCAAGGATGAGCTGGTCACCAATGTTTCGCATGATCTGCGTACACCCTTAACCTCGATCATCGGATATTTGGGCTTGATTGAACAAAAGAAATACCGTGACGAAGAGCAAATCAAGCAATACACACATATCGCCTATGAAAAAGCAAAGCAAATGAATGTGCTGGTCAATGACTTGTTTGAGTACACCAAAATGCGCAATCGCGGAGCACATGTAAGCAAAATTAAATTCGACCTGGTCGAGCTGGTGGAGCAAGTCGCGGTAGGCTTTCGTGTAGCTGCACACGAGGCTGACTTAGTGATGCGCGTGGAAACGCCTGACCACAAAATCGAAATGGTCGGGGATACAGACAAGCTGGTACGCGTGCTGGAAAATCTCATTTCCAACGCCTTGAAATACGGACGTGACGGGACCGAAATCATTATTCGCGTCTTCCTTCATGAACAGGGCGTAGTCTTTTCCGTTGCTAACAACGGCAGGCCGATTCCCGCTGAATCATTGCCCAATCTGTTTGAGCGTTTTTATCGGGTAGAAGGCTCCCGGTCACAGGAAACAGGGGGCTCGGGCTTGGGACTTGCCATCGCCAAAAGCATTATCGATCTGCACCAGGGCAGCATTACAGCCGACAGCACGAAAGAGTGGACGACCTTTACCGTGTGGCTTCCGATCAAAATCACGCATAGTTCATAAATCCTTTACTTTTTCTTTACCTTTCATTTTGATTTTTTTTATTCCAAAAGCCTATCCTTATCAGCATGAACGAAAGATGTGGTTCATGGAGGTAAGGAGGGGCTTTTTTTGAACAGAGGAACACTGCTGCTACTCTTAATGTTTGCCGTAATTGGGTATGCCTTTTTTCATAACGAAATATCGGCATGGGCCGACTTGGAGAACGAACCGCAAGTAGCAATCACTGAAAATAATCACGTAGACCTCGATGCACGGGCAGCTATTCTGCTCGATAGTCGCACAGGTGAAGTGCTCTATACCAAAAATGCAGATACGCTATATCCAGTAGCAAGCATGTCAAAAATGATGACGGAGTATTTGCTCCTCGAAGCAATCAAGGAGCAGAGAGCGGATTGGACAGATCGGATTCCCATCTCCAAAAATGCCGCGACAACGGAGGGCTCCCGAGTAAATCTCGTTGAAGGGGAAACGTATCCCCTCAAAGACCTGTATGAGGCGATGGCAGTCGGCTCGGCAAACAATGCAGCGGTGGCGATTGGGGAATACCTGGCGGGGAGTACATCTGCTTTTGCAGAGCAAATGAATCTAAAGGCAGTAGAACTAAACCTAAAGTCGTCCCAGTTTGTGAATGCTACAGGTCTTGCCTATGACTATGGGCATAACGAAATGACAGCGAGAGACGTAGGTATGCTGGCGTATCGTCTCATCAATGATTTTCCTGACATCATAAGGGTGACTTCAGAGCCAATTGTAAAATTGTCCTCTACCAAAGAACGTGTTTCGAATACCAACCTCATGCTGCACGCAAATGACGAAGCGATGCAGGTAGCCGGATTGGATGGGCTAAAAACAGGCTTTACCGACGAAGCAGGTTATTGCTTCACAGGAACAGCTCAGCGAGGAAATAAACGTTTGATTTCTGTTGTAATGGGAACAAAAGATGAAGCGGCACGTTTTACAGAAACCAAAAAACTGTTGGAGATGGGGTTTAAGAATGACTAACGTGAGGAGCCATTCAACGTCAGCTGTGATGGTAGCCCTGCTGAAATATGCGGTATTCGCACTTTATTTGTTTCTCGTGATCAAAATTTTGCTTTTAAAATTTGGAAGTATGGAGCTGGAGCTAATCTACGGTCAGTGGCAGCAAAGTGTGAGCAATCCGAGCTCCATCTGGGAAAGACTGCAATACCGCGGAAACCTGGTGCCCTTCCACGAGATAGAGCGATACCTCATGGCTATTCGGGAAAGCGGCAGTGTCCACAGCATGATCAATCTTTTAGGAAATGTGATCGCCTTTATGCCATTTGGCTTTATGGTACCTCTTCTTTTCTCCAAAAAGCTTCAGTCACTCGGCAAGGTCGTCCTGCTTTCATTTTTATTTAGCCTCGGCTTGGAAACGACCCAGCTCGTCACCAATTGCGGAATCTTTGATGTAGACGATATCCTGCTGAACACAACCGGAGGCGCTCTCGGCTACGGCGTGTACTTGTCGTATCGGCTGATGTTCTGGTGGAAGTCAAGGAAATCAAGGACACTTATGAGTGAAGCGCACTAACAGAATGCTATTCATGATAAAAAGCACCCCATTGGTGCTTTTTTAGTTCTGTATCCCTACCTCCCTACCTCCACTAAAGCCGGAACGACCACTTGTTTTGTCCCAACACCTATGGTTACACTAGTAGAACCATTGAAAAAACATTTCGAAAGAGAAGGTGAATTCTCTTTGTTAAATAAAGCTGTAGAAGTCTTGCAAAAGTATTATGGGTACCCTTCGTTTCGAGAGGGACAAAAGAAGATCATTGAGAGTCTTTTGACGGGTCACGATACTGTGGGCATCATGCCGACCGGTGGCGGGAAATCCATCTGCTATCAGGTCCCGGCGATGCTATACGACGGCGTGACGATTGTCATTTCTCCACTCATTTCGTTGATGAAGGACCAGGTAGATGTCCTCATCAGCATGGGCATACCAGCTACACAAATTAACAGCTCACTCGATTATGGCGAGGTGCGTGATCGCTTGCGGATGGCAGCGCGCGGAGAGTACAAGCTTTTGTACATTGCCCCAGAGCGGCTCGAATCGGAAGCCTTTCAAGCGCTGATTAAGGATGTGCCGATTTCCTTTGTTGCCGTTGATGAAGCGCATTGTGTCTCTTAGTGGGGCCACGATTTCCGCCCGAGCTACCTGGAGATCGCACGCTTCTTGCGCTCATTGCCGAAGCGCCCGATTGTCGCAGCTTTGACGGCGACTGCAACACCCGAGGTAACAGAAGATATTCGCAGACAGCTAGAGCTGGTGGATGAGCGTCTTTTCATCACCGGTTTTGGCAGGGACAATTTACTTTTATCCGTGCGAAAAGGAGAGAACAGACGAGAGTTTATCCAGCAATATTTGCGTGCGAATGCACAGCAGGCCGGAATCATTTATGCGGCTACGCGAAAAGACGTGGATGCGCTCCACGCTGATCTGCATAAGCGCGGATATGAAGTGACTAAATATCATGCCGGGCTAACAGAGGAGGAGCGTGCGCACAATCAAGAGGCGTTTTTGTACGATGATGTACGTACGATGATCGCTACAAATGCATTCGGGATGGGAATCGACAAGTCCAACGTCCGTTATGTCATTCACTATAACATGCCGAAAAATTTGGAAGCGTACTATCAGGAGGCAGGGCGCGCAGGACGCGACGGGGAGCCAAGCGAATGCATCCTGCTGTTCCAGCCGCAGGATATTCAGACCCAGACGTTCTTCATTGAGCAAAATCAATTGCTGGAAGAACGCAAGGAGCACGAGTACAAAAAGCTGTACGCGATGATCGACTATTGCCGGACGCCACGCTGTCTGCAGCAATACATCGTCCAATACTTCGGTGAAACGGATGCGCAAGCGTGTGGACAATGCGGAAACTGCACGGATGAAACGGAGCTCTCCGATATTACGCTGGAGGCGCAGAAGATTTTTTCCTGCGTCAAACGGATGAGGGAGCGCTTCGGTGCTGCCTTGGTCGCGCAGGTGCTCAAAGGCTCCAAAAACAAAAAGGTGACGCAGTTCCGTTTTGACGAATTGCCGACGTACGGCTTGATGAAGGAATATAAGGAAAAAGAAATCGTCGACCTGATCCAGCTGTTGATCGCGGAAGGCTATCTGCAAGTAACCGAAAGCCAGTATCCGATCCTGAAGCTGGGAGAGCGGGCATTGCCAGTCCTCAAAGGAGAGGAGCGAGTCGTGCAAAAGATCGTGATTCGTCCGGTACAGCTGACTGAGGATGACGAGCTGTTTGAGAGATTGCGTACGCTACGCAAAGAAATCTCACAGCGCGAGGGCCTGCCACCGTATGTTATTTTCCACGATAGCACCTTAAAGGAAATGAGCAGCTTGTGCCCGACAGACAAGCAAGCGATGCTTCAGATCAAAGGAGTCGGGGAGTCCAAATTCGATAAATATGGTCAGCTCTTCCTGGAGTGTTTGCAAAGCTATGCTGCCGTAAAGCCGTGATGATTCCTCGTCACGGCTTTTTTTCAAACGAAAAGGGCTATATGTACCAATTTTCAATGGTGATCAGATAAATTGACTGGTATAGTTGAGTAATATTGGTAGAAAGAGAGGGGAGTTTCTAGGGAAAAGAGAAAGAAAAAAGCAACAAATCGTAAGGTACTGACAATGAGACAAGTAGAGGGGAAAACATGAAAAAACTACGAGGACGTATGGGGAAAACGCTGGCAAGCATCGCGTTATCAGCGTTGGTACTCGGTAGCGGCGTCATGGGGGCGCCAGCACCGACAAAAGCAGCAGAAGCACCAACCAAGATTACACTCTTGGGCACATCTGACATTCACGGACGTTTCATGCCGTGGGACTACGCTTTGGACGGTCCGAATCAAAGCGGAAGCTTGACGCAGCTGTTCACGATGATCAAAGAGATTCGCAAAGAGAACCCGAACACGGTGCTGGTGGATGCAGGAGACTCGATTCAAGACAACTCTGCTGAGCTGTTCAATGACCAGCCACAATCTCCGATGATGGTTGCGATGAACGAAATGGGCTACGATGCGTGGGCGTTTGGTAACCATGAGTTCAATTTTGGACTCGATACACTCGACAAAATCAGCAGTCAATATAAAGGGCCTGTACTTGCAGGTAACATCTATAAAGAAAACGGTGAGCGTTACTTCCCGGCCTATACTATTGTTGAACGCGCTGGCGTCAAAATCGGTTTGATCGGGATGAACACACCGATGATCACTGACTTTGAAAAAGGAACGGATCATCTGGATGGCCTCGTGATCAAAAATCCGGTAGAAGAAACCAAAAAAGCCGTAAAAGAGCTGCAAGGAAAAGTAGACGTTATGATCGGTGTTATGCACATGGGCATCGAAAATGAAAACGGAATTCCAGGCACAGGCGTAGCAGACATCGCAAACGCTGTACCAGAATTGACCGCTATTTTTGCTGGACATATGCACAAGCTGGTGAAAAAAGAGGAGATCAACGGTGTACTGATCACTGAACCGGACAAATACGGTACCCATCTCTCCCGCATTGACCTGACGTTTGAAAAGAAAAATGGCAAAGTCGTGCTGGCTGGAAAAGAAGCAACTGCTCTCCCTATCAAAGGTGCAGATGGCACGCCAGTTGTATCCGATCCTGAGCTGGAAACCAAGCTGACGCCGTTCCACGAGTTTGCACGTGCAGATGCCAACATCGTGGTAGCAGAGCTGAAAGGCATGAACCTCGTGCCGAAAAACGAGATTGAGGGAATTCCACAGGTCCAAATTCAGGAGACGCCTTTATCTGATTTCTTCCATGAAGTGATGCTCTACTATAGCAAGGCTGACGTCGTTGCTCACCAAATCGACAACGACAAGGCAAAGCTCGACGTAGGTCCGATCAAGAAAAAGGATATCGCCTATAACTATCAATATGCGGGCGGCGAAATCACCGTTTACAAAGTAACCGGAAAAGACCTCAAGGATTATATGGAGTGGGCAGTAGGCTATTTCAACACGGCACGTCCTGGCGATGTAACCGTGAGCTTTGATAGCAAACGCCGCGCTTCCAAATACAGCACCAACGATTTCTTCGGCAACGTGAAATACGAAATTGATTTGTCCAAGCCATATGGCAGCCGTATCACCAACCTGCGCAAGCTCGATGGAACCTTGATCAAAGCTGAAGATACGCTAAAGCTTGGTATGAACGCATACCGTATGGAAGCTCTGCAAGCAAAAGGTGGCGCTCTGGAAGGACGCAAGTTTGAACAGCTGTGGTCCTCCAAAGACAATACCACGTTTGGTGAAACCGCAGGTACAATCCGCAACCGTGCGATTGCTTACCTGAAAGAAGTGAAAAAAGGCGTCTACGAGCCGAAAGTACAGAATAACTGGAAAATTATCGGGGTGGATACGACAGCTCCAGAACGTAATGATGTAGTAGAGCTGATCAATGCAGGCATCCTGAGTGTGCCAAAAACAGAAGATGGCAAGTACACCAATATCGCATCGATCAATGTGAAGGATGCTGTCACCAAAGAAGAGATTGCAGCCCTTTCTGAAAAAGCGAAGGTAGATGCAGCGAAATTCGCGAATGTAAAAACAAAAGGCGAATTCTACAAGCAGCTGAACCAAGCGAGAAAAGCTGCGGCAGCCGCAACACCTAAACCGTAAGCTTCTCGCATCCTGAATACTTTAGTGAACACAAGAAAGCCGTGACTCTCGCAGTCACGGCTTCTTTTCAGCCATTTATCCGCTTCCGATACTTCACCAAATACAAGAGGAACGCGAGGAGAAGCAGACCCTGGCCGACGATGGCTCCCGAGATGGACACCCCCGCGTAAACGATCAGGTAGTAGATGCCTGATCCAACAGCCATCAAAAGGTTTTCGATAAAGTTTTGAATGGCAATCGTTTTTCCCGAGCCGACCATTTTCTTTCCTTCCTCCTGCAATACGGTATTCATAGGGATAATGAATACACCTCCCATAAAGCCAACCAGCAGCAGCAAGCAAATCGCGATGAATGTGACGTGAATCCACGGGAACAGCACGATGATTAGAAACATTCCGAAACCAAAGGTCAGCGAGCGAGTAAAATGCGCCAGTGGAATCAGCTTGGGAGCCAGGAATGCCCCGGCGATAATCCCGATCGAGGTCGTAGCCAGAATGAGGGATACAGAAAAGCTCTGTGGGTTAATGTCCAGTGCGATCGGAATCCAGGCGAGCACAGCCACCCGCAGGACAGCAGAGCTCATCCAGAAAGCCCCTGTACCAATCAGGGCAAAGCTTGTGTCAGGACGATTCAGCAGCTGCTGGAAGTCGATAAAAAAGCGTCGCGCCTCGGCACCATATCGAATGGACAGGTTGCCTCTCATCCGTGGGATGAAAAAGGTCATAGCGAGCGAAAGCAAATAGATAATCAGGCAAATCGCCGATGAGAACGCAGGAGATGTCACAGAGGCGACAGCCCCTCCGATGCCGATCCCGGTCAGGATGGCAAAAATCGTATAGGCTTCAATCCGCGCATTGGCATGAAACAGCTCATCTTCATTACGCGTGAGCTCTGGCAAAATCCCGTATTTGGCAGGGGAGTAAACAACGGCTCCGACTCCCACGGTAAAATAGCTGAGCATCAGCAGCAGGATGCTGGAGTGGTCAATGACAAACAACAGCAGGACACCGAGTGCTTTGATCAGGTTGCCAATCACCAGTACAAATGATTTCGGATGCTTGTCGGCAAAAGGACCGACCAAAGGAGCGAGAAAAATATAAGGAAGAAAGAATGAAATCGATACGAGTGCGAGCATGGCGGGAGAAAAACCATTCTCCCGCAGCAAATTGGCGATCACAAACAAAATCATGTTGTCGGAAAAGGCTGATAGAAACTGAGTGAAATATAGGGCTTGTAGTGGCTTAAGTTGTATGTTCACATCATTTTCCTCCACTTTCAGCTAGTTGTTTCAGGGTGACGTAATCCGTTTTTCCGCTACCGAGGAGAGGCAGAATCTTGATGACCTGCACCGTGCCTGGAATGAGCAGCGGTGAGTATTGCTTTTCGGTCAAGTATGCTCGCAGCTGGCTGAGTGCTACTGTCTCATCTGTCGTAAACAGGAGGACGCGTTCACCTTTTCGCGGATCGTTTACTGTGATCGCTGCAAAGCCGGAGTGCCCAAAGCATTGCATCGCCAGCTCCTCAATCAGATTGAGCGAAACCATTTCCCCGCCGATTTTGGCAAAGCGCTTCAGGCGAGACTGGATGCTGATAAAGCCGTCCTTGTCAGTCGTAACGAGGTCTCCTGTGTGGTACCACTCTTCAGCAGGGATAAATCCTTTGCCGTGGATGAGGTATCCCTTCATGACGTTCGGTCCTTTGACGAGCAGCTCGCCTCCTTTCTCGATGCCGCTTACTGCATCGAGCTTGTAGGACATGCCTGGCATCAGGCGTCCGACTGTTCCTGGCTTATTGGCGAGTGGCGTATTCAGTGACAGGATCGGAGCCGTTTCAGTTGCCCCGTAGCCTTCAAAAATCCGTACCCCGAATTTTTCTATCCACAGCTTGCGTACATCGTCCTTGAGCTTTTCGGCACCTGCGAAAACATAGCGCAAGGAGTAAAAATTGTAGGGGTGCGCCATTCGACCATAGCCTGCCATGAAGGTTGAGGTACCGAAAAGAATGGTTGCGTTTTGATCGTATACCAGCTCCGAAATCGCCTTGTAGTGCAGCGGACTCGGGTAGAGATAGACAGGAACACCTTTTACGACTGGCAAAAGCGTACCTGCTGTGAGGCCGAAGCTGTGGAACATCGGCAGAGCGTTGAAAAACTTGTCGCGGGTCGTAATATCGATGACCGTAGTCACCTGTTGGATATTTGCGTACAGATTCGTATGTGTCAAAACGACACCCTTTGGCTTGCTTTCACTGCCTGATGTAAACAGAATCAGCTCGTTGTCGCTTGCAGGAGAAGCCTTTTGCTTGAGCAGGTAGCGAGTGAGTGCCGCGAGCTTGTCGAAGCCAGTGGCGGATGACTTCAAATCCTCCAGATAAACGATTTTCAGATGTGGTTCTAGACCAGCGATAATATGCTCCAGCTTTCCTTTTTCGATAAATACCCGTGATGTTAGAATCGTATCGATCTGGGCAGTCTCACAGCAATCCAGCAGGGAACGAATTCCGAGCGAGAAGTTGAGAATCGCTGGCGTTTTGCCGATGCGGAACAAGGATAATAAAGTCACGAGATGACCGACTGAGTTAGGCAGAAATACGCCGACTACAGGCTTACCTAAAAGGCTGGACTGCAATTTGCTACCGAGCAAGTAGCTGCCAATCAAAAGCGTCCGGTAATTGATGGCGCTGGTCAAATCCTTGGCGATTTCGAGCTTTGCGCCGTTGAGACGTGCAGCCTCCAGTACTTCATCGAACAGATTGACGTTTTGCTTCATGCGGCTTTGGAACAGCTCGTTTTGCAAGGTTTGCAGAATCCGATCATTGGCTGTTGCCTTTTGAGCACGCATTGACAGGTTTGGATCGCGTTCCATTGTGAAAGGACTACCGATTGTCATGGTTACATCGGGAAACCAAGAGAGGGGGAGCTTTCCTTTCATGTACGAAAAGATGGAGCGCTCCAAGCCTTTGATGGCTACCGGATATACATTTACACCTGTTCGCAGGGCCAAATAACCGACCCCACTGTAGATTTTCATCATGCTGCCAGTGGTGGTGATGCGACCCTCTGGGAAAATCACCAGCGTCTCACCGCTTCTGATGACGCGTAGCATATGGCGAATCGAATACGGATTCATCGGGTCAATTGCGATGTGCTTTCGGAAGCGGAGGAAAAAGGCAAACCGCTTGGCGATTGTCGTATTGACTACGAACGTAGCACCGTTTGGCAGGCAAAAGGACAAGAGGACAGCATCCATTAGCGAGACATGATTGGGTATAATCAGCGATGGCTGCGAAAGATCGAGTTTGTGCAGACCGTTGATGCGAGGACGGAACCAAAGCATCAGGATCATTTTCAGGAAGGCATGAATGAGTACCATGTGTACCACACCTTTACAAAAGATAATGGCGTTGCTCTATAGCTCTCATTGTAAAGTGTGCAGAAAGTAAAAAAAGTACCAACATTCATTGGTACCTGGTAATAAGACCTAGAACAGCTTTTTTTGGTTGGCTTTTGCGGCTGCTTCCTTGCTCGTTTTGACGCCCATTTTTTTCAGGATGCGATTGATATGGTTCTTGATGGTGCGCTTGGTGATGTGCAGTGATTGTTCGATCTGTGTCTGTGTCTGCCCTTGGTGGATGAGCTGTAGAATGTCCTTTTCAGCGGGGGACAGCAGCTTCTGGTCCTCCACTTTTTTCATCCGTAAAAATTCGTTGCGCAGGGCAGCGGCAGCGGTAGGGTGGATTGCCGACACGCGGTTATGGGCAGCTCGAATCGCGTCTGGTATTTCCTTGAAGCTAGTTTTGCTGATGTAATTGACGGCTCCAGCTGAAAACGACTCCACAATGACGTCCTCATCAGTCAGCGAGGTGAGCATGATGATTTTACAGTCGGCTTGGAGCTCCATAAAAGCAACAGCGGTTTCGATGCCGTCCAAATTGTTCTCCGTCAGATTGATATCCATGAGCACGACATCGGCTTTGCCCGGAGCAAAACGTTCGATAGCCTCTTCCTTCGTGCCAGCTTCACCGACTACGGAAATATCCGGCTCCTTATTGAGAAAATCGACGAGACCCTTTCGCCATACAGGGTCGTCTTCTACGAGAAAAACAGTAATCGAGGCCATAAGTGTAGTCACCTCTTCCATTCGTAATTTAAGTTTGTACTACACGCTTTTTCGGGAAGAACAAAAATACGGTAGTCCCTTTCCCTGGCTCGCTGTAGATTTCCAGCTGTCCTTGATGCTTTTGCATGACATTGTAGCAATAAGAGAGTCCTAATCCAAAGTTTTGCCCAGTTCTTTTGGTAGAAAAGAAAGGATCGAGTACATGTGGCAGATTCTCTTTAGATATACCTGTGCCTGTGTCTGCAACAGCGATCACAAGGTGCTTGTTGGAGCGAAATAACTGCAAGCGCAGCGTCCCTCCGTTTTTCATAGCCTCCAGAGCGTTCATGCATAAATTGGTGATGATCTCCCGCAGCTGTACCGAATCACAGTGCAGCTGCAGCGTCTCGTCCAGCTCGGTTTCTACATTCACTCTGTTTTTATCTGTATAAGGGGTAAGGGTCGAGATGACCTGCCGAGCTACCTGACTAGGTGAACAATTCGTCTCACGCAGCTCTACTTCGCGCAGCTGTCCCTGAATACGATTCATCATGTCCAGCATGTGCTGAGACGATTGCAAAAGGACGCGTGCATCTTCTTTTAAGGAAGGCTGATTGGTTTCCTCGGCAAAGGATTCAATGCGATCAGCGTAAAGAGAGATTTTACCTGCCTCGTTTTTGATCGTATGATTGATAATCTGCGCACCGGATGTCAGTGCACGCAGTGTACTATCGAGACGCTTTTTTTCCACGCGGAGTCGTACACCGAGAAACCCGTATTTCAAACTAATGGCAACAATCAGAATGAACTGGATAGCGACGATGAGCATGTTGTAGCGCCATGCTTCGTAATCATTTTGAATACGCATGACGTAAATGAAAATAAACACGAAAAAAAGAGGAATGATGATCAGGACATTGGTAAAAAAGCTGTTTTTCTTAACAAGCGGGTCCTTTTCGCGACGATATTGTACGATGAGCAGCGTGCACGAAACCAGAAAAAAGGGTATGACCCAGGCGACCATGATCCAGTAGTTAAAAGAAAGAACGGGATAGATCGGTGTGATCACAAGCATAAAAAGCGGCAACAGCAAGGCCGCATACTGTACAATTTGTTTCACTTGTCTCGACAACCACTCCGACGAATGAACGGCAAACATGAAAAAGGTATAGGGCAGTCCCGTCTGGCAAACAAATGATGCACTGTAGCTCAGAAACAGTAAAAACTGCTCAGAGCCTGGATATAGGGCAAGGGTGTCTTTCCACAAAGGAATGAGCGTCTCATCGATGACTCCAGAGAGAAAGCCGCTACCTCCCACAAAGGCAGTTGCACATGCCCAGCGGATCGAGGTTCGTTTGGGATCAGTAAACAAGACCAAAAGACCCAGTGCCCATATGGTAAACAGTGTAAAAACCATCATGGCTGTATATTCTCCCGTCAAACATGATAGATCTATTATACCGTACAGACGCTCCTGGAAACGGATATTTCATCATCTACCAAGGAAAAACGTTAATTCTTTACAAAGTGGAAGGAATAAATAGCAGTGTAAAAAGTTTGTTTTTGCAGTGTATATTCTGAATAGTCATATCTATTCTCGCCGACAAAAATCACCTATGATTGTATTCGGGCATGTAGAAATATTTGGCTTTTTACCGAGTTCGATTTGCGATAGGTGTAAAGGAGAAGCGAGTGAATGAAGGGATTCATGAAGAAGCATTTGATTGTTCGGATTTTATGTGTAATTATTGCCGTTTTGGTGTTGATTGCTATCGGAAATATCGCGACACAAGTCATTCAGACCCGGTCAGCTGTCGAGGACGGAATCAACAGCTACAATATGCGTATTGCCGAAAGCTACGCAGCAGGAATGCAGACTGATCGCTACGCTCAATTTTTAAAAGAACCACAGGAGACAGATCTATACTGGTCGCTGCGACAAGAGCTCGACGTTTTCCGAACGCAAATTGGAGCGCGCTATGTGTATTTTGTGCGATTTGACGAGAAACAAGAGCCGAGAATTATGATTGATGGTCGTCCGCCGAAGGACCCTGACGCTTCTCCCATTGATGAAGTGACGGACATGCCTCCTGCCGCCGTGCGATCCGTGATGGCTGGACACAAGGCAAGCTCCCCTATCATAGAAAATCCAGAGTATGGAACCTATTTGTCGGCGTATGTCCCTGTAAAGGATGCAAGCGGCGCAGTCATGGGCGCACTTGGAATCGATACGGATGCTGCTGTATTTGAGCAGCTTGCTGCCAATGTCATCAAGAAGAGCCTCCCTTTTTACGCTATGCTGCTCGTGATCACGTTAGTGGCGATTGGCGCCATTATTTGGTTCGTCCAGCGTGCATTGCGTCCGTTGCATACAGTGAGAGCTAGTGCAGAGAGGCTGGCTGAGGGTGATTTGGCAGAGGCGGGAGTTATTTTGCGTGCACATCCGGTTCGCTCACAGGATGAGATTGGTACCGTGTACAAGGCGATGCTGTCCATGTCCGAGAATTTACATACACGAGTGCGTGGATTGGTAGTCAATATGGACAAGACTTCTGACCAGCTGGTTGTCTCCTCAAAAGAGTTCGCCACAAACGCCGACCATATGCTGATGATGGGACAAACCATTAATGATACGGTAAAAGTCATTTACGAGGGAGCCAATTCTCAAAAGAAGAGTGCGGATGATAGTGTGGCCGCTATGGAAGAAATCGCGCAAGGCATATCACGAATTGCCGGTTCTTCGGCTACCGTATCAGATGCTGCGGTTCAGGCCGTCGACATCGCTCAATCAGGTGATGACGCGATGAAGCGAATGAATAAACAAATGAGTGATATATCCTCCTCTGCGGCGCATACATTGAGCATGGCGAAGCAGTTGAAAGCGTACTCAGATGAAATTGAAAATGTACTCGCATCTATTCGGAGCTTTACGGAACAGACCAAAATTCTCGCGCTGAATGCTTCGATTGAAGCCGCCAGAGCAGGTGAACATGGTCTCGGCTTTACGGTTGTCGCCAAGGAAGTAAGCAAGCTGGCGGACGCCTCGGCATCCTCTGTGCTACAGATTACGGCTTTGCTCGAGAGCATAGGGGCGGAATCGGGAAAAATCAGCGGGGAGATGGAGGTCGTTACTGAAGAGATCCAGGAAGGTGTTGAGCTGTCCCAGGAGGCAGAGCAATCGTTCCTGCACGCTGTAAAAGCGTTTCGTCTGGTCAGTGAGCAAATCATGGAGGTTTCCGCTACGACTGAGCAGCTGTCAGCAGGCTCTGAGGAGATCGTCGCACAGTTCGGTAGTATCGCGCAGGTAGCAAGTGGAGTTACCGAGCAGACAGAGCAAATACGGACCATGACAAGTAAACAGCTGGAAATGATGAAGCAAGTACACGAGGCCTCTGCTGTTCTGAGTGTCAATACGTTAGATATGCGGCAGGCAATCCAGCAGGTAAACGTTTAGGGCGCCAAAGCCAGTCTCTTTTTAAAAGAGTACTGGCTTTTTTTCGTGATTGCCTATGAATCATCGTCATATCATTCATTAGGAAGGTTTTTCCAAATGTCTGTTGAATTGAAAACAAACTAAAAAATCACGCGGCGATCTTCTATCTAATCAATGGCAGGTGATAGGATGAAGCGTTTGGAACTCGTTTTCCAAAAATTAGTGGAAATTGGTTCGGGTAAAAAAATATGTGCGGGAGAGCTGGCGGAAATGCTGAACCTCAGTCGTGCGAATGTCAGTAGCGATCTGAACCGTTTATGGAAGGATGGCAAAGTCGAAAAAGAAGAAGGGCGGCCAACGCTTTTTTCCGCAAAAGAAGCCAAAAACTCCTTATTGCTTGAGCAGACGAGTCTGGACGGGCTGGCGAAAACAAACAAAAGTCTGCTAACACCGGTCGAGCAGGCAAAAGCAGCAGTATTGTATCCTCCCCGAGGGATGCATTGCCTGATTTTAGGGGAGACGGGTGTGGGAAAGTCGGGGTTTGCCGTTCTGATCCATGAATTTGCTGTTGATATTGGACGATTGGACAAGAATGCGCCATTCGTTGTGTTTAATTGCGCCGATTACGCGAATAACCCTCAGCTATTGATCAGTCAGCTGTTTGGCGTGAAAAAGGGAGCCTATACCGGAGCGGAAAATGATCGAAAAGGGCTCGTGGAAAAGGCAGATGGCGGTATTCTGTTTCTCGATGAGGTGCACCGGCTACCGGCAGAGGGACAAGAGATTTTTTTCACCTTTATGGACAAGGGGACCTTTCGACGGGTTGGGGAGACAGAAATCGAGAGAACGGCTCAGGTGCAGATCATTTCCGCGACGACAGAAAATCCTGAGTCCAGCCTGCTCAAAACATTTATTAGAAGGATTCCAATGATTATCAGGCTTCCCTCCCTCAGGGAATGGCGCATCGAAGAGAGATTCGGACTCGTCATAAAGCTTTTTCGGGAAGAAGCGTTTCGCTTGGGCAGGGAAATTACGATTTCAGCGAGTGCCATTCAAGCGTTTTTGTCCTATCATTGCCCCAATAACATCGGGCAGCTAAAAACAGATATTCAGCTTACATGTGCCAGTGCGTATGCAGAGTTCATTTCCATGAAGAAAAAACAGCTTCATGTAACCGTCCAGGATATGCCCCATTATGTGAAAAAGGGACTACTGTTGGCAAAAGAACAAAAGTCTGCTTTGGACGAATTGATTGGAACGAACAACGAGTGCTTTGTTGTCCTGCCTACCGAGGATAGCTTGACGGTGGGAAGAGAGCCGGAAGTAACGTCAAACAGTGTATATGAAAAAATCGAGCAAAAAATATACGAATTGCAAAACCAAGGAGTCAGCGAAGAGGAACTAGAATTTGATATCGAAAATTACTTTACTCCGTTTATCAAAGGCGTACATCAACGGATTAACAAGGATGATATGGCCCGGATTATCGATCCGATTATCATACATCTGGTAGAAGAGATCGTGGAGTATGCGGAAGCGAAATTAGGGAAGATTTTGAGTCAAAAAGTGATCTTTGGTTTGGCTCTGCACATACAAACCTCAAAGGAGAGGCTGGCACAAGGGAAACAGATCGTAAATCCGCATATCAATGGCGTACGGCTCAAATACAAAAAGGAATTTGCAGTAGCGCTAGAATGCGTGCGGATGATCGAGGAAGCAATCCTCATGGATTTACCGATTGCGGAAGCGGGTTACCTCACCATGTTTTTTGTACTCGATGACGAGAGTATGCAGGAGGAACGGGAAACGATTGGCGTCCTGGTCATTACTCACGGCACTGGCGGGGCGACAGCGATGGTCGATGTGACGAACAGGCTGCTGGTCACAGACTATGCCAAAGCGATTGATTTGCCGCTAGAAGTCGATTCGATGCGAGTGCTGGAGCAAGCGATCATGGTCGCGCGTCAGATCAGTGGAACGGCTGGCCTGCTCCTGCTCGTAGATATGGGCTCGTTACTCGGCTTTGGTGAAATGATCGCAAAAGAGCTCAGCATCCCGGTCAGAGTCATTCCTATGGTCAGTACGCCGCACGTGATTGAGGCGACTCGAAAGGCGATGCTGGGGGCGTCTCTGGAGGATGTGTATCGCGATGTGGCGAGTATGACTCTGTTTCAGCAGCAGCCAGAAGAGCCGCCAAAGGAAATCACTTGTGCCCAGGCACCCAAGATGGCTATCGTAGCTGCTTGTCTGACAGGAGAAGGAAGTGCGCTTTTTTTGAAAAAGCTGCTCGAATCACGTCTGCGCTATGATGAGCAGCTGCTAGAGTTTGTTCCCTTGCAGCTCATTGACAAGGCACAGGCGCGCAAGCAGTTGAAAAACATGAAGGCAGAGCGGGAAGTAATTTGTGTGGTGAGCAACTACATGCTGGACAAGGACCTGCGCTGCTACGGCATGGACGACGTTTTGAACGGGGAAGCTTTGCACGACATTCAGCAGACAATCGACCTGGAAGAGGCCTATGTGAAGATGGAGGAGACGCTGAAGGAGCACCTTGGCCAGGTGGAGGGAAAAGAGGTTCTGCGCGATGTCAGGACGTGTGTGAGTCGTATGGAGGAGCGCTTGCATACGACCTTGATCTTCGATACGAGAATTGGCACGTATCTCCACATGTGCTGCCTTGTAGATCGTTTGCGGGCAAATACACATTCAGTTGCGTATCAGGACAAGGAGCCTTTTCTTGCCGAAAACCGCCTGCTTTACAGCTTGATCCGCCATGAGCTCCAGCCTCTGCAAGAGAAGTACGCGATTACAATCACGGACGATGATGTTTGCTTTATCATGAATTTCTTCCTACACAATAAAACACTAGCATAAATAGTGTTTTATTTTTTGAAAAAGTGGATGTGATCGCAATACACTAGCGGATTGTCAGCGAAACACTAAAACAGAGCTTTTGTACACCAAATCGGAAAAACGCGGTGCTACGCACTTCTTTATGAAAGCGCATACAAAAAGGGTGTTTTGGCACGTAGCTTGCTATATCTATATGGCATCAAGCGTGTGAAAGGGGGGAGATGGATTGAATATTTTGCTTTGCTGCGCTGCAGGGATGTCCACCAGTCTGCTGGTCCAAAAGATGGAGCAGGCTGCAAAAGACAAAGGAATTGCCGCACGGATCTGGGCCGTTTCCGCAGATGAAGTAAAGAAGAACATTGAACAGGCTGATGTGCTGCTGATAGGTCCCCAGGTTCGTTACAAGCTAGCGGAAATGAAAAAGGAAGGGGATGCGAGAGGGATTCCGGTTGATGTAATCAGTACAATCGATTACGGAACGCTGAATGGCAAAAATGTGCTGGAATTTGCGCTGCGGTTAAAAAAGTAGAGGAGGGTATGTATGGGGGGATTTATTTCATTCCTGGAAAACCGCGTCATGCCAGTAGCCGGTCGGATAGCGGAGCAGAAGCATTTGCAAGCCATCCGTGACGGGATCATTTTAACCATGCCTTTGTTAATTATCGGTTCTCTATTTCTCATCATTGGCTTCATACCCATACCTGGTTATAGCGAATTCATGAGCGGGATTTTCGGTGATCAATGGCTAACCAAGCTATTGTACCCAGTGAATGCTACCTTTGACATCATGGCGTTAATTGTCAGCTTTGGCGTTGCCTACAGGCTCGCAGAAAAATACAAGGTAGACCCGTTATCAGCAGGCGCTATTTCCGTTGCATCCTTCCTGCTGGCAACTCCCTATAAAACGCTGTTTACCCCAGAAGGTGCCAGCACAGCAGTTGAGGTAGGCGGTGTGATTCCGGTCACGCTAATGGGCAGCCAAGGACTCTTTGTCGCGATGCTGCTGGCTGTATTGTCGACAGAGATTTACCGCAAAATCATCCAGAAGAAGATTGTGATCACCATGCCAGATGGTGTTCCCCCCGCTGTTTCCCGCTCGTTTGTTGCTTTGATCCCTGCATCTATCGTGCTTTTAGTTGTTTGGCTTCTCCGCATTGTGATTGAAAACACCACCTTTGAAAGCATCCACAACATCGTTGCAGATTTGCTTGTTGGGCCACTGAATGCTCTTGGCAGCAGTATGATTGGCGCGATTGTTTGCGTGCTACTGGTTCAATTGCTCTGGTCGCTGGGTCTCCACGGAGCAGCAATTGTTGGCGGCATCATGAGTCCGATCTGGCTAACCCTGATGGACCAAAACAGGGCTGCGTTCCAGGCTAATCCGAATGCGGAGCTGCCAAACGTTGTCACCACACAGTTTTTTGACCTGTGGATTTATGCAGGAGGCTCAGGTGCGACACTTGCTCTCGTCATCCTGATGCTGCTGCGGGCGCGCAGTGAGCAAATGAAAAACATCAGCAGACTCTCGATTGGCCCTGGTTTGTTTAATATCAACGAGCCAGTGACGTTTGGTATGCCGATTGTCATGAACCCGATTCTGATCATTCCGTTTGTTTTGGCGCCAGTTGTGCTGGTCATCATCAGTTATTTGGCGATGTCATTTGGATGGGTAGCAAAGCCGAGCGGGGTCGCGGTTCCTTGGACCACACCGTTAATTATTAGTGGTTATTTGGCGACGGGTGGGAAAATTTCAGGAAGTATCCTCCAGTTCGTAAACTTAATCGTGTCCCTGTTGATCTACTATCCGTTCTTCCGGATATGGGACAAACAAAAGCTGAGCGAGGAGCAAGCCGGCACTTCAGCAGTAGGAACAGATAAAGCAGTGCCGATGTAAAAATGGGTAGGAGATGGGGCTGTTGATGAAACTGATTGTCAATGCTGACGATTTTGGCTATTCCAAGGGGGTGAACTTCGGGATTATCGAAGCACACCGGGAAGGAATCGTCACGTCTGCAACCATGATGGTCAATATGGCCGGATTCACTCATGCTGCCCATCTGGCAAAAGAGAATCCGGGGCTTGGAGTAGGGATTCATCTGGTGCTTGACTGCGGCTCGCCAGTGAGTCAAGATGTGCCATCATTAAGCGACGAGCAGGGGCGTTTTCGGCGGGGGCAGGACCATTTATCTGCGGCAAATGCCGATGAGCTCCGGCGTGAATTGACGGCACAGATCGAGACTTTTCTGGCAACAGGGCTAAAGCTTACCCATATCGACAGTCATCACCACGTTCACGCGCATGAAGCAGTTTTGCCCATCGTGCTCCAACTGGCAGAGGAGTATGATCTGCCTGTCCGAAACCCGTGGACGCTGACTCCAAGCGAACAGGTGAATTGGCCGCAAATCAAAACGACTGAGGGCTTTATGCATCGCTTTTACGGTGATGATTTGAGTGTGGATACGCTGATAAGCATTTTGGACGAAATCGATCAAGCAGGCTTTTCGACCGTAGAAATGATGACCCATCCGGCATTTCTCGATGAGGAAGTGTTGAAGGGGAGCTCTTATAACCATCAGCGTGCCAAAGAGCTGCAAATTTTGACTGCGCCACTAATAAAGGAATATGTACAGAAACAGAAGATACAGCTGGTGAATTTCAACCAACTCGGATAGGTGGAGATCTATTTGGACCAGACAGACGTGATTTTTCAATTGATTTTGCATGGAGGCAATGCGAGAAGCTTGGCGATGGAGGCAATCGCCAGGGCGAAAAACAAGGACCTGGAAGGCGCACGAGACTCTTTAAACCGTGCAGGGGAGGAACTTAGCCTCGCCCACCAAAACCAGACTGCTTTAATCCAAAAGGAAGTATCCGGTGAGAAGACAGAGGTCAGCATGCTGTTGATCCATGCGCAGGATCATTTGATGAATGCCATGACTATCAAGGATTTGGCCACAGAGTTTGTGGAGTTGTACGGCCATATCCATACAGGCAAGGAGGCTGGAGTGTGAGCGGAATCAAAATCGTTACGATAGGTGGAGGGTCTAGCTATACGCCGGAGCTCGTAGAGGGCTTTATCAAGCGCTACGACGAGCTCCCTGTACGAGAGCTGTGGCTGGTCGACATTCCTGAAGGCGAGAAAAAGCTGCAAATTGTAGGTGCCTTGGCCAAGCGAATGGTGGAAAAAGCGGGTGTGCCCATGGAGGTCCATCTGACGCTCGATCGACGGAAAGCACTAGAGGGTGCTGATTTCGTCACGACCCAAATGCGTGTGGGCCTGCTCGATGCTAGGATCAAGGATGAGACGATTCCCCTGAAATATGATGTGATTGGTCAAGAAACGAATGGTCCAGGCGGTTTATTCAAAGGACTTCGCACCATTCCCGTGATTCTGGACATTTGCCGCGATATGCAGGAGCTGTGCCCGGATGCGTGGCTCATCAATTTTACCAATCCGGCAGGCATGGTGACTGAGGCGGTGCTGCGCTATACGAGCAGGAAAAAAGTAATTGGACTTTGCAATGTTCCGATCGGCATGCAAATGGGTGTGGCAACGATATTAGGTGTCGAGCAATCACGCGTCCATATTGATTTTGCTGGCTTGAATCACATGGTATTTGGCCTTGCGGTTTATGTGGATGGGGAAAATGTGATTTCCCAGGTGATTGACAAGCTGACAGGCGAGCAGTCCGGAATCACGATGCAAAACATCCTCGATCTGGGATGGGACCCCGATTTTATCAAGGCGCTAGGTCTTCTGCCGTGCCCTTATCACCGGTACTATTACCAGACGAGTGCGATGCTGGCGCATGAGCAGGAAGAGGCCAAGAAGCATGGTACGCGCGCCGAAGTGGTGAAGCAGGTTGAGGCGGAGCTATTCAAGCTTTACGAAGATCCGGATTTGAACATCAAACCGCCACAGCTGGAGAAGCGTGGAGGAGCGTACTATAGTGAGGCTGCCTGCAATTTGATTTACTCCATCTACAACGACAAGCGTGATATTCAACCAGTAAATGTTCGCAACAACGGTGCCATCGCCAGCATTCCGGACGATTCGGCGGTCGAAGTCAATTGCGTCATCACGCGAGAAGGCCCGATTCCGCTGTCCGTCGGTGATTTGCCAGTATCGGTACGTGGGCTTGTCCAGCAGATCAAATCATTCGAGCGTGTAGCGGCAGAGGCTGCCGTGACCGGGGATTATCATCAGGCGCTACTGGCGATGAATATCAATCCGTTGGTGCACTCTGATGTGGTTGCCAAACAGATTCTCGATGAAATGCTGGAAGCCCATAAAGATTACTTGCCGCAGTTTTTCAAGCCTGTATCATGAGCTATAAACTGCTGGCACTCGATGTGGACGGGACGATTTTGATGTCCAACCACACGCTGTCCAAGGTGACGCTGCAAGCGATCACAGAGCTTACCAGCAAAGGAGTCTATGTAACGCTGGCGACAGGAAGGGCCTATCCTTCTGCAAAAACGATAGCGAAGCAGTTTCAAATTCGTTTACCGCTCGTCTCTCATGACGGAGCGTATGTGGCTGATCCACTTACAGACCAGGTTCTGTTCGTAAAACGTATCCCGTCTGAGACAGCTGCCCGGATTACCGAAGTACTCGTGGAATATGGATTAGATGTTATGCTGCTGCATGAGTCATACGCGGTTACCAATAAGAGCTGGAAATGGAGAGACCTGTTCCCGTTATTGAACCCTTCTGCACTACGTCAGCTGTGGAAGAATCTATATCCGCTCAAGATCATGGCGTCCTGCCGGGTGGTTGACTACGTACGCGATAATGATGTGAGTATTCCAAAGATTTTCGTGATGGGAGAGCCAGAGCGTTTAGCTGCGGCCAGAAGGGATATCGCGAGAGCAGAATTAAAAGGAGTCAGGGTAACAACATCTGGGGGTCGCAATTTGGAAATTTTGCCGAATGGCGTCTCCAAGGCAACGGGCCTTGCTGTTCTCAGCGAAAGGCTGGACATTACTCCCGAGCAAATCGTGGCAGTAGGCGACAACTACAATGATGTGGAAATGCTGCAATTCGCAGGAATGGGAGTAGCCATGGGCAATGCACCTGACGATGTCAAAAAACTGGCGCGTCAAGTAACCGATACGAATGACCAGCATGGTGTTGCTGCCGTCATCCAAAAGTTTTTTCCAACAGGATGAAAACGGGAAGGGAGGAGTGCAATGATTCGTTTTACCGTGGAAGTAACCGTTAGCGGCGGTCTCCATGCCCGTCCTGCTTCTGTCCTGGTCAACCTGCTAGGTGGGTATCGCTCTACAGTCAAAATGATCTACAACAACAAGCAGGCAAATGGCAAAAGCATCCTCAGCGTCATGGCGCTGGGCGCAAAGACCGGAGATGAAATCACCTTTGAAATAGAAGGGGAAGACGAACGGCAAGCGGTTTCGGATGTGCAAGCATTGTTTGAACGAAATTTTGCGATCTAGCAGTCGTAGCAGTCGCATACAAAGCAATAAGCCGATGTCCTGATGAAGGGGCATCGGCTTTATTACGTAGGGGGCAATTATTATTTACTGTTCTTAAAAATTTTTAGGTTTAAGATCTTTAGCTTTTATACCAGCGAGAAAGAAATAAAGCTGGTGAGAGGAAACAGGAGAAAAGCGAAGGTCTTTGGGACCCTAACCAAGGCGGAGTGGAAAAAACGAAACACGGTTTTAAGCGTCCACCTTTGTGAAACAACTTGTGCATCCGCTACTTTGGACGCGGTTTCGTTTTTGGAACGGAGCCGGCCAGTGAATCCCCCTGCAAGGGGCCCAAGAACCTGGAGCCTTTTCTCCTGTTTCCTCTCCTCCACTAACTGCCCGCCCGAGCCCACTTGCGAAACACAACCGTCACTTTGAAGTAATCCCCATCAATCTCAATGGACAGCTTCCCGCCTTGCAGCTCGACGATGCTCTTTGCAATGGCCAGCCCAAGACCGGAGCCTTCTGTATTCCGTGATTGATCGGCCCTTTTGAAGCGTTCAAACAGCTCTTCTGCATCAAAGTCAATTTCATAGGCAGAGACGTTCTTGATCGTGAGAATAACCTCGTGGTCACGCTCAAACAAATCAATCAAGACACGCGTTTTGGGCATCGAATATTTTAATGCGTTGCCGATCAGGTTTTCAAAGACACGCCATGTCTTTTTGCCGTCGAGCGGAGCGTAGATTTTGGACTGCTCCGTATTGACGCGGAAGGTGAGCGGAGATTGCTCGATCTTGTCGCTGAATTCAGCGATCGCCTGATTAAGCAGGGCTGTTACGTTTACCTCCTCGATGTTCAGCTCAACCGAGCCGCTTGCCATTTTCGCCGCATCAAACAGATCGTCAATCAGGATGCGCAACCGGTCTGTTTTACGCTCTAATACTTCTACATAGCTTTTTACTTCTTCTGGAGACAGATTCTCGCGCTTGAGCAGGTCCACATAGTTGACGATGGAGGTAAGCGGTGTTTTTAAATCATGCGAAACGTTGGTGATCAGCTCTGATTTGAGCCTTTCACTTTTTACCTGCTCCTCCATCGCGTGCTTGAGGCCCTGTCGTATGTTGTTGAGCGAGTGAGCGAGCTCAGAAAGTTTGCCTTTTCGAATCTTTTCGATGGAGGCATTCATATTCCCGGACGCCATTTCGGATGCCCCGAGCAGGATACGATTCATCAATCCGATGCGCCGCAGGACATATGGAAACACAACAATCATATAAAACAATCCGTACAAAAAGCAGAGAATCAAGAGGGCACCCTCACCTTTGATCAAGGAAACGAGACCTATTGCGATGCTCATTCCAAGGCCGATGGTTAGGATGAACAAAGTCGTGACCTTAAAAAATACTCCTTTATTCGCAAAGCTCTCCCGGAAAAGGACGCGTTGTCTGGTCAACAGGCTTTGCTGCCATTGCTCTTTGAATAGCTCAGGTTGCTTGTACATGTGCCACCCCTCCAATAGCTGCAGGAGCCAGTAGGCAGTAAAAGCGGAAATGAAGCCTAGCGTAAAAAAGTGCTCAATATCCAGAGGTAAATAGAAGAACCGTATATTTGAAATCATGAGCAGATACGTAATCCCGAGTGGCAGCAATAGAATCAAGCGAATGTCCAGTGGAATGAGTCTGAACAGCGCCAAGCTTTTTGTTACGACTGAAAGTCTGATTGCGTTAATCATGCTCAAATACCACCAAAGCATAGCAGCGATCAAAAGGGCTACGGTAAGCAAGGCACATTCCTTTAATAAACGATCACGGATGGAATCAAAATAGACAGCGTCGGCTTGAATCTGGCTGTATCCTTGGGAATTTATCGGAACAAAGAAAGCCCCATTCCATTGATTGATCTGATACGTACGACTAATCCCTGAGAACTCACTGTATTTTTGATACGTGTTTTGCGGGAAGGAGATTGAGAAACGAGCTGTTCTCATCTCGGTTTCCGTAGGCTCATGATCGAGATTGGTATATACTTTGTGACTTTTTTTGTCATTTACATAATAGCTGATCGATCCGCTTCGGAGGGCTAAGCTGTTTTTGCTCTCCTCATAATCCTGATCCTTATTGGTTACCATTTCGCTAAGCTGCTTATCCCACCAAGCGACGTCCTTGGCATTTTGGTTTTTTTTGCGTTGTTCCATTTCAGTCGTGAGTCTTGCCACTTCTTCCGGCTTACCAGCGTTTCTGGCGTCCTCGATTTGCGGCATGTACTCTTGGGCAATACTCGCCTCGGCTTCATTCAGAGCATCCTCCCGTTGCCGGTTATACTGCTGGAGTTCTTCTTTCCCCAGCTTTTCTTGAGGAGTCTTCGTTTCATATCCTGCATAATCCACATGAACCTTTTTTACCAGCTCGACAAAATTCTGTAGCTCCCAGCGAAAACTGGAGCTTTGAAAGTAATTGTCTTTTTGCAAGTATTCACGATTGTGGTAGAGATCAGCCGCAGTCAACAAGGCGAGCGAAATGCTCACTACCAAGGCGAGCATTGCCAATAACGGAGTGCGGCTATTTTTCGATTTTGTATCCAATTCCCCATACCACCTTTAAGTATTTCGGTTCTTTCGGGTTGATTTCGATCTTTTCGCGTATGCGTCTGACGTGTACAGCGACCGTATTTTCCGCATTCAAATAAGGTTCCTTCCAGACGCGTTCGTAGATTTCCTCAATCGAAAAGACACGCCCCTTGTTGTCCATCAACAGCTCCAAAATCTTGTACTCAGTAGCGGTTAGCCTGATGTCATTGTCGTCTACCGAGACCGTTTTGGTGCTTTTGTTTAGCGTCAGTCCACGTACTTGTATTTCATCCTCGGTGACTTTGTAGGTGCCCAGATTGGTATAACGACGGAGCTGGGATTTGACCCGTGCCAACAGCTCGAGAGGATGGAAGGGCTTGGTTACATAGTCATCCGCTCCGATATTGAGTCCGAGAATTTTATCCGTATCCTCGGATTTTGCTGAAAGCATGATGATCGGAATGTTTTTTTCCTGCCGAATCTTGAACGTGGCAGTGATTCCGTCCATTTTGGGCATCATGATGTCGAGGATGATGAGGTGGATTTCTTCTTTTTCCAAAATGGCTAGCGCCTCAAGTCCATCGCCTGCTTTGTGGACGATCATAGATTCATTTTGTAAATAAATTTCGATCGCGTCTCTAATCTCAGCCTCGTCGTCGACAACGAGGACATGATAATTCGTCATGCTTTTTCCCACCTTACGAATGCATTCATGTTACTATCTTAACTGCCAGCTTTAACAAAACAGCATAGAAAACTCTTACAAATTTATTAAGGAATGAGTCCCTTCTCTTATAATCGGAGAATAGGTATGATCCATCATAGGAATGAGGTAAGATGTGATCAAGTAGAATTGAGAAAATTGGTGATGAGATTGCTAGAATGGACAGGGGAGCGGATCATCCCCAAGCTGCTGAAGCCTACGAACGGCATGCTGCTGGAGCACATTGCCAGATATTACTTTGCTACTCCTTATATCAGGGGAAGAGTTCTGGACATCGCTTGCGGGACTGGATATGGCTGTCACATGGTTGCCAAGGAACGCAAGAGAGAGCTGACTCGCCTCGTAGGAGTGGACATCGACGCTGAAACGATCTACTATGCCAATCGGGAGTACAACCATCAAAAAATTACGTATCAGACCGGTAATGCGATTGATCCCGAGCTTCCCGATCAGCTCGGACAATTCGATACGATACTCAGCTTTGAAACGATTGAGCATGTTGAGGACGATTTGCTCTTTATGGACAATCTGTACCGAATGCTAAAACCTGGCGGAACGCTTGTCCTCTCCAGTCCTTTTGGAAGAGGAAGAGGAATGCAGACGAGTGAGCCGTTTCACGTTCACCAGCTAACCCCGGAGGAATTCGAACAGCTTTTTGTCCGATTTTCGGATGTAGAGATTTACTATCAGCGAGGCGTTACCTTTGAAAAGCCGCGTGATGGCGTACGTTATTTTATCGGAGTCGCGGTCTGTACGAAATAAGCGCGAATTCGATCAACACAGAATGGGAGATGGCGAAACTGGCTGACTTTTTTAGATTGGGTATACGCAAGGAACTAGTATATACACTGCAAGAAAATGGGATTACCGAGCCCACTCCGATTCAAGAAAAATCCATACCCGTTATCCTTGCAGGAAAAGACGTTATTTCTCAAGCGCAGACGGGTACAGGAAAGACTCTTGCCTTTGTGCTGCCCATTTTGGAGCAGGCTGATCCACAGGCAACACATGTGCAGGCGTTGATTTTGACGCCGACCCGAGAGCTCGCCCTGCAAATTACGGCAGAAGTGAAAAAGCTGACAGCAAGGCTAGACGATATCCATGTGCTGGCTGTTTACGGAGGACAAGATGTCGACCGGCAAATGAGAAAGCTGGCAGGCAAGAAGCAGATTGTGATTGCGACTCCCGGTCGTCTGCTCGATCATTTGAGACGAGGCACGATTGAGCTATCTCAAGTTTCAACATTTGTTCTCGACGAAGCAGATCAGATGCTGCATATGGGCTTTTTGCCTGAGGTAGAGGAAATTATCGCTACGACCTCGCCGGATCGCCAAACCTTGCTTTTCTCCGCAACCATGCCCGCACAAGTACGATCACTTGCCAAACGCTTTCTGAGGCAGCCCGAGGATATCCAGGTGCAGGGCAAACGGATTACACTGGATGACATCAAGCAGATTGTGGTGGAAACGACCGATCGGCAGAAGCAAGCAACTCTACGTGGCTTGCTGGATGAAGCGCGACCTTTTCTGGCAGTCATTTTCTGCCGAACGAAGCGCAGAGCGAGTACCTTGAATGCAGCACTGCAAGGGTTGGGCTATATTTCTGACGAATTACACGGAGATTTGTCACAGGCAAAACGCGAAGACGTAATGAAACGATTCCGTGAGGCAAAGATTCAGTATCTCGTTGCTACGGATGTCGCAGCCAGGGGGCTGGATGTAGAGGGTATTACACACGTATTTAACTACGACATCCCTGAAGATGTGGACAGCTATATTCACCGGATCGGGAGGACAGGGCGTGCAGGAGAGCAAGGGATCGCGTATACCTTGGTAGCTGCGAAGGACCGTAATCTCTTGGAGATGATTGAAAAAGGGATTAAGCTGCCGCTTGAACGACTCGGGATGGAAAAGGATTCGCGCGAGCCAAAAACAGGAGCACGACAGCAAAAGGCTGGGACAACCAATTCTGGCGGAGGACGAGAGCGTAGAGGGGAACAAAAAAATCGCTCCAAAGGAAAAGAATCTGAGCGCAATGAACGCGGATTTGGGCGGAAGCGTCAGAGTGACGACCGTAGAAATAATGGTGAGGGTAAGGCTAACCATAATGCGAGAGGCGGGCGTGATCAGTCACGTGGAGATGAACCACGTAGCGATGACCGTCGAGGCAAAGAAAATGATCGCCGAACAGATGGGCAAAAGCGCAATAGTAAGCAAAATATACACAAGCCAAGTGAATTTGGAAACAAATCGAAGGACAACACTAGAAAGCCAAGCAGTGCGAGCAGCAGACCTGCCAAAACCCGGCGAAGCACTGACCGTTTTGACGCAAAGCCACCGAAAAGAGCAGGCTCTTCTTCTGCCCAGCGCACAACGAGAAAAAAGACGAGACAGCGATAAAAAACCGCTATCGAGGCTGCATGAAGTGTCTTTTCTCTGATTTAGCAGGAAAAGCAGGACCGTCCTCACCTAGACAGGTGAAAGGGCGGTCCTATTTTGTTTTTACTAAATCAGAACGGAATAAACTTCACGTATCTGCATCCTGATTGAGCACGATAACCTACCGTCTCACCGCGGTCAATGCTTCGATAGAGGTTTTCTTACGAGTCAGGAAACATACGTGAACGAGTGAGGAAGCGGAGTCCTTCAGGGCCCTCCAGCGAGAACATCCCGCCGCGCCCTTCGACTACATCGATGATGAGCTGGGTATGCTTCCAGTACTCATATTGTGCTTTCCCCATATAAAACGGGCAGCCGCCAATCTCACCAAGCAGCACATCCTGATCGCCGACAAGAAACTCACCGAGCGGGTAACACATCGGGGAGCTGCCGTCGCAGCAGCCTCCCGACTGGTGAAACATCAAGTCACCGTGCTTCGCTCGTAACCGCTCAATCAATTGCAACGCAGCATCTGTTGCGAGCACTTTTTCCTGTTGTTCCATACAATTAAAAGAATCCTAATGCCTGATCGCTGTAGCTAACCAGCAGGTTTTTGGTTTGTTGGTAATGAGCGAGCATCATTTTGTGGTTTTCACGGCCGATACCAGACATTTTGTATCCGCCGAATGCTGCATGAGCAGGGTAGGCGTGATAGCAGTTGGTCCAAACGCGACCTGCCTGAATTTCACGTCCGAAGCGATACGCTGTATTTACGTCTCGAGTCCATACGCCGGAGCCCAAGCCGTATAAGGTGTCGTTGGCGATGGAGAGGGCTTCTTCAGCATCCTTGAAGGTTGTAACGGAAACGACAGGACCGAAAATTTCCTCCTGGAAAATTCGCATTTTGTTGTGACCCTTGAAGACGGTAGGTTGAATATAGTAGCCGCCCTCAAGATCACCTGTGAGCTGTGCACGTGAACCGCCGATCAAGCAATCTGCGCCTTCCTGTTTGCCGATATCCAGGTAGGAGAGAATTTTCTCTACCTGCTCCAAGGAAGCTTGAGCACCAATCATCGTCTCCGTGTCGAGAGGGTTTCCTTGCTTGATGCTAGCTACCCGTTTCAGGGCGCGCTCCATGAATTGATCGTAAATGCTTTCGTGAATCAGTGCGCGGGAAGGGCATGTGCAAACCTCGCCTTGGTTGAGTGCGAAAAGGACAAAGCCCTCGATCGCCTTGTTGAGGAAAGCATCGTCTTGGGCACACACATCCGGGAAAAAGATGTTCGGTGACTTGCCGCCCAGCTCCAATGTAACAGGAATGATGTTTTGGGAAGCGTATTGCATAATGAGTCGACCTGTTGTCGTTTCACCCGTAAAGGCAATTTTGGCGATGCGATTGCTGGATGCGAGCGGTTTCCCTGCTTCCAGACCAAAACCATTTACCACGTTCACGACACCTGGAGGCAGCAGATCGCCAATCAGCTCCATGAGCACCATGATAGAGGCTGGAGTCTGCTCAGCAGGCTTGAGAACGACGCAGTTCCCGGCAGCAAGTGCAGGAGCCAGCTTCCAAGTAGCCATCAACAGCGGGAAGTTCCACGGAATAATTTGACCTACCACACCAAGTGGCTCATGGAAGTGATAAGCAACTGTATCGTTGTCGATTTCGGCGAGAGAGCTGTCTTGAGCGCGGACGGCTCCAGCGAAATAACGGAAGTGATCAATTGCCAGCGGGATGTCGGCGTTTAATGTTTCACGTACAGGCTTGCCATTTTCCCACGATTCCGCAACAGCCAAAAGCTCCAGATTAGCTTCCATGCGATCAGCGATTTTCAAGAGAATGTTGGAGCGCGCCGCTACAGAAGTGCGACCCCATGCCGTTTTTGCTTCATGTGCAGCATCGAGAGCCAGCTCAATGTCATCTGCGGAGGAGCGAGCTACCTCGCAAAACACCTTACCTGTGACAGGAGAGACATTTTCAAAGTATTCACCCTTCACTGGTGGAACCCAATTTCCCCCAATGTAGTTTTCATAGCGATTTTTGAAAGTCACCTTGGATCCGGCTTGGCCGGGTTGAGCGTAGATCATGCGAGCGCCTCCTCTATTTATCACTTGTTTCTGTACATCCTTTTCTAAAAGCAAATATCGTACCAAGTCGAAAAAGGGGGAAATGACAACGCTTTCTAGAATACATAAGCAGAGGTGTGTTCTGAAATGGAACAAAAAGTGTTCCAATGTAGAGCGATCAATACGATTTAAAACGGCGAACAGTGAAAAAATTCCAGTTCGTGCTATACTGAAAGGGAATGATTTTGGGGGAGGGGAAGAGTGTTGTCGACGATTGTTCAGCAATCTTGGAAACGCTGTCAGGAATCTAGCCTCAAAGCCACGGAAAAGGCTAATGATCAAATCATTTCTAGCAGAAGGATCAAAGAAATCATTCAGGAAAATCATCCTCTGGTCCGTGAAAGCTTTCCCCTTTTTACGAAATTGGCACCGTTTTTGTTGTCGACTGAGCATATCGCCTTGTTGTCCGATCAGGATGGAAATATTATTCATACGGTAGGAGACCCCGTATTTGCGAATCAGGCGCAAAAGGTACAGCTGCAGATTGGGGCAAACTGGACGGAGGGCAATAAGGGAACGAACGCGATCGGTACGGCCCTGATTGCGCAGCAGCCTGTCCAAATTCAGGGCGATCAGCATTACTTTTTGGAAAATCGCTTTTTGACGTGTTCAGCGTCGCCTATTTTTTCCCCGACGGGTGAGCTGCTAGGCGTTATAGATATTAGTACGAGAAAAGAATATTCGCATCCCTTTGCTCTGACGATTGCTTGCATGATTGCCGAGGCAGTGCAGAATCGGTTGATGCTTGCAGAAGCAGAACGTGTGATTGCGCTCCCGAGGCCGTTATCGGCGGGAGGAGCTGGGCTTAGTCTGCCGCTCGTGGGTCTGGATCAGGACGATCGGATTGTCAGTCTCAATGAGCTTGCGAAAAAGCATTTGGGAAAGGAAGCGCTGGGAACTACCCTCTCACCAGAGGTAGAGAGAACCGGAGCCAAAATACAGGATCGGCGGAGACGCGTCTGGTCGATGTCATCGGGCTCTCAGTCCAAGCCATATCCGCGACTTGCGGGGTCATGCCCGCTTTTTCTTCAGGCAAAAATGCTCGGACAAAAGGCAGCACATGTAGACTTTCCTGTATTGATTAACGGGGAGAGCGGCACAGGCAAAGAGCTGTTTGCCCAAATGATTCACGAGATGGGCCCGCGTGCAAAGGAGCCTTTCATCGCAGTGAACTGCAGTTCGATATCGGAAAATTTGATCGAGAGTGAATTGTTTGGCTATGAGGGTGGAGCCTTTACTGGAGCACATCGCGAGGGCAGGATCGGTAAATTCGAAGCAGCGAAGCACGGGACCATATTTTTGGATGAAATTGGGGACATGTCATTGCGTGCACAAGCGGCTCTATTGCGCGTATTACAGGAGAAAATCGTCACGCCTGTGGGGAGCAACCAGTCCCGTCCCATTCATGCGAGAGTGATTGCTGCCACCCATCGCAATCTACCGGAGGAGATCAAGGCAGGTCGTTTTCGGGCGGATTTGTACTATCGGCTCAAGGGTGTTTCAATTCAGGTACCACCACTTCGCATGCGCGCGGATGTGATTCAGCTGGCTGAGTATTTGATTCAAGAAATAGCGGGAGAAGAGCCGATTTTCTTGTCAAAAGAAGCGAAGCTCAAGCTGCGGTCTTATTCTTGGCCGGGAAATGTGCGTGAGCTGCAAGGCATATTGATGCAGGCGTGCTTTTTATCAGAGACGTACGAGATCGCCGCAGAGCATATTCAATTGGAGGGGCTGGAGGAAGCTGTCGTCTCGCAAAAGGCTGAAGAGACCGTTCAATCTCTTCGCGAAATGGAGCTGCAAGCCATTAAAAAAGCATTGTATACGAGTGGAGGAAATGTTAGCCAGGCGGCGAAACTGCTCCAGATCGGGCGAAACACCTTGTACCGCAAAATGGCTGAATACCACATCACATCACCAATGAATCAGGGGGATCTATGATTGCCTTATATAGGCTAGAGAAAGAGCTGGAGAAAAAAATGGCTGCTTTGTTGGAGAGAAGTGGACATAGTGCCGGTTATTTTTACTCGATTAAATCGATTTTGGATCAGATGATGAATCCGTTTGTTGTCATCACAACTGAACGTTACGCAAAAGAGCTGGAGTCGCTATCTCTCCCTGTCGTCTCTTTGGCTATCGATATGAGTGACGTGAAAAAAGCGTGGGAGAAGCTGCGGGGGGCGGAGCAAACAGACAAACAGCCCGTAGTCGTATGTGCATCAGCTAAGGAAAGAGACTGGCTACAGGTGGAGCATGCTCTGGGTACCGAAGACGAGCTTGGTTGTCTGTTTTGGTGCCAGGACGAATTCCATGACAATCATGATCACGACCAAAAGATTTACCTGATACCTGCCTGGGACGCTATGCTCTTGTCCAGTACACAGACAGGAGGAGAGCGATTTATTATTGATCCATCCATTGCGACTTTGCGCAGGGCAGTACAGCAGGCTGCATCCTTGGTCACGTACACCAAGGATCGATTGCGAGAAAAGCACCTCATGGAGGCTGTCGTCAATTCCGCGCACGATGCGGTAATCGCTGTTGATCGCCTGGGACATATTACACTCGTCAATGAGCACGCCAAAATTCTTTTGGGACTTACCGGAGAGGTTCTGGGGAAGCCGATCACGGACTATATTCCTCACTCGGACATGCTGCGTGTCTTGAAGACGGGACGTCAGGAGCTGGGGGATGTCGCTACCGTTTTGGACCGCTCCATAGTCATTAACCGTATTCCGGTCATCGTCAAGGATCAGATCGTGGGTGCGGTTTCCAATTTCAAAGAGATTAGCGACATTCAAAAGATGGAGATGTCGCTTCGAAAAAAGCTGCATGATAACGGCCTCGAAGCCAGATATCGTCTCGACAGCATCATCGGCTCAGCGCCCAAGATTGTGGAAACAAGGGAGCAGGCAGCCTTATTTGCAAAGACAAGTGCAACGGTATTAATAACAGGTGAATCAGGGACGGGCAAGGAGCTGTTTGCCCAAGGAATTCATTTGGAAAGCGGTCGAGCGTTTGGGCCCTTTTTGGCGGTCAATTGTGCTGCTTTGCCGGAAAGCCTTTTGGAAAGTGAACTGTTTGGATATGAGGATGGTGCTTTTACCGGTGCCAAAAAGGGTGGAAAGCCCGGACTGTTTGAACTGGCACACGGTGGAACGCTGTTTTTGGATGAAATCGGAGAGATGCCGTTGCGTATTCAGGTGCTTTTACTCAGAGTGCTGCAGGAGCGGCGAGTCCGCCGTGTGGGTGGGGAGCGAATCATCCCGATTGATGTGCGGATTGTAGCTGCAACAAACCGCGACTTGGCCGAGGAAATTGAAAAAGAACACTTTCGCGCCGATCTTTATTACCGCATAAATATGTTAAAGCTGGATGTTCCTGCTTTGCGAGAGCGTCTGTCTGATATTCCGCTACTCGTGGAAAGCATGATTCAGGAAATGAATGAACAGCATGAGCAAAAAGTGGAGAAGGTAGATGAGGAGCTGTATTCTCTGTTTCAGACATATCATTGGCCTGGGAACGTGAGGGAGCTTCGTAATGTGGTAGAACGAATGGTACTATTAGCAAAGGGCGGCAAGATTGGAAAAGGGGACGCTGCTTTTTTATTTGCCAGAAAAAAGACAGCTCCAGCCCACAGCTTGCGGCCAGCAGCAACAGATCATTTTGACCCGGAAGCGAAGAGGATTGAAGCGGTATTGCTACAGGTGAAGCATAATAAAACCTTGGCGGCAAAGCTGCTGGGGATGGACCGGACAACTCTCTGGAGAAAAATCAAACAATATCAGATCGAGTGAGTGAAGTGTTGCAACGTTTTGTTGCAGCACTTCGTTGCTTTGTGCGGAACAATGTCGAATGGCGTTGTTTTATTTGCCTGCTATGAAAGCGTTTCATCGATTTGCCCTATTTCTTCTGACTTGGCATCAAATGTGCAAGAGTTAACTGGTGAATGGTCAAACAATTTAGATTATTTAGGGGGGAGTCGATTGCTTCATTACTCGATCGCCGTGATTCCCGGAGACGGAATCGGTCCCGAGGTGATGGACGAGGGACTGAAAGTATTAAAAGCACTCGAAGAATGCCATGGAGGAATTCGTTTCGCCAATGATGTGATGGACTGGAACTGTAAATATTACCTCACACACGGTAGAATGATGCCGGAAAGTGGATTGGATACATTAAAGGATTACGATTTGATCCTGCTTGGTGCAGTGGGAGCACCTGAAGTACCCGATCATGTTTCGGTATGGGAATTGATCTTGCCTATTCGCCGAGCATTTCAGCAATATGTGAATCTGCGCCCTGTAAAGCTGCTCCGGGGATTGGAAAGTCCGCTGCGCTACAAGGAGCATGCTGATCTCGATTTCGTGGTAGTCAGAGAGAATACAGAAGGCGAATATTCTAATATGGGCGGGCGTATGCACCAAGGAACACCGTACGAAATGGCTGTGCAGAACAACGTTTTTACTCGTTACGGGACGGAGCGCATCCTTAAATATGCTTACTCTTTGGCGGAAAAACGACCGAGAAAAAGGCTGACGGCTGCGACAAAATCGAATGGAATTAACCACTCCATGCCGTTCTGGGACGAAATTGTCAAGGAGGTTGCCCGCGAGCATCCTGCGGTAGAAACGAATCTCTACCATATCGATGCACTCGCCGCCTATTTTATTACGCGTCCAGAGACATTCGATGTGGTCGTCGCTAGTAATTTATTTGGAGACATTTTGACAGACTTGGGTGCCGCGATTGTCGGGGGGCTGGGTCTCGCACCATCTGCGAACATCAATCCGGAACGAAAATTTCCGTCCATGTTTGAGCCGATTCACGGGTCCGCACCAGACATTGCAGGTAAAGGCATAGCCAATCCGATTGCGCAAGTATGGAGCCTGGCGATGATGATGGATCACCTCGACTTGCCTGAAGTCAGTGCGGTTATTATGAATGCGATCGAACAGGTTTTAGTAGATGGCAAAATATTGACTCCTGACCTGGGAGGCAAAGCATCGACAAAAGAACTGGGAGACGAGATTGTTCGCCACATTTATACCCAGGCGAGATAAAAACGAGGAGGAAGAGGAGAATGGACGCGAAATCGTATGATTTGTACATCGGTGGAGAATGGGTAAAAACGGAGAGCTCCATTCCCGTTTTCCACAAATACAGTGGCGAATGTATCGCATACATCGCCCGCGCTGAGCAGCACCATGTGACAGAAGCAGTAGATGCAGCGCAGAAAACCTTCAAGCAGGACACATTGACGCCGTTTAAGCGCTACAAAATCTTGTTGAAAGCATCGCAGTTGATGGAGGAACGCAGAGACGAGATGGAGCGATCCCTCATTCGTGAGGTGGGAAAAACACGCAAGGATGCGATGAATGAGCTGGATCGGACAATCAATACCCTGCTTTTGTCGGCAGAGGAAGCGAAAAAGATACACGGTGAAATGGTCCCACTGCAATCAACAGAGGGCTCCGAAAATCGTCTGGGCTTCACGATTCGCGTGCCAAAAGGAGTAATTGGGGCGATCACGCCGTTTAACTATCCACTTTTGCTCAGCACGCACAAAATTGCTCCTGCTATTGCGGCGGGCAATACATTGGTAGTCAAACCGGCGACGGTAACTCCGATTGCGACCTTTCTCCTGCTTGAGGTGTTGGAAGCAGCAGGGTTGCCAAAGGGCTATATCAATATCGTTACGGGAGCGGGCAGCCAGGTAGGCGAATGGCTTTTGGATGAAGAGCGAATCGCTATGTATACCTTTACCGGGTCAGGTGAGGTAGGACGCCATATCAAAGAACGCAGCGGCATGCGTCCTGTAGCACTGGAGCTGGGGAACAATTCTCCCAATATCGTTCATCTGGACGCTGATTTGGGGCTGGCAGCTCGTCAGACGGCAGCACGCAGCTTTCATAATGCAGGGCAGGCTTGCATTGCTGTACAGCGTATTTACGTCCATGAGGCAGTCATGCAGGAGTTTTCTGACTTGTACATTTCACATGTCAATCAGCTCAAGGTCGGCAATCCGGAAGACCCGGATACAGATGTTGGACCAATGATCAGTGAAAAAGAAGCGACTCGTACCGAGGAATGGGTACAGGAAGCGATCAGCCAGGGAGCTAAATCACTGCTGCCTGTAAAACGTGAGGGAGCTTTGTTCTACCCTGCTGTGCTGGTCAATACAACGCCGGAAATGAAGGTCGTGTGCCGGGAGGTTTTTGCTCCGGTTGTAACCATCATTCCCTATAGCGACCTGGACGAAGCGTTTGCCCAAGCGAATGATTCAGAGTACGGTTTGCAGGCGGGCATTTTTACGCGAGATTTGAATATCGCGATGAAGGCTGCGCGCACCCTTGAATACGGCGGCGTTGTGATCAATGACGTATCCACGTATCGCAACGATGTCATGCCATATGGCGGAGTCAAAAACAGTGGACTCGGAAAAGAAGGCCCGCGCTATGCAGTCGAGGAGATGACAGAAGAAAGGATGGTGGTCATTAATCTATGAACGGACAACTATTGCAGGGGAAAACAGCGATTGTAACAGGAGCAGCGTCAGGCATGGGGAAGGCCATCGCCAAGCTGTTCGCAGACCAAGGGGCACAGGTCGTTTTGGCTGACCTGAATAAGGCAGCGGCCCAGCAAGTAGCGCAGGAGCTTCCGGAAGGCAAGGGGCATGCTGTTCAAACCGATGTAGCCGATGATCAAAGTGTTGCAGCCGTGGTTCAGGAGACTATCACTGTATTTGGTTCAATTGACGTGCTAGTGAATTGCGCGGGTGTTCCTCAAGCTTTTACACCGATTGAGGAGCTGTCACTGGAACAGTGGGATAAGATCATGTCTGTTAACACGAAATCGATCTATTTGACAACGCGGCATGTGGTTCCACATATGAAGGCAGCGAGCAAAGGAAGCATCATCAATATCGCTTCAATTGCGGGAATTCGCGCCAGACCTGGTCTGAACGCCTATTGCGCATCAAAGGGCGCAGCGATCATGCTGAGCAAGGCACTAGCTATCGAGCTGGCTCCCAATCAAATTCGGGTGAATGTGATTAACCCTGGGCCTGCCGAAACACCGATGCTGGGCAAATTTATCAGCGGAGATGAAGCGCAGGTCGAAGCTGGCAAGAAGGACATTTTCATCAGCAGCGTTCCATTGGGTATGCTCATTCAGCCGGAGGATATTGCTCAAGCTGCGCTGTACTTGGCTTCCGACCTGTCCAAAATCGTCACTGGAGAAGTGATGAACGTGGATGGTGGAAGAGGGATCTAGTCAAATGCGTTAAATTTTCCTATTATTAAATGAATTTAGAAATGATCTAAAATAAAGAAATGAAATCAGGGGGACCATCGAGATGTTGCGAAAAAAATGGAGTTTGTTACTTTCCGGTATCATGTCGGCTTCTTTGCTGCTTACAGCATGTGGAGGGGGCGGCGGCCAGACCGCCCAGCCTTCCGGTCAGGCAGGTGGACAGCCTGCTGCTAGCTCAGAAGCTCCAAAGAATGACGGGCAATCTTATGTGCTGAAAGCAGGACATTCCTTGACAGAGGATCATCCATATCATCTGGCCTTGAAGAAGATGGCGGAGGATGTGGACAAGCGTTCCAATGGCAAAGTCAAAATTGAGGTATATCCACTCAGCCAGCTCGGAGCTGAGCGTGAGCTGACAGAAGCACTTACGTTTGGGACGGCAGATATGTCGATTACTTCGACAGCGCCAGTGACCAACTTCTATCAAAAGCTTGGCGTGCTGGATTTGCCGTTCTTGTTTGAAAGCCGTGAGCAAGCATACAAGGTTCTGGACGGAAAAGTAGGTCAGGACATGCTTAAAGACATGGAAAGCGTAAACCTGATTGGTCTGGCTTGGGCTGAAAACGGTTTCCGTCACATCACAAACGGTACCAAGGATATTAAAAAGCCGGAAGATGTGGCAGGAATGAAAATCCGCACGCAGGAAAACCCGATTCACCTCGCTGCCTTTGAAGCATTGGGAGCAAAACCGACTCCGATGGCTTGGACAGAAGCACTGACCGCTCTGCAGCAAGGTGTTGTAGATGCTCAGGAAAACCCTGCAATCGTAGCACAAACCTACAAGCTGTACGAATCGAAACAAACGCACATGGCTTTGACTGGTCACGTATACTCCGCTGCCATGATCTTGTTCAGCAAGCCAGTATGGGACAAGCTGCCTGCTGATGTACAGCAGCTCATCGCCGAAGAAGCAAAGAAAGCAGGTCAATACGAGCGCGAGCTGATGATCAAAATGGAAGAAGAAGCGATTACCAACATCAAGGCTAAAGGCGTAGTCATTACTGAGGATGTAGACAAGCAAGCCTTCCGCGATGCGATGAAGCCTGTATATGACAAGTTTTCTGGTCAATTCGGCAAAGAGCTGGTTGATGAAATCATGAATACGAAATAAAAGGAGAAGGGAGAAGAGCTGCGTGCTTTTCTCCCCCCTTTTCCCTGTGAAAGGAGAAGTCGTGTGGGCAACATTATTTCCAAGATAAACAGTATCACTCGCCTTATCGTTATTGCTTTGTTAGCCGTAATGGTTGTTGCCGTTTTCCTACAAGTTTTGTTCCGCTTTTTCTTGGACATGCCGCTTGCCTGGACGGAAGAGCTCGCTCGGTATTTGCTGATCTGGATCACTTTTTTAGGCTCCGCATATGCGATGGCGATCAAAGCGCATATTGGAACGGAATATATACAAAAGCATTTGTCTCCGTTCATGAACAAAGTAGTTCTTTTTGTAGCGGCGGTGCTCAGCATTTTCTTTTTTGTTGTGATGGTTCATCAGGGATATAGCTTGGCTACTAGAAGCATGACACAGTTATCGCCCACTCTGCTCGTTCCCATGGGATATGTCTACATGGTGATCCCGATCAGCGGTGTTCTGCTCATCATGAACGCTCTCCATGTAACGTGGAAAGACATCACAGGGAAGGAGTGAAACGATAGTGGGTACGATTTTATTTTTGACGCTTGTGGTTCTCCTGATCATCAATGTGCCGATTGCCGTGGCACTGGGTCTTTCCGTAGTCGTCGCTTTTATGGTAGAGGGAAATATCCCGTTGTTGGTCGTTATCCAAAAAATGTTCAACGGGACCGATTCGTTCCCGCTAATGGCGATCCCTTTTTTCCTGCTCGCGGGTAAGCTGATGGAAACGGGAGGCATTTCGGCAAGATTAATTCGATTCGCCAATACGATTGTGGGGAATTTGCCAGGTGGCTTGGCGGTTGTAGCTGTTATTGGTTGTACATTTTTTGCTGCTATTTCCGGTTCGTCAGCTGCAACAACTGCTGCTGTGGGTGGCATATTGATTCCGCATATGGTAAAAAAAGGATATAATGTGCGGTTTTCTTCTGCATTGCATGCGGCGGGTGGAACAATCGGTGTCATGATTCCCCCGAGTGTGCCGATGGTTTTGTACGGAGTGGCAGCGAGTACCTCCATTAATGATTTGTTTATTGCTGGAATCGGGCCGGGTATTCTCGTCGCGATCTCGCTTGTTGCTTACTCTTTTTGGGTTAGCAAGAAAAAGGGTTGGGGTGGTGGAGAAAAGCATTCCCCGGCTGAGATTTGGAAGGCTTTTAAAGACGCAATTTTGGCAATTCTCATGCCGGTTATTATTCTTGGCGGAATATACGGAGGAATTTTTACCGCTACTGAAGCGGCAGTCGTAGCGGTGGTCTATGCATTGATCATTGGTTTATTTGTTTACCGTGAAATTAAATGGAAGGATCTTGGAGAAATTTTTACAGGCGCAGGTACCATGACAGCTGTTATCATGCTGATCATCGCTACAGCCAACGCATTCGGATTTCTAATGACTAGGGAAAATATTCCTCAGGAAATTGCCCAATTCATGCTGGGGATTACCGATAGTACGATTATTACTCTTCTGATCATCAATGTGTTGCTGCTCATTTTGGGGACATTTATGGAAACGGCAGTAACCATTATCCTCATGACACCAATCTTGCTTCCGATCATTACAACCTTGGGCATTAATCCGGTATTGTTCGGGGTGATCATGGTCGTTAACTCTGCCATCGGTATGCTGACGCCTCCTGTTGGAATTAATCTTTTAGTGGCAGGAAAAATTGCCAAGCTGTCCAATACAGAAATTGAAAAGGCAGTTATACCGTTCCTCATTATTATGGTCATTGATTTGCTGCTCATCACCTACGTTCCGGAAATCAGCTTGTTCCTGGTGAACCTGAGCAAATAACGGAGGGAAGATAAAGTGGAATACGTGCATGCATTGGTCGAATTGCTAGGAGAAGAACGGGTTACGACGAATCAAACGGTTTTGGAGCACCATAGTCATGATGAATCGTACCATACGCCAAGGCTGCCGGATGTCGTCGTCTTTCCGCAAACGGCAGAAGAAGTTAGCAAAATTATGAAGCTGGCCCATGCCCGCCATATTGCAGTTACTCCGTTTGGTCTCGGTACGAGCCTGGAGGGTCATGCGATTCCGTATGAAGGCGGCATCAGCATGGACTTTTCCCAGATGAATCAAGTGCTGGAGGTTCGCCCGCAAGATTTTCTCGTACGGGTCCAGCCAGGAGTCACGCGCACTCAGCTGAACAAAGAGCTGAAAAAGCACGGACTGTTCTTTTCCGTAGACCCGGGTGCGGATGCGACACTTGGCGGAATGGCAGCGACGAATGCAAGTGGAACTACTTCGGTCCGCTATGGCGTCATGCGTGATCAGGTACGTGATCTGGAGGTTGTACTCGCTGATGGTCGCATCATTCACACAGGAAGCATGACTGCCAAATCATCATCTGGCTATCATTTGACAGGCTTGTTCGTAGGCTCGGAGGGTACTCTTGGTGTCTTTACTGAATTGACACTGCGTGTGTACGGGATTCCCGAAGCCACAACGGCAGCCCGGGCTTGCTTTCCGTCTGTTCAGGATGCAGTCGATACGGTTGTCGATATTTTATCCGCTGGCATACAGGTGGCGAGGATTGAGCTAATCGATGAGCGTTCCATTCGTCAGGTCAATATTTACAAGGAAACGAGCTACCCGGAAAGCCCGACACTGTTTATCGAGTTTCACGGCAGTGAGCAAAGCTTGACTCACGATATCGAATTTGCCCAAAACATTGCACAAGAGCACGGATGCCAGGAGTTTTTGTTTGAGACAGATTCCAAGGCTCGTGCCCAGCTCTGGGATGTGCGGCACAACATGGCCTATGCATTCCTGCACAAATCACCTGGTAAAAAGATGATGGTGACTGATGTGTGCCTGCCTTTTTCCGAGCTGGCTGGAGCAGTGGTCGATGCGCGGCAAGCCATTGACCGTTCGGGATTGGACGGGGCCATCCTCGGCCATGTCGGAGACGGTAACTACCATGTTATTTTGATGATTGATTTGGATGATTCTGAGGAAGTAGTTCGTGCAGAAAAACTGAATGCACACTTGGTAGAATACGCGCTCAGCCGTGGAGGGACATGTACCGGTGAGCACGGAGTCGGTGTAGGAAAGGCAAAATACCAACGCATCGAGCACGGCGAAGCACTAGACGTGATGCAATCCTTGAAAAATGTACTGGACCCGACAGGCATACTGAATCCGGGAAAGATATTTGGAGTGTAGCTATGACCTGCATTCTGTTTATAAACAGGGTGCAGGTTTTTCTTTTGAAGGCCAAGCTCACTAGGTAGAGCTTGTGATGAGTTTGCCCAGCACATGCTCCTATTTTATCTCCCTGGAGTTTACGATAAGTCTGCTGTGTTCAAATACTGTGATGACGTATTTACGCCCTACCTCAATGACTACATGGCTTCCTGCAATCTCATAATGATCGCCGTCGCTTGTCGTGACCTGATCGCCACCCCGCCGTGGATCCCATTTCTCCTCGATCAAGACTTCCTTGATGACTGGACCTATAGCGATATCTGCGACGACCTTACCGAGCATGATGAGCAGATAAAGGAGCATAACGGCAAAGACTACTAAAAGAAAATAAGTAAACCTTGTTTTTATAAATTTCGTTCTCATGTAACCAAAAATGTAACTGAAAAAAAGCAACACGCCGCAGTATCCGCTGAGTCCCATCCAGAGGATGCTGCGTTCATCCAAAGTATATTTCGCGAAAATAGCAATCGAACCGATCAGCCACCCCAGCATAACACCCATCCGGACGACGTTTCTTTTTTTCCTATACCATACCCGATCTTCAGATGAAAAAAGATTCAAACGATGTCACACTCGCTTTCTTTATATAGACAATAGACGCCATTTTCCAAGTAATGGTTGCGGGAGACCGAAAGTTCGTAGCCATAGGATTCTGAGGGTACCCACGTGCTTTTCTTAGTCAAATAAGCATCAAAGGAAAGGAGAAACGACTACAATGTGGAATGTAGATCATTGGTAAATAAACAAGAAATTCATGGAATGTAGGGAGGCAAGCATGAAGCCGATTGTTGAGATTGCCAAGACAGCAGGTATCGAAGAAGATGATCTGGAGCTATACGGAAAGTTTAAAGCGAAACTATCTAACGAGCTGTGGGAAAAGGTAGCGGACCGTCAAGATGGCAAGCTAATCCTCGTTACTGCAATGAATCCCAATCCAGCAGGTGCAGGTAAAACGCTCACCACGATTGGGTTGTCACAAGCCCTTAATTTACTGGGGAAAAAGACGATCGCCGCCCTCCGCGAGCCATCGCTTGGCCCATGTATGGGCATTAAAGGAGGAGCGACAGGTAGTGGAAAAGCGCAAATTCTCCCTGCCGATGAGATCAATCTCCATTTTACAGGCGACATACATGCGATTACAGCAGCCCATAATCTGCTTGCAGCCATGATTGACAATCATATATTTCACGGCAATCCGCGTGGACTGAATCCTAAGAAGATCGTTTGGAAACGCGCTATGGATATGAACGACCGCGCCCTGCGCAACATCGTCGTAGGGCTTGGAGATAGCAACGGCATGACGCGGGAAGACGGGTTTATGATTACTACCGCTTCGGAAATCATGGCGATTCTTTGCTTGAGCGAGAGCTTGTCAGATTTGCGAGATCGCTTGGCACATATCATCATCGGCTACGACTTTGACGACCAGCCTGTTCGGGCGGAGGAAGTGAATGCGGTTGAAGCGATGGTGGTGCTGTTGAAGGAAGCCATCAAGCCGAATCTCGTCCAAACGATCGAAGGTACACCAGTCATCATTCACGGCGGTCCGTTTGCGAATATTGCCCACGGTTGCAGCAGTGTCATCGCGACTAAAACAGCACTGAAGCTGGCTGACTACGTAGTGACAGAAGCCGGGTTTGGCGCGGACCTAGGGGCGGAGAAGTTTTTTGACATCAAATGTCGAAAAGCAGGGCTCACACCAGCAGCGGCTGTCGTCGTGATAACAGTTCGTTCCTTGAAATACAATGCGGGGGTAAAGGTTGCTGATTTGGCCACAGAGAACCTGGAGGCATTGGAAAAAGGGTTTGCCAACGTGAAGCGTCATCTGGAAAACCTCGAAAAATTTGGGGTCCCAGCAGTAGTCGCCATCAATCACTTTGCGACAGATTCGCAAGCAGAGGTAGACAAAGTCATTATGCTTTGCCAGCAGGCGGGTGTCGAGGCGGCACTCTCTAACGTTTGGGCAGAGGGTGGAGCAGGTGGAACGGAGCTGGCCGAAAAGGTAGCACGTGCAGTAGAAAGGCCGTCAAAATTCCGCTTCCTCTATGAAGAGGAGCTTACCGTAAAGGAAAAAATTGAGACGATTGTGAAAGAGGTGTATCGTGGATCGGGAGTCGTGTTTTCTCCAGGTGCACTGAAAACCATTCAAAAGGTAGAAGAGCTAGGAATGTCTCATTTGCCAGTCTGCATGGCAAAAACACCGTACTCCTTTACAGATCGTGCCGATCTATTGGGGGCACCGACTGACTTTACGATTCAGGTGAGTGAAATACGCCTCTCTGCAGGAGCAGGCTTTATTGTTGCCCTGACAGGCAGCTTAGTGACGATGCCAGGACTTCCGAAAAAGCCGGCAGCAGAACTGCTCTACGTTGATGAAGATGGCGTGATTAACGGATTAAGCTAAGATTTTGGCAATCGATTCAAGCTGACACCTATATGTGGGAGTCAGCTTTTTTCAAGTCTGGGAACAAAAAGGTGCACACTCTGTCGTATACATATAAAAATAGAGCATGTGAAATGAGAAAACAGATCGGGGGAGAGAAATATGGGATTGTTTGATGGCTTGATGGGCAATGCCTCGGAGGTCAATATTGCAGAAGTCCAAAATGAACTTGGTCAGATTTTGGCGAAAAATGAACGATTAGAAAAAGCGTACAAACTGATTCGCGACATGTTTATTTTTACAGATAAGCGCCTAATACTGATTGATAAGCAGGGACTTACTGGGAAAAAGGTTGAGTTTCATTCCATCCCGTATAAAAGTATTACGCATTTCAGTATTGAAACTGCTGGTAATTTTGACTGGGATGCCGAATTGAAGATCTATATATCCGGCAGTCAGATGCCTGTCCAGAAGCAATTTAACAAGAATCTCAACATTTATGAGGTGCAGAGTGTGCTGGCGGACTATGTGCTCAGATAAAGGGGAAAAGAATCGATTCCCCGGAGAAAGTGGGGCTTTTTGCCGATTCTATAAACCGAGGAATGTTGAACGATTTTAGGTGATCAGACATTTGCATTTTGGAGAAATGCATGGTACGATTACAGCTATGTTCTTTGTGGGGTGCATTTGTACAATCGGGGATAAAAGGGCATGTTCCGGATCGTAAGGAATAGTGCCCTTTTTTAATGAGAATTTTATAGAAGAAGGTATAGAAAAAGGAGACTGAAGTGCATTGACAACTTTTTATGAATTTGGATTAAGCGACTCACTTGTTCGCGCATTAAGCAACATGGGATTTGAAGAGGCAACTGCCATTCAAGTTCAAACCGTTCCAGCAGCTTTGCAAGGGCGTGACTTGATTGGTCAGGCACAAACGGGAACTGGTAAAACAGCAGCATTTGGTATCCCTCTCATCGAAAGACTGGATGAGAAAAGCGGAAATATCCAAGGTGTTGTTTTGACCCCAACCCGCGAGCTGGCAGTTCAGGTAGCAGAAGAGATCAATAAGATTGCCCAGTTTAAAAACATCTCTGCTCTGCCTATTTACGGTGGTCAAGACATTACTCGGCAAATCAAGGCTTTGAAAAAACGTCCTCAAATCATCGTAGCGACACCGGGTCGCTTCATGGATCATATGAGAAGAAAAACCATTCGACTCGATTCCATTGAGATTGTGGTATTGGACGAAGCTGATGAAATGCTGAACATGGGCTTTATTGACGACATTAAAGAAATTCTGCAGGAAGTGCCAGATAACCGTCAGACCTTGCTGTTCTCTGCCACAATGCCTAGAGCTATTCAGGAAATCGCTCAGCAATTTATGACTGAACCGACGCTGATTTCTGTGAAGGCAAAAGAAGTAACCGTTCCAAACATCGAGCAGCAATATATGGAAGTCGCTGAAAAGCAGAAGTTTGATGTTCTTTGCCGTTTGCTGGACATTCATTCGCCTGAGCTGGCGATCATCTTCGGTAGAACCAAGCGCCGTGTAGATGAGTTGTCTGAAGCGCTGACCAAGCGCGGCTATGGCGCCGAAGGTATTCATGGCGACTTGAACCAGGCAAAACGCGACAGCGTTCTGCGCAAGTTTAAAGAAGGTACGATTGAAGTGCTCGTGGCAACAGATGTAGCTGCTCGCGGACTGGATATCAGTGGGGTTACGCATGTATTTAACTTTGATATCCCGCAAGACTCCGAAAGCTACGTACACCGTATCGGACGTACAGGACGTGCGGGTAAAACCGGTTTGGCGATCACGTTTGTTACTTCCCGTGAAATTGACCATCTGCGTCTGATCGAGCGTGCTACCAATCGCCGCATGGAGCGCCGCACTGTGCCATCGATGGCGGAAGCATTGGAAGGACAACAGCGCATGGCTCTGGAGAAAATTTTGGAGGCTTCCGGACGAGACAATCTGTCCGCCTACAAAACGCTTGCAGAGCAATTGCTTGAAGATGTGGATTCCGTTACGCTCGTATCTGCAGCACTAAAGCTGTTAACCAAAGAGCCAGATATGACTCCAGTTCGTCTGACGGAAGAAGCACCTGTTCGTGTTGGCAAGAAAAAGATGCCACCAAAAGGCAGAAGCGGATTTGGTTCCGGTTTTGGAGGCAAACGTCCTTCGCGCCCACGCAGTGGCGATTCTCGTCCGCGTAGTGGCGACTCTCGTCCACGTAGCGGTGACTCTCGCCCTCGTAGCTCGGAAACTGGCAGCAGACCATATAACAAACAACGCTAATAGGAAAAGAACAGACCGATGCGATTACAAGCGCATCGGTCTTTTTTTGTGCAGACTGGCATAATGCCATCGTGACTGTGGTGGTGCTTGGGCAACCTACATATGACAAGGGGGAGCAGCATATTCTTGCGTGTTATTAAGTTTTGGCAACAGTGAAACCGACAAAAACGCCTTTTGATTTTGTTGTGACAAGTATGTAAACGCTTTATATTTGAGGCATGAACTACTTCTATTGAATCATGTCAACATATGATCATTTTGTAAAAGGAGGGTCAACGTATGGAGAGCGTGGCTACAAAGGACCAGGCCTCGGGAGGACTCCGGGTCGCGGTACAAAAGTTTGGTCGTTTCTTAAGTGCGATGGTCATGCCGAATATTGGGGCATTCATCGCGTGGGGATTGATTACTGCACTGTTCATTCCGACAGGCTGGCTGCCAAACGAGGATCTGGCTAAGCTGGTTGGGCCGATGATTACGTATCTATTGCCGCTCCTGATTGGCTATACCGGCGGGAAAATGGTTCATGATGTGCGAGGCGGTGTCGTTGGTGCCGTTGCCACGATGGGAGTAGTCGTTGGCGCCGATATTCCGATGTTTTTGGGCGCAATGATCATGGGACCACTTGGCGGATGGGTCATCAAAAAAGTGGACCAGATGTTGGAAGGGAAAATACCTTCTGGTTTTGAGATGCTGATAAACAACTTTTCAGCAGGAATTTTCGGAGCTTTGCTCGCGATGCTTGCATTCGGTGCGATTGGTCCGGTAGTAGTTGGGTTAAGTAAAGCGCTTGCGGCTGGAGTACAGGTGATTGTCAATGCAGGACTCTTGCCACTCGCGAGCATACTTGTTGAGCCGGCCAAGATTTTGTTTTTAAATAACGCGATCAATCATGGGATTTTAAGCCCGATTGGTCTTGATGAAGCTTCTAAAGTTGGTCAATCCATTTTCTTTTTGCTTGAGACAAATCCTGGGCCTGGATTGGGAATCCTATTGGCATACTGGCTGGCAGGCAAGGGCAATGCGAAGCAATCTGCTCCAGGCGCTGTAATTATCCACTTCTTTGGCGGAATCCATGAAATTTATTTCCCGTACATCCTGATGAATCCACGCCTGATTTTGGCGGTAATCGGCGGCGGAATGGCCGGTGTATTCACCTTCTCTTTACTGGGCGCGGGCCTCGTAGCGCCACCTTCCCCAGGCAGTATTTTTTCCTTGAGCGCGATGGCTCCACGCGGGGGATTGCTACCCGTACTTGCTGGCGTTGTTGCAGCGACTGTGGTTTCGTTTATCATTGCCTCTGCATTCCTGAAAATGGGCGGCAAGACTGAGGAAGATGATATCGAGAAAGCTACAGAAAAAATGCAGGAGCTAAAAGGTAAAAAGCAGGAAAAGGTAGAAGAGGAAGAAATTGCAGTAGCTGCAGCTACTGAAGCTGTGATCGCCACTGACGTGAAAAAGGTTGTATTTTCTTGCGATGCTGGGATGGGATCAAGTGCGATGGGAGCTGCGTCCTTGCGGAAGAAATTTAAAACAGCGGGCTTGGAGCATATCACGGTCATTAATACGGCCATTAACGACATTCCAGATGACGCAGACATTGTCATCACGCACAAATCGTTAACCGATCGAGCGCAAGTCAAAGCGCCTGAAGCTGAGCATATTTCAATTGATAACTTCTTGAATAGTCCGGAGTATGACAAGCTGGTCAAACGCCTCGGTTAAAGGGAATCAACGCTAGTGTGAGCTAGCGTTTTCCCTCTTTGTGTTAAGGAGGGGAGCAGAGCATGCAGATATCCTCGCGACAACGATCGATTATTGAAATTTTGATGCAGGAACAAAAAGGGGTAACGATTGGCTTCATTGCCGAGCATATCGGAGTGAGTCCGCGAACCATACACAGGGAACTCGAGGCAGTAGATGAGTTGCTTGCGGAATATGGAATGAAGCTGGTGCGAAAAGCAGGAGCTGGCGTAGAAATCGTGGGTACAGAGGAGCAGAAGCAGAGCTTGCAAACCTCTGTGTTACATCAGTCGACGACCGAGTTCATCGCTCAGGAGCGAAAGGTCATCATATTATGCTCGTTACTAGAAGCATCGGAGCCAGTCAAGCTCATCTCTCTAGCCATTGATTTAAAAGTGACGACAGCTACCATCAGTCATGACCTGGATGATTTGGAGGTCATGCTTGCCCGGTATGAGCTATCGCTTTTGCGCAAAAGAGGCTACGGCGTGGAGCTGCTCGGTACGGAATCTTCCAAGCGAAGGGTGATCAGCCGATTGATCTCTGAGCATTTGGACGACCATGAAATGATCGGGGTTATCAAAGAAAACATACAGAACAAAGCACTGCGAAATATTGACTCGATCTCGGAGCGCCTGCTTGGTCTGATTGACCGGGAAAAGCTGATCAAAGTAGAAAATGCGTTAAACAACCTGGAGGAAGATCTTCCCTACCATTTGGCTGACAGTGCCTATATCGGTCTGGTTACCCACTTGGCACTGGCTGTCGAGCGGGTGGAAAAGGGAGAGAATATCCATTTTGACGAAAAAACGTTGAGTGAGTTAATCAACACGTCCGAGTACCAGGCTGCGCAGCGTATCATGGAGCGGCTCCAGCTGATCTTTCACATGGAGATTCCCGCTGCTGAAGTCGGCTATATTACGATGCATTTGCGTGGAGCCAAGCTGCGTCATTCCCAGGATGACTCCTTTTGGCCGGAAAATACAGAGTTGATGGCGACTACCTACCGTCTAATCCAAGTATGTGAAGAGAGCCTGGGGGTACCACTGAAAGAGGATTCGTCCTTGTTTCATGGACTGCTTACTCATCTGGAGCCAGCCCTGTACAGATTGAAGCGCAAGATGGAGATTCGCAATCCGATCCTGGACCAGATCAAAACCAACTATCAAGAGCTGTTTTTGGTAGTAAAAGACGCAGTGGCGGCATTATTCCCGCAATTCGAGGTTCCTGACGAGGAGGTTGGTTATCTCGTCATGCATCTCGGAGCGGCGCTTGAGCGAACGCGTCAGGAGAAGCAGCGTTACAGGGCCCTCGTAGTCTGCTCGAGTGGAATCGGCTCGTCCAAGATATTAGCTACGCGTATCAAAAAGGAAATTCCCGAGATTGTCAGCCTCCAAAATTTGTCCATGTTCGATTTGGGGGACATCCCGGAAAGGGAGTACGATCTGATCATCTCGACCATTCCATTGCCGCTTTCGCCTCTGGATTATGTAGTGGTCAGCCCACTCTTGCCGCAGGAAGATATCCAGAAAATCAAATTTCATCTCCACAGCACAGGGGAGAAGTCGACTGCACCCAGAGTAATGAGTGTGGCTCCTAGCGGGAAAAAGTCGATCGAGCAGCTCAGGGCGATGCAAAACTACTCACGATACGCGAGTGAGATCGTAGAGGGCCTGCGGGTGCGGGTATGGGATAACCACGGGCTCGATTTACGTAGCCTTTTGCAAGAAATGAGTCAGGAATTAAAAGAGAGCCAAACGATCAAAGAAGCAGCTCCCGTCATGCAGCAGCTGCTGGATCGGGAAAAGCTTGGCGGATTGGGTATTCCAGGTACATCGATGGCATTATTTCACGGGAGAAATGACAACGTAATAAAAGTGTCCTTTACCATTCACAGGCTGCAGGAACCGCTTTTGCTCCGGTCTATGGATGAAGAACACATGTCCATTCATTTGTTACTAGTGATGATAGGCCCGAGGGACGTACCGCAAGAGGGTCTGGAAGTGTTAAGTGAGATCAGCTCACTCCTCATTGAAGAAGAGATGCAGAGTGTTTTGGAGACAGGAGAAACACAGCAAATTGCTGATTATATAGCAGATAAATTGTATGCGTTTTGCCAGAAAAAGATAGGATGGGAGAGAACATAATGAAAAACATACTGACAGCTGAGAAAATCATGTTGAATGCAAAGGTAGCAAGCAAAGAAGAGGCAATCCGACTGGCTGGTAATCTGCTTGTGCAGGCTGGTCATGTGACGGCGGCATATGTGGAGAAAATGCAAGAGCGAGAGCAGCTTGCTACAACGTATATCGGCAGTGGGGTTGCGATTCCGCACGGCACGAACGAATCGAAGCAGGAGATCCAATCTACAGGGATTTCGATTGTCCAGGTTCCTGAAGGGGTCGATTTCGGAGATGGAAATACCGCTTACTTGCTCGTGGGAATTGCGGCCGTTGGAGATGAGCATTTGGAGGTGCTCTCCAATATCGCGATCATTTGCTCCGAGGAGGAAAACGTCAAGCGGGTAGTGCAAGCGACGTCGGCTGATGAGATTATCGCCCTGTTCTCTGAGGAGGTGTAATCACTCATGCTAGCAGTCCATTTTGGAGCCGGAAATATAGGCCGAGGATTTATCGGTCAATTGCTGCATCAAGCGGGGTACGAGGTAGTGTTTGTCGACGTCAATACGGCTTTGGTCGATGAGTTGAACGAGCGAAAAGCGTATCGCGTGCAGCTGGCTACAGCAGGAAAACCTGAGTCAGTAGTAGAAAACGTCAGTGCACTCCATGGTGCTGATGTGGAAGCTGTTGCCCAGGCAATCGCTAACGCGGATCTCGTTACGACTGCAGTAGGTCCGCATATTCTCCCTCATATCGCGAGTGGGATCGCAGCAGGTATTTCGAAAAGGCTCGCCACCTCAAAGCGACCATTGAATGTCATTGCCTGCGAGAACATGATCGGGGGCAGTGCAGCACTGAAGGAGCATGTATACGGCTTTTTACCAGAGGCCGATCGGGTGTTAGCCGCAGAGAAAATCGGTTTTCCCAATGCCGCTGTAGACAGGATTGTCCCTTTGCAGCAGCACGATGACAAACTGTTGGTTATGGTGGAACCGTTTTTTGAATGGGCGGTGGATCAATCCCAGGTTATTGGGGAAAAGCCGCAAGTAGCAGGACTCACATATGTCGATGACCTGGCGCCATATATTGAACGAAAGCTGTTCACGGTAAATACCGGGCATGCTGTCATTGCCTATTTGGGCTATCAAATGGGATATGCAACGATCGACGCAGCGATCCAAAATACTGAGATTGGTAAAGCTACACGAGGAGCATTGAGCGAGACGAGTGCCTTGCTAGCGATCAAGCACGGCTTTGACGAGCAAGAGCATCAGCGCTACGTAGAAAAAATACTGGAGCGGTTTACGAATCCAATGCTGTCCGACGAGGTTACTCGCGTGGGACGCTCACCGATTCGCAAGCTTTCTGCGCAAGATCGTTTGGTCGGTCCAGCACTGCAATGTATCGAGCATGGGATTACTCCCGATTATTTAGGCTTGGCTATTGCAGCCGCACTTCAGTTCGACTATCAAGAAGATGCAGAAGCGGTGCGTATACAAGCAGACAAAAACGAGTTCGGCTGGGAATATACATTACACAATTGTACAGGTATTCCGACGGGTCATTCGTTAGAAGAAGTGGTACGCAGGCAGGCTCGTTTGTTACAGGAATGGACTAGTACACATTGAGGAGAGGTGAGTGTGGAAATGTCGCAAAAAATCATTGGGGTAAAGGCTTCTACTGGAATCGCAATCGGCAAGGCATTTTTGCTGGCGGCTCCTGATTTTCAGATCAAAATGGTTGCCATAGAAGACACAGCGAGTGAGATCAAGCGTTTTAAAGCGGCATTGGAGAGTGCCAAGCTTGATTTGCAAGGCATTGTTACTCGTGTGGAACAAGAAATGGGCGATGATCATGCGGATATTTTCAAGGCTCATCTCCTCGTTCTCGAAGACCCTGAGCTGGTCGATACAGTAAAAGAGAAGATCGAGCAGGAAAAGGTCAACGCCGAGAGTGCCGTAAGCGACGTTGCCCAAGTCTTTATCGGCCTGTTCGAACAGATGGATGATGAATACATGCGTGAGCGAGCAGCGGATATCCGCGATGTGACGAAGCGTATCGTGTCACATTTGCTCGGTATATCATTCGCGGGTCCAGGCGAACTGACGGAAGAAGTCATCGTGGTAGCGGAGGACCTGACCCCATCAGATACAGCCCAGCTGGATCGCCAGTTTGTCAAAGGCTTCGTAACAGATATCGGTGGACGGACCTCCCATTCCGCTATCATGGCACGATCGCTTGAGATTCCAGCAGTAGTAGGGACGCGTGTCATCACAGGCGTGGTTGAGCCTGGTACAACGATTATTTTGGACGGGCATGAAGGAATCGTCATTATTGATCCGAGTCCAGAAGAAGTGGCCGACTATGAACGCAAGCAGGCTGAATATGCCGGACGAAGAGCAGAGCTGACAAAGCTGGTGCATGAGAAGACGTTGACAACAGACCAGCATTATGTGGAGCTGGCCGCCAATATCGGCAGTCCTGACGATTTGGCAGGAGTACTGGCAAATGGCGCAGAAGGAGTAGGGCTTTTTCGTACCGAATTTCTTTATATGGGACGCGATGATTTCCCGACGGAAGAAGAACAGTTTCTCGCCTATAAACAAGTGCTTGAGCAGATGGGAGGAAAGCCTGTCGTTATTCGTACGTTGGACATCGGCGGTGACAAGCAGCTTTCCTATTTGCCTATGCCAGAGGAACTGAATCCGTTTCTCGGTTTCCGGGCGATTCGCTTGTGTCTGGACAACCAGGAGCTATTCCGTACCCAACTGCGTGCTCTTCTGCGTGCCAGTGTCTATGGCAACCTGAAAATCATGTTCCCCATGATTGCTACTTTGGAGGAATTCCGACAGGCGAAGCAGATCTTGGAGGAAGAGAAAAAAGGCTTGCTAGAAAAAGGTATAGCTGTATCTGATCGCTACGAAGCGGGTATCATGATTGAGATCCCTGCTGCAGCGATGATGGCAGATCAGCTGGCACGAGAGGTAGACTTTTTTAGCATCGGCACCAATGACCTGATTCAATATACAATGGCTGCGGACCGAATGAATGAGCGCGTCGCCTATCTCTATCAGCCGTACCATCCTGCTGTTCTGCGCTTGATCTACAATGTCATCAAGGCAGCCCATGCTAATAGCAAATGGGTGGGGATGTGTGGCGAAATGGCAGGCGATTCGATAGCGATACCGATCCTGCTTGGCTTTGGTCTCGATGAGTTCAGTATGAGTGCCGGCAGTATTTTGCCAGCGCGCCAGCAGATCAGTCGACTCAGTCTGGAGGAAGCATCACAGCATACGGAAGCCATCTTATCCATGAGCACGTCTGAGCAGGTAGAAGCATTCGTGAAGAAAGTGCTTAATCAAAATGACATCTGAGGAGGTACAGCACGATGGTGGAGAAGAAAATTGTCGTTCAGCTAGCGCATGGTCTGCATGCACGACCTGCGGCTACTTTTGTAAAAGTGGCTACGACGTTTGCGAGTGAAATCAAAATCGTGAAAAAAGAAAAGACCGTCAATGGAAAAAGCATTATGGGCATCATGTCCTCCGCAATTGCAAAAGGCGATGAAATTACATTGATGGCAGATGGAGCAGACGAGCAGGAAGCCATCAGCGCATTGGAAAAGGTGCTCTTGGAGCAAGAATAATCAAGGAGTTTTCTCCACTTCGCTGTGGACAATTCCGGTTATAATTAAAAAGGCAGCTATCTTCCGTTCAGGAGGTGGCCGCCTTTTTCAGTTATCCACACTTCACTTTGGGAGAACCGTTAGCCGGGAGTGAGCCGCTTTTGTTCTCGTTGCTCCTGAAGCAGCGCCTCCATCTGCAGTCGAATGCGTTCTGAGTGGGGAGTTGCGTACGCTGGAGAGGCCAGATTGTACGCTTCCAAAGGGTCAGATGTCAGATTGTATAATTCATATTCATCGGGTATTGCCATGTTATTTGTGGATAAATTGTTATTGTCAGAGGCGGAGTACCGGGAATATTTCCACAGGCTTTCTTTTTCGTCGTGATAGAGGCGAGCGATGACCGTTTCTATGCGATTGGGAGGAATAACAGCGTGGTAGGGCTGAAGAAATACGCTGACCTGATGCTGTCCCTTGGTCACATCGTCCTCGGTCATAAAATAGAGACACTCTGGATATGTAGGACATGTAGCATCTTCCCCGAGGATGAGGGGGGTAAGATCCCGCCCAACGAGATGCCGTGCCTCACTATGGGTTTGCTTGAGTAGCTTGGTGATAGCGGGAGTATCTGCTCCAATCAGGCTGAGCAGGGTGGGGAGTATGTCTACATGGCTTGTCAGCTGATCTGTATAAAATGGCTGTGGAAAAAGAAGCGGATTGTGGATAATAAAGGGAACGTGAATGCTTTCCTCATAAGCACAATAAAATTTTTGATGGAGATTCCCATGTGCGCCGAGTAGTTCCCCGTGATCAGACGTAAAAATGATGATGGTTTCGTTGTAAAAGGAGGTTTGGGAAATCGCCTCCAGTACATGCATCACTTCTTGATCAGCGTTTTGCTGAAGCTGAAAGTACAGGCGGCGATAAAACTCGAGGTTGCTGATCGGCTGAAAAGCTTGCGGGAAAACATCGCGATAGCTTGCTTGGCAGCGAGGCTTCGTGGCGAGTGATTCATCTTGGGTAGGAGGCGGAAGGACGTCAGGAACAGAATGATCAACATGAAAGCGAAAAAAAGGTAGACGAGCAGTTACATCACCATAGAGGACGATGTCATGTGGATTGACAAAAGATGCGACAATCAGCCAGGGCTGGTACGAGTCGGGGTGATCCAGCTCGTCTTTTTCCTCTTCTAGCTGTTGGATTAATTCAACGACCTCGGTACGGTAGATCACATCCCGGCCGTTCACCCCGATCGCAGCAGATGACCCGGAATTATGAGGAGCCCTCCCGTGCGGCTCTGGACCGATCCAGCCTGAAAAGCCGTACCCGTCCAAGCGATCAGCAAGCAAATACAAGCGCTCTTTTTCCGGGTCGGGTACTCCGGTTCCGGGCGTGTAGCTGCGAACGGGAATATGGGTTCCGGGTATCCAGATATCAGGGTCAGTAAAATGCCATTTGCCTTTGTAAAACGTACGATAACCAGCTGCCCGGAAATAATTACCCATGGTTGGAACCGTATTTCTGTCCAGCCAAAACATATCGCTGTCTGCCGACCGTTTGGCTCCGCCCGTGGTTTGGGAAACGCCGTGCAAAGAAGGGTACTGCCCCGTAAATAATGTCGCTCTGCTTGGTGAACAGGCAGTAGCTCCGACGTAGTGACGTGTGAATTCAAGTCCGTGCCTGCGCAAAAACGAATGGGCGTGGAGAACTTCCTGTCTCCATGCCGTAATAGCAGGTTCCTCATACACAGGTGGATAACGTTCTTCATCCACCATAATAAACAGGATATTTGGTCGCCTGTAAAACGGTTTTCTCAACATGTGGATGCCCCCAAGAAAAGATAATCACACCGTTATCAACATATGGGGATAACCTTTGTCCTTATCCATTAGAAAATCTCGGGTTATCCCCAAGTCCAATAGCGAAAGTCTACATCTTTCCTGCACAAAAAAATCTTCGCCACAAGCAGATTCCGGGCGAAGATAAGCAGACCATTTTATACGTGTCACAGCATTTCTTAAATCAATACATACGATAGGACAGAGAGCAGAATTGAAGTGATCGACATGGCAATCAGTGGACGTGCCGCTTTTGTGCGCAGCGCACGCAAATTCACGTTTAGCCCAAGACCCACCATCGCCATCGTCAGAACAAATGTCGTTACATTGGCTACACCCGTATTGAACGCTTCAGAAACAGGAATCTGTTTGCCGAGTACGTAGCTGCCGAAAAGACTCATGGCCAGAAAGCCGATCAAGAACCAGGGAAACTCGATTTTGGTGCCGCTTTGAATTTTACCGGTTCGTTTCATCCAGAACATCAAGATAAAACAGAGCGGGACAAGCAGTAGCACGCGGCCCAATTTTGCCAAAAGACCGATTGCCAGACCATCCTGTCCAGCAGGTGCAGCAGCCAGCGCTACATGGGCAATTTCATGCAGACTAATTCCCGACCACATGCCGTAATCTACCGCTGACATGGGCAAAAACGGGCGCAGCACGGTATAGCCGACGGCAAACACCGTTCCGACCAAAGCAATAATGCCTACGCCGATAGCGGTATCCTCATCTTTTGCCTGGATAATAGGAGAAACGGCGGCGATGGCAGCGGCCCCGCACACTCCAGTACCTACTCCGAGCATGAGGGAGAGGGATGGCTCTGCCTTCATCCATTTTGCAAGCAGCATGGTGAGGGCGATAGCGAAAATAATTACACCTACGTCATAGACGAGTAGACCGAGACCTTGGTGAAGCACGACGTCAATATTTAGCTTGAGACCGTACAAAATGATGGCAAGACGCAATAAACGTTTGGCAGAGAACTGAATGCCTGATCGCAGAGCCTCGGGATATCCCCAAAATTGGCGATAGGCGACCGCAATCAGGATCGCACAAGCCAAAGGACCGACTCGATCAAAGCCAGGAACACGAGATAGTCCATACCCGAGCAGGGCGACTACAAAAGTAAAGGCGACGCCACCGATCCATAACGAGAGGGAAGACACTTTGCTTCCTTGGGGTTTTCCGGACTGTGCAGCTGCACTGCTGTTGTTCAATGGCACGCTGTCTTTCAGCTGAGTGGCCATTGCAATCACTCCTCGAAAAGATTTACAACCTCAGAATAAAACAATTGCTATAATAAGAAAAATAAATCATTGCGATAGTCACGATAAGCATTAACTTATTATTGATGAAAAGGACGAGGTGATGCAGCATGGATCAGCAGCTACTCGTTTTTGTGACAGTGGCAGACAGGCAAAACTTTTCGCGAGCAGCCGAAGAACTGCACATGACCCAGCCTGCCGTTAGCCAGTACATTCTATCCTTGGAGCGAGCAGTGGGAACGAAGCTTTTGGAGCGCAGCAACAAATATGTTCGCTTGAATAAGGCAGGAGAAATCGTTTACCATCACGCACGGGAGATTCTCGGGTTGTACACACGTATGCAGAGTCTGGTGGACGATTTGATGAATACGCCAAGTGGTCATTTGACCATTGGTGCCAGCTACACCTACGGTGAATACGTGCTGCCTCATGTCATCGCGCGCATGCAGGAGCACTATCCGTTGATTACTCCGACGATAACGATCCACAATTCCACTGTGATCACCGAGCTTGTAGCGAATCGGCAATTGGATGTCGGAATAGTGGAAGGAGAGCTTGTGCATGAAAAGATGTGTGTCGAGCCATTTGCTGATGACCGCATGTTTCTGATTGTGTCTCCAGCGCACCACTTGGCAAATAAAGAAGAGGTAAGCGTCGCTGAGCTCTTTGACGAAACCTGGATTATTCGAGAAGAAGGCTCGGGTACAAGAGAAGCCGCAGAAAAAATGTTTCGCATGCTGCAGATTCAACCTAAAAAACGGATGGAATTCGGGAGCACCCAAGTCATCAAGGAATCGGTGGAGGCTGGTCTGGGCATCAGTCTGCTTTCATACTGGGCGATTCGTAAAGAACGCAAGCTAGGTACTCTTTGCACGCTGAAGGTAGCGGGTACACCAGTGACACGAGATTTTTCTCTAGTGACAAAAACAAACGAGTTTCATACAAAAGCATTAGATATTTTTATGGATCTCATACGCACGCATTTGCCAGAAGGTGCATATACTTAAATCAAGGAAGCAGCACGCGTGATTACACGTGCTGCTTCCCCTTTTTTGAACGCTTATAACAGACTTATTTCACGGTGATAGTTCCTGTCATGAAGGTATGCGGCTTGCAGTAGATGGAATACACGCCTGATTTTGAAAAGGTTATGGTGTAAGTTGCATTTTGTTTGATGGGACCACTATCAAATGAGCCGTCTGTCGCAGTGACGGTATGGACTACATCATCGAGGTTGGTAAAGGTAACTGTTGCTCCTTTTTCGACAGTGATCGAGCCGGGGGAGAAGGAAAATGATTGAATGTTTACCTGATAACTTTTAGCAACTGGAGCAGGAGCTGCCGATGCGTGAGACGATGGAGCTGTAGAATCTGATGATGGCGCAGTAGCCGTTTCCTGTACCGTGCTGTGGGATGTCGTTTCATGGACTGATTTTGTCGCTGTTTTAAAATGGATCACTTGTTTTATCTCAGGTGAAATAGGCTTGTGGTCATTGCCAACCAGCTGTACGGTCAATTTGTGAGACCCAGGAGGGACGTTATCAAAGACGGCAGGCTCACCATTGATCATCTTATAAGCGAGCTTGGGATCTGATGGATCGGTATCGAGCCAAACATGGATGTGTCCCTGTCCTGCCATAGTTTGCGCATGTTGGCGGAAATCTGCTAACTGATGGTGAAAAGCGGTGACGGCTACTTTTACCTGGTCGGAGTACAAGATGTCACCATTTGCAGGGGAAATGATGAGGAAAGAGGGCTTTTGAGGAGAAGTCAGAGAAATCGAGTTGGAGGCTTTGTCAAATGCTACCTCCATCCCGAGTTGATCTGCAAGAAAACGGACTGGTACATAAGGCACACCATGAACAAGCGAAGCGGGTGTGTCTGCTGTAATGGAACCACCGTTGATCTTGACTGCTTGGCTATTTACAGTAAATAGATACGTATTTGTATCTTTTTTAATGGTGATCGTTTTTGCTGCTTGATCATAGGCAGCACTAGCTCCGACAGCTTGGGCGATGTCGTTTGCCGGAACCAGCGCATGGCTGTTAGATATGAACAATGCTTCGTTTCCAAGGATTGTTTTTCCGTCTACCTTGATAGTCATAGCAGCAGAAGGCACGAGTGTAGCTGCACTTGCCCAGCCAATCCCAAGAGCGCCTGTCAGCAGTATGCCAATAAGTAAAAGAATGACCGATTTTTTCATCATAAATCCCCTCCAAGTCTCTTCTAAATGATTTCGACTTAGGTAACGTTGAGGAGGGGATAGCGGTTTGCTGCTTTGCTTATGTGCCCAACACTTTTTTTCCGCGAGGCTGGCTTCCGGTTTCATCTGGCTCTAGCGTGATGCCGATTGCTTCAAACGGCAGAGACGGATCGTGCATTTCGTAGGCGAGTAGGCCCGTCCCTTGATTGTCTACACGAAAGACACCCGCACTGTGCCTTTTGCCATCGTGAATCAACCAGACCTGATATGCTTCTGTTCCTTGCGTGGCAGCAAGCCCCTGGAGATGAAAAACGAGTATTCTTTTCTCGCTCTGGTCATACATCCAGGCAATTCCCCTAGATGAAGCAGTGGCGTCCGCAGTCGCTTGCAGGGAATACGATTGTACCACCTGGGTAGGCTGTGAGAATTCCCTCGAGGCGAGCAATTGTTGACGTAGCGACAGGTTATTCCAGATCACTCCGATTAAAGCGAGCGCCAAGCCGATTACGACAAATCGCGTGGCAGCAGGTCTCCATTTGGCTGTAAAGGTGTCCGCGCGCTGCTTCCAGGTTTTATGGGTCTTTTCGTTTGGTGCAAAAATCGCAGCCATTACTTGATCTTTCAGATCAGCAGGCACATCCACGTTTTGTGGCTGATACGGTATTTGGTAAGGTATCAATTCCCAAGCCTCCCGCAATTCAATCACTTCTTGTCGGCAAAGCGGACAAGTCGCGATATGCTCCTCAAGGATGTGCTTCTGATTATCTGTGCATTCCCCAATTGCATACGAAATCAGATCGTCTGAAAAAGAACAGCGGTTACGGTTATCCACGTTTTACCCCTCCATCTCTGGTATCAGGTGGTTCCGCAAGATTTTCAACGTTTGGTGTAGGCGGCTTTTGATAGTGCCGAGCGGTTCATTCCGCATCTGTGCAATTTCACTAAGCGAATAGCCCTCCCAATACAGCGACTGAATCAGTTCAATCTGGCTTTGAGAGAGATATTTGTATGCCTGTTCCATCTGTTCACGAATCAGCTTGCGGGAGAGGACGTCGGCTGGATTGTTGGCCGGATGGTCCGGGATATGCTCCCATTTGTCGGGGGAGACGGGAACGAAACGCTGATTCCGCTTTTCACGGCGAAGATGGTCGATCGTAATGTTTCGGGTAATCGTAATCAGCCAGTTTACAAACTGCCCCTTTTCAGCGCTGTAGCCCGACTCCGATGTCCACAGACGAGTAAATACTGCCTGAACAATAATTCTGGCATGCTGCTCGTCTTGCGTGCTTTTCAAAGCAAAAGAGTAGACTAGCTTAATGTAGCGGTCATATAGTTCCTCTAGTGCTGGACGGTGTTTTTGCATGACGAGTTGCATTAAGTCCGCGTCACTCCAGTTTTGCATGAGACAGGCACACCTCTTTTCCCCCCTGATCTCTACTTCTTTCTCTAGGAAACGATTTTGTTGTGCGATCGGTTCGATTCTCCCTAAAAGTTTTTGGGTGCGGGTGAGATGCTAAGAGTGAGGCGAAAAACTGTACCTGCCTCGCTGCTTCGGACCAATTCCACGTTGCCTTGATGAGCTTTGGCAAGCAGCCTGGAAATCGTCAGTCCCAAGCCGAGTCCATGCTTTTTCTTTCGCTTGCTATCTCCGCGATAATATCGCTCGAAAATGAACGGTGCTTCTGATTCCGGGATGCCCCTGCCGTTGTCAATAACGTCGATGATGAATTGATCACCCAGTTTTTCCGCAATGATCTGAATTTGTGTCGCTTTGGCGGCAGCGCTGTTTCCAAGCAGATTGAGCAAGATTTGCTTGATATGTGATTCATCTCCGGTCCAGACGAGATCAGTAGGTTGGAGAGAGGCGCTTACTTCAATATCTGCAAAGGAAGACAGTGTGTTCACCTGCGAAATCAATTGATCGAAAAGTTCCGATACGTTTATTTCCTTGTTTTCCGCGTGAACGGCCCCTGCCTCCATAGAGGAAAAATCAAGCAGGTCATTGACCATCGTTTGCAAGCGCTTGGCTTCATCCATGCTGATTTGCATGAATTCATCTGCATCAGTTCCGCTTACGACCCCGTCCTTTACTGCCTGTATCATGCCGCGAATCGATGTGACTGGAGTACGCAGCTCATGAGAGACGCCAGCGAGCAAATCCGTACGCATTCGTTCCAGCTGACCCAGGCGATTCGCCATCTCATCGAAAGATACGATCAACTGACTGATTTCTGACTCCTTGATTCGCGAAGCATCAGGCAAAGCGGGTTCATAGTTGCCAGCAGAAATTTGCTCGGCAGCCAGTGCCAGCTGTCGCAGCGGCTGGGTCAGGGAGCGTGACAAGACATAAACAATGCCCCAGCCACACAAGGTAATGATCCCGATAGATACCATGATGGTGATATACGTATGGACGAGATCATTATTAAGCCGCGTGCTCACATAATACGTACCGGCTACTTCATTTTGCAGATAGTAAGGTATACCTACACGCAGCCAGGTAGCGTCATTTGTAGCGATGATTTCGCGTGTTTCCATTTTTTTATTGGCAGGTGTAATCGGAGTTGGCAGCACAACCTTTGTTGCAGGAGTCACGGCAGTCAAGTTCTTGAGCTGCAAGTTGGACAGATTAGAGATTTGAACCACATGATCCATTGGAATGTCGGGCATGGCTGTCGCAGCAAAAGCAGCTGATGTCGTGGGAACTGCTTGAGCCGATTGGACCAGCGGGATCGAGGGCTGAAGTGTTTCTATAGGTGAAATCGTAAAGGTTTTTGCAAAAGCTACCTTGGAATACGAATCAGCCAACAGCTGCGTTCTTGCTTCCAATACAGCAAACTGCTGCTCGGTGGCATTTTTATTAATCCAGTAAATGCCGAAAAAGCCAATCCCGAGTAGCATGATCGACAATATCATCGCATAGCGCCAGGTCCAGTAGCGCAAGAGAGGCACTGGCGACTTGGGCTTAGAGCTTCGTTTAATAAACACGCAGACTGTACCCCATTCCTCTGATTGTAGTGATTTCACCCTCGCTGCTCGGCCATTGCAGCAAGCTCTTGCGCAAACGTTTGACAGCAGTATCCACAGCGCGATCTCCCCCGTCAAAATCCATTCCCCATACCTGGTCCAAAAGCTGATCGCGACTGAAGCACTGATTGGGGTGACGCGCCATAAAAGCAAGCAGCTGCCAGTCGCGCGGCATCAACGAAACAGGTTCTTTTCCGAGGAGTACGTTTTGTGCCGAAAAGTCAATCGACAGCATTCCGAGTCTGACGATATCTGCTTCAGCGAGATAGGAGGAACGGCGCAGCACAGCTTGTACTCTGGCAAGAACCTCTTCGGGATCAAAAGGCTTGGCAATATAGTCATCCGCGCCTTGGGACAAGCCCTGAAGCTTGTCAGGTACCGTACCGCGGGCAGTTATGATGATCACGGGGCAGCTGTTGTACTGACGAATTTGATCGAGTATTTCCAGTCCGTCGTGGTTCGGGAGCATGAGATCAAGCAAAACCAGATCGGGCCTCCAGGAGAGAAAGGTCTGGAGAGAATCCTGATTTCCGTCATTCCAATTGACTTCATAGCCGGCTCGTTGCAGATAGACCTGCATCAGGCGAGCAATCGGCATTTCATCTTCAATGATATAAATTCGTTTCACGTGTTTACGACCTCTTTTCTAACCGGTCCATATTGGATTGCTATCATCATAGCAAGGCAATGGGGTATTTGGTCTGCCATCATTTGTTAAGCAGCGCATCTATCTACGATAAACATGGATTTTCTATTGTACGAGATCTGTGTGTCTGAAATATGGCGAAGCCGTCCTGCGGTGTGGCTGGTTGACAAAAGTAAGAAGGACGAGGTAGACTCTAAGTGATAATAGTTAATACTTTTAACTATTAGTAGTCTTAACTTTTAATTGAAGAGGTGACGACCCAGCCAAGATGAGAGAGCGGGACGAACTATCCAAATTACTGTCGAGCATGGTCCACAAGTTTATCATTTCGTATGGAAAGATTCTGGACAGTGACATGTCGGGTTCTCAGGTGTACATCCTAGAAATTTTGGCAGAGGAAGGTGCTGTGAAAAGCTCGGAGCTCGCTGAGAGACTGTTCATCAGCTTGCCTGCCGTCACAAATCTAGCCAATAAACTAGTGAAAAAAGGATATATCGAACGACAAATTCCCGAAACAGATCGACGTGTTACTCTGCTTGCCATAACTGCTTTGGGCCAAGAAATTCTCGATAGGATCAACAATCGTTATGCTACTTTGACAGATGCGCTATGGACCAATTTTTCTGATGAAGAGCTAGGTGAGCTGCTCCAGTCTTATAAGAAGATGGTAGCGAACCTCGAGGAACATCAAAAACATAAGGAGTGACATGACATGACCAATCAACAAGGACAAGTTGCTTTAGTAACAGGTGCTGGAAGCGGAATGGGACGTGCTACAAGTCTGAAGCTGGCTGAAATGGGCATGAAGCTGGTGCTGGTCGATTTCAATCAGCAAACAGGTGAGGAAACACTGGGTCTGATCAAAGAAAAAGGCGGAGAAGGCATTTTTGTTCAAGCAAACGTAGCAGAATCCGCTGACGTACAAAACTATGTAAACAAAGCGATGGAAGCATACGGCCGCATCGACGTATTCTTCAACAATGCTGGGATTATTCAAAAGCCGTATCTGCTTGCAGACATTCCTGAATCTGAGTTTGACCGCATCCTGGCTGTGAACCTTAAAGGTGTGTTCATGGGCTTGAAATACGTCATACCGGTAATGGTGAAGCAAGGCTCTGGTTCGATTATCAACACTGCTTCTACAGCAGGCTTGAAAAGCGAGCACAGCTTGTCCGTTTATTCCGCTAGCAAGCATGCGGTTGTCGGTATTACCAAGGGTGCTGCTTTGGAGTATGCGAAAACGGGTGTGCGCATCAATGCGGTTTGCCCAGGTGGCGTGACAACTAGCCTCGTAGCAGGCATGGAACAAACGATCAAAGAAACAGGCAATGTGCCTGACATTCAATTCCCGCGCATCGGTCGTATGGCGGACGCGGATGAAGTGGCAAACGTGGTAGCGTTCCTGGCTTCGCCTGGGTCCAGCTACATGACTGGTTCCATCGTGACAATTGACGGCGGTCTTACACTGTAATTCCACCGCTTGCAAGCAAAATGCCTTTGACAAGTTCTTTCGTCAAAGGCATTTTTGCTATTTATACGTAGCCCGTATCACCAGAGTTAGTGTTGTTTATTTTTTTGCTGCAGGAGTTGTTGGTACGGCTTTGGAAATTTTTCCTTCTTTTTCGAGCTGCGCGATCAGCTCTTCCACAGTGATACCTTTTTCTTTTGCCATTTCTTCCAAACTAATCGCTTTTGTGAGGGAGAAGGACACAATTCCTTGCTCAGCATCGTTTATATGGAAGATTGCCGTCATCGGTAGGTTGCTGTCACCATTAGCCGGATCGATTTTTGCATCAACCAGAGCTACACCTTTAGTAATTTTTCCTTCTTTTTCGAGCTGCGCGATCAGCTCTTCTACAGTAATGCCTTTTTCTTTTGCCATTTGCTCCAGGTTGATAGCTGGTACTGCTGTGAGGGTTGCCATTTTCACTTGGGCAGGACCTTCCATTTTGGCGGCAGGTGCCTTTTCAGCTGCGAATGCGGAACCTGCCATTGCGGATACAGCGAGAGCCATTACAGACATTGCGATTTTCTTTTTCATGTGAAATTCCTCCTCGGGATTCATCTTTTATTGTGTTGAGCCAGCTTTCGGGCTTACCCATTTTGGCTACACAACAAAGATAATCCGTGCGTGTGTCTGTTAAATGGCCGAATTTAGAAAAAGTGATGGAACCAATTCGAGTCCCCAAAATTACAGACTCGTAGTCACCAAATACAAGCCTGTAAACAGCAGGATAACGTAGGTGAGGATTTGGAATACGCGCTGGCTGATCATTTTAAATAGAAGCTGTCCAAGGAGAATTCCGGCAAAAAGCGCAGGCAGTGCGATGAGGGAAGAAAGCCAAACTTCTTTATTCGTCCCGGCAAAACCTACTTGCATGATCAGGCTGACCAAATAAATAAACAAATAGTAGGCGAGTGTCGTGCTGCGAAGCGTTTCCTTTTTCGTGCCCACTCCTGCAAAATAAAGCAGCAGCGGTGGTCCAGGTATCCCGATGCTAGTTGTGAGTAGACCCGAGATTGCGCCTGTAGCGTAATCCTTCTTTTTTGTTTGACTGATCGTCAGCTTTAGGATCAAAAGAATCGTCGATATGCAAATAAGGGCACCGACAACCAATTTGAGTAAAGTGACATCGACATACAGATAAATCAAGATCCCGGGAATCAGCCCGATCAGGCTACCACGAATCAATCTGCCGAGCAGAAGTGTGTCTACTTCATGCCTGATCTTGTAAATCATGAAAACGGAGATACATAGGGAAAGGATAATATTGATTTGAATCGCGCTGTGAGCCGGGTAGAGCAGAAACAAAAAAGGCGTTCCGATAATGGAAAAGCCATAGCCTGTACTTGTTTGTAGTAACGCCGCAAACAGGACGATCGACACGAGTATCATCCAGTGATCCACCTTGAACATCCCTCCATCTTGTTTTTCCTGAGATTAGTCCATTTTATCGTTGTCGATCTGTTTGGTAAAATCAAAAGATGCAGGAATTTGGAAAGTGACAGGTAAGCGAAAACGCTTGCAATTTTCCCGCCCTTGTCATACATTAGAGACACGGATAAGAATACAAAATTTTGTTTTGTTTCTTATTTAACAAGTGAACAAACAAAAGGCAAAGGTGCCATGAACATGAGGATTGTTTCCTGTGTTCTGGACACCTTTTTTTGCGTTTTGAAAAGGGTAGTAGTTGTTTGAAAGGAGTGACACGCATGGAAAAACCAATTCGAGCGACGCCGCTTGCGATCCGGCTGATTCCCAATGTCGATCCTCAATTCGCGGAGAAGTTGAACCTGCCTTCGCATATTCGAAGTCTGGGTCTTTTGACTTCCACGATTGATGATGTGGGATATACGGCGATCGATGAGGCGACGAAAAAGGCAGCTGTAGAAGTAGTTTATGCCAAGTCGTTTTATGCGGGCTCCGGTCACGCTTCTGGTCCGTTATCCGGCGAGTTCATCGGGATGATTGGAGGAGCGACGCCATCGGAGGTACAGAGCGGTCTGGATGCAGCCGTTGCATTCATGGAAAGCGGAGCATGCTTTTACTCTCTAAATGAAGAGGGAACGCATGCGTATTACGCCCATGTCGTGTCGCGGACTGGAAGCTATTTATCCCAGCTGGCGGGAGTTCCAGAAGGGGAGCCGCTCGCCTATTTGATCGCTCCACCACTGGAAGCCATGTACGGTATCGATGCAGCTCTCAAGGCAGCAGACGTACAAATGATGCAGTTTTTTGGACCGCCTACAGAAACAAACTTCGGGGGAGCGCTTTTGACGGGTAGCCAGTCTGCTTGCACAGCAGCAGCAGAAGCATTTGCCACTGCAGTTAGAAGTGTTGCCGAGCAACCTGTAAAACGATAAAAGGGATTTTCCCTCTTGAAGGGGAGGACATGTAAATGCGCGCTCATGCATACTCACTCGGCATGATTGAAACATTGGGCTTGCCCGCTCTTATCGCTGCCGCAGATGCTGCCGCCAAGGCCGCTGATGTCAAGGTAGTTTCTTATGAAGGAGCGGATGGCGGAATCGTCACCGTGTATGTAATCGGTGATGTATCCTCTGTACAGGCAGCTGTCGATGCCGGAGCGGACGCAGCGAGACGTGTTGGACGATTGCTCCACTCTCACGTCATCCCGCGCCCAGATGAAAGTGTACCGAAAATGATCAAGAACCTGTTGAAACCACCCGTACCGGAAGAGGTAAAGCCGGCACAGGCACAACCTGCATCTGCTCTTGCTGAACAATCGATCAACGATTTGCGCAAGCTGGCGCGTTCGTACGCTGATTTCCCTCTTTCCACAAATGAAATCAATACAGCGAAAAAAGAAGATCTCATTCGCCTGCTAGAGGAAAAGCAACAAGGCGGAGGTGAACAAGCTTAATGACACTCGATGCTGATTTATACTCGATTCAGGAAGTGCGCACCTATCTGGCTCAGGCCAAGGAGGCACAAGCCAAGCTCGCTTCCTACACGCAGGAACAAATCGATGCGATCATTGCAGCGATGTCCAAAGCGGGCGTCGAGGCAGCAGAACGATTGGCCGCAATGGCAGTGGAAGAGACGGGCTTTGGTAACATCCCTGATAAACGGATGAAAAACCTGTTTGCTTCCCAGGACGTTTACGCGTGGATCAAAGACCAAAAGACGGTCGGCATCATAGGCAAGGACGAAGAAAACAAGGTGTGGGAAGTGGCACAGCCGTTCGGCGTTGTCGCGGGTATCGTACCATCCACCAACCCTACGTCCACCGTTATTTTCAAATCGATGATTGCCCTCAAGGCACGCAATGCGATCGTTTTCAGTCCTCACCCGTCCGCAGCCAAATGTACGCTGGAAGCAGCGCAGCTGATGGCGAAAGCCGCTGTGCAGGCTGGAGCACCAGAAGGCTTGATCCATTGTGTCAGCAAACCAACGCTCCCAGCTACCAACGAGCTGATCAAGCACAAGCTGACCAATGTCATCCTGGCTACAGGTGGATCGGCAATGGTACGCGCTGCTTACAGCTCCGGTAAACCAGCTTATGGCGTGGGACCGGGCAACGTACCGGTATATATCCACCACAGTGCAGATCTGACGGCAGCAGCCAAACGGATCGTACAAAGCAAAACGTTTGACTACGGTACGATTTGCGCTTCCGAGCAGGCACTGGTGATTGAAGAAACCATCAAGCACCAAATGATCGCAGCACTAAAGCGAGAAGGAGCATACTTCCTCGATGAGCATGAAAAAGAGCGCGTAGCCGCTATCATCATGGTCAATGGCTCGCTCAATGCCAAGATAGTAGGTCGCTCCCCGCATGTGATTGCGCAGATGGCTGGCATTTCCATCCCGGCTGATACACGTGTACTGATCGCCGAGGAAAGCTGCGTCGGAAAAGCATATCCGCTGTCCGTCGAAAAGCTGGCTCCGATCCTTGCTTTGTATACCGTTCAGGATGCGACAGAAGCGTTTGCACGTTGCCGCGAGCTGTTGGAGCATGGTGGTCTGGGACATACAGCAGGTATCCACGCTACAGACGAGAATATTATCGCGTCCTATGGCCAAGCGATGCCAGCATCCCGGGTTCCGGTCAATACCGGTACGACCTTCGGTGGAATTGGCGCCACTACTGGCATTCAGCCATCCTTTACACTTGGTTGCGGTTCATTTGGTGGCAACATCACTTCAGACAACATCGGACCTAAGCATCTGTTCAACATCAAGCGCATTGCGTTTGGCGTTAGAGAGATGCCAGAATCCAAGCCAGCACAGACACAAGCAACTTCCCCAGCGGAAGAAGCGGTTCTGCAGGCTGTCTCTTCGATGAATGTCGGCCTGAGCCGTGATGAAATCAAAAATATTATCAAATCGGTTTTGACTGAAATGACGACTTAAAAAAAGATTTCAAAAAGCCCGTGAAATATGGCGGACCTCTGAACGTATAGGAATTTATAAGCGTGAAGCTTATGAATTCCGGAGCGCATGGAAACTTTCCGCTAAACGCGGTCGCTCCTCTTTGAGGAGGCGGCGATAGAGGTTTTCTTAATAGCAGCATTAACTACTAAAAAAATGTCCATACATTTAAGGAGGAAATGAATCATGGCTGGAGAAATGTCCGCATTGGGAATGGTAGAAACAAAAGGTTTGGTAGGAGCGGTAGAAGCTGCTGACGCAATGGTAAAAGCAGCAAACGTAAAACTGATTGGTAAAGTACACGTAGGTGGCGGTCTCGTCACAGTAATGGTTCGCGGTGATGTAGGTGCAGTAAAAGCTTCCACGGACGCAGGTGCCGCTGCTGCCGAAAAAGTGGGCGAACTCGTATCTGTACACGTCATCCCACGCCCTCATGGCGACATTGAACTGATCCTGCCTAAGCTCGAAGGGTAATCCCCGATGGCAGTCATTACAGAAGCATCCCTCCGAGCGATGCACAAAACAGGCATACCTAACCCCTTTCTCCTAGAGAAAGGGGATAAAATAACACCCGCAGCGGCAGATTTCTTGAAAGGAAGAGGGATTGAAGTGAAATCGTTTGAGGAACATCAGCAGCCTTCCACCAATCAAGCTGCCGAGGCAGTACGTGAAATTCCCCTGGGTGTATCCAATCGTCACGTCCATTTGTCACCGGAAGATGTGGAAAAACTGTTTGGAGCAGGACATGAGCTGACGCCTATGCGCGATCTGTCCCAACCAGGTCAGTTTGCTTGCCAGGAGACCGTTACCATCGTAGGGCCAAAAGGCAGCATTCACGGGGTACGTATCCTCGGTCCGGCGCGCGGAGCGACACAAGTAGAAATCTCCCGCACAGACGGCTTTGCACTGGGTGTTCATGCACCTGTACGGATGTCTGGAGATATCGAAGGTACACCGGGTCTGGTACTCGTCACGGCAAAAGGCACAGTCATGCTGGACAAAGGCGTCATTGTAGCCAAGCGGCACGTTCATATGTCGCCAGAGGAAGCACAGAGCTTTCAAGTAAATGATGGCGATACGCTGATCCTCGCGACTCAGAGCGACCGCCCTATTATCTATCCGGATGTAGTCGTTCGCGTTCATCCGCGATTTGCGCTCGATTTCCATGTGGATTTGGATGAAGGGAATGCCGCTAATTTGAAAACGGGCGACCGGGTAAAAGTGATCGGCAAAAACGGCCAGTTTTACTCCGGCTAACGGAGGTAGAGCTTGATGGACATCAGAGAAATGGTGGCATCTATTACAAAAGAGATTCTGCTATCGATGAATACAGAGAAGAAAAAAGAAGCGCCTCGTGTCCTGTATGTCTTTTGCGACAGCCAGGCGCATGAGGCGTATACCGATCATTTCATCCAGCTGAAAAATCACGGCATTTGCCATGACATCCTCTTTTTGGACGGGGAAACCTCTTCCTGGCTGGGGATGCACAAGATCGAATGCGGAGGAGCAGGCAAGATCATTACTGCCGATGAATACGCTCCGGCTCCGCTCGAAGTGCCGAAAGATTATGCCGGTATCGTCATTCCAGAGATTGATCTGGACAATGCAGGGCGTATCGCTGCTGGGCTAAAGGGAACAATCAAAGCGGAGATCGTTTTTGCTGCACTGGTGACAGGCAAATTCGTCATCGCAGGCTCCGATGTTCCGGGAATCAAGCGTGCAGACCGACGCACGCTGCAAACATTGACTCTGCCACCAGCTTACGAAAAGCTGTTCCAACGTCATGTCGAAGCGATGAAAGAGCTGGGCGTGGAGTTCGCAGAACAAAGACGTCTGGCAGATCGCGTTGTTTCCAAGCTAAAAGCACAGCTGCAAAAGGATGAGACCAAGCCAGAGCAGCCAGCTCTGACCGCTCTCGATGAGGCGGAAGCTGTCTTTTCCGGAAAGCTGCTGACAGCAGACTGGATTAAATCGCAGCCAGAGCTTAAAGATACGATCCTGCACGTGAAAAAAGGAGCGATCGTCTCTCCACTGGCCTTTGACAGCATGAGAGAACGCGGCATTACCGTCAGCTATTTGGGAAAAGGGTGATCGCATGTTTTTGGGAAAAGTGATCGGCAGCGTGTGGGCTACACAAAAGGAAACAGGTATGGAAAATCTGAAATTGATGGTTGTCCAGCCGATTGACTGGCGTGGTGAGGAAGGCGGACAAACTGTTATCGCAGCAGACCGGATTGGGGCAGGAATTGGCGAGCAGGTTATTGTCTCCCGAGGAACACCTGCCCGTATCCTTTTCACCGGAAATAGCGTACCAATTGACGCGATCATCGTAGGAATTGTGGATTCGTTCGAGGTGCCGGGAGCTGCAGGAGGAGAGGGATAAAGATGGAACAAGAACGCTCACGAGTCATTCAGGAATTTGTTCCGGGTAAACAGGTAACATTGGCTCATGTGATTGCCAACCCTGACCAGATGCTCTACACCAAGCTCGGAATCAAGGAAGCAGGGGCGATCGGAATTTTGACCCTGACCCCAACAGAGACCGCCATTATCGCAGCTGATATCGCGACGAAGGCAGCAGGTGTCGAGCTCGGCTTTCTTGACCGGTTTACAGGATCTCTGATCGTCGTGGGCGATGTGTCCGCGGTGGAGATGGCTGTAGAGGCAGTCAACACGGTCTTAAGTGAAAAATTGCGCTTTACTCCAGCTTTGGTGACGAAATCATGACCGGGCGTGTAATGATTATCGGAGCCATCGAAGCAGGCAAGTCTTCTCTGGTCAAAGCGTTGGTGGGTGATGAACAACCGGCCAGAAAGACGCAGGCGCTGGAATATCGGGATTGGGTGATTGATACTCCAGGAGAGTACAGTGAAAATCCGATGTTTTATCGTACGCTGATGGCGACTTCTCTGGAGGCCGAGCTTATTGTGATGGTGCAGGATGCCACACGCGAGCGCAACTATTTTCCTCCGGGGTTTTCACAAGGGTTTCCCCAATCATGTGTAGGAGTTATCACCAAGATGGATCATCCCGATGCCGATGTAGAGCGGGCAGAAGGCTTTTTGCGCCAATCGCTGGGCGACGGGAAAATCTTTCGGACTTCCTCTTTCACGAGTGAAGGGGTACCGGAATTACGCGCCTATTTACAAGAAATTGTTAATCAATAAACCTCTATCCGCCATGGCTAGTCTGTGAGAAAATGAGGTCAGTACCTATTTCAAGCAGGTGAAAAGAGGTTCACATGCATGCAATCTATACGAGAACTGTGTATTGCTGCCACAACATTGAGTGAGGACGATATTCGGATCATTGAAGATCTGGCTGCCAAATTGCAGATTTTTGCTGATCTGTCGCAAGCCGATATGTTTATCGACTGCCCGACGATTGACCGTAGCTCAGCTCTTGTCATCGCGCAGGCAACACCTTCCACAGCTCGTTCGATGTATAGTGGATCGGTCGTGGGGCAACTGGCGACAGCGGTCAACGAGCCTGCGGTCATGTACTGTCTGACAACAGGAAAGCCGGTTATTGGTTCACGCGGCGTATCACAGGAGCAAGTCGTGATGCGGCAAAGCGTCGTTCCTATCACCAACCCGGCAGGAGAAACGATTGGTACGTTGATAACGGAGCAGGATATTTCCAAGCAGGTGGAGCAGGAGAGAAACGTGGAAATGCTCAAGGAAACCACCGAGCATTTAAGCGAGACACTGATCCAGTTCGCCGCTCCAGATATGCCGATTTCATCCCTTTTGCATGAAGGCATGATTTTGTTTGATCAAAATGGGATGATCACGTACGCCAATGTACGTGCGCACAAGCTTTTGTCTTTGATCGGCTTTGAGAAGCCGGAAAAGGGAGAGAGCATTGAACGGATTTTTTCCTGGCGTGTTTCCCCGGAGAATTTTGTCAGACACGGGGGTTACATTCAGGATGAGCTGTCACGAGGAAAGCATTTTATCATGATGAAAGCGGTTTCGTCCGCACGCAAGCCAGACATTATCGGGGGAATCATTCTCCTGAGAGATATATCCGATATTCGGGAAAAAGAAAAGCAGCTGATGATCAAATCGGCTGTTATCAAAGAGATTCATCATCGCGTGAAGAACAATTTGCAAACCATCTCCAGCTTGCTGCGACTGCAGATGCGGCGCTCGCAATCGACGGAGATTGAAAAGGTATACCGAGAGAGCATCAATCGGATCAACAGCATCGCCATCATACACGAGTATTTGGCACAGGATGGTCTGGAACAGATTGATTTCAAAGAGATTCTCACTAAAATATCGAAAATTATCGTCTCCTCCATGAGGCGTTCTGAGCAAGCTATACAAGTAGTAGTATCGGGCGAATCGGTTTACTTGCCGTCAAACAAGGCGACTTCATTTGCCCTGATCGTTACCGAATTGATTCAAAACTGCATGATCCATGGGTTTCGCAATCTGCATGAAGGCAAAATCTCCATCGCGCTCGTCTCCAAGGAAGACTTCGTCAGCATCTCCGTTACTGATGATGGCAATGGCATCGAGGACATGGAACAAATCTTGAAAAAAGGCCATCTGGGATTGAAAATCGTGGATACGCTAGTCAAGGAAGACCTGGAAGGCACGATGCATTTCCGCAATACAGGAAACGGTACAGAGGTTACCATTCTCTATCCGATCCAAAAGGGGGATGAAGATGACGCAGCCGAAGATTATGGTCGTTGATGATGAGCCGATCATCCGCATGGATTTGCGCGAGATGCTTGAAAACGAAGGATATCAGGTCATTGCCGAGGCGAAGAACGGGGAAGAGGCGGTCTCTCTCGCCCATCGTCACAAACCCGATCTCATTATCATGGATGTGAAAATGCCTGTCTTGAACGGGATCAAGGCAAGCAGCATCATTCGTTCCTTTTCCGACAGCTCGATCCTGCTTTTGACTGCATACAGTCAGAAGGAGCTGGTGCAGGATGCCAGAAAGGCTGGGGTGACCGCGTATCTGGTAAAGCCAGTATCAGAGGATGATCTGATTCCCGCAGTTGAAATCGCCTTGAGCCAGAAGGAAAAAGTAGTATCGCTCAAGAAGGATATCAGCGATTTGAAGCAAAAAATTGAGGATCGAAAATCCGTGGAAAAGGCAAAAGGCAAGCTGATGAGCGCCCTTTCCCTGGAAGAAGATGCTGCTTATAAATGGTTGCAGCAAGTAAGCATGCAACGGCGCATGCCACTTGTAAAGCTGGCAGAGGAGATCCTCTCCGGCGAGCACGAGCTTTTGCCTTAGGTTGCATAGGTAACCGTTTTAGAGGTTGCTCACGCACGATTAGATCGAACATGACAAGTGGATAGCACGAATAAGCAAAGGCGCTTGAGTCAGACCGGAAGCGAGGAACCGGCTGTTCAAGCGTTTTTTCTCGTACTCCCCGTCAGGCACGCCAATGGTTCAAGGAGGTTCATATGGATGAACAATGGATCCAAAGCGTTGGAATAGATGTCGGAACCAGTACCACCAAAATGATTGTGAGTCGACTGCGACTGGGACGGATGTCCAGTACCTTCTCGCTGCCCCGTTATCAAATTGTAGAGCGACAGCTGCTATACGCAAGTGCTGTCCATTCTACACCGCTGCTTGGATTTGACGAGATTGACGCAGAAGGCATCGGCGAGATTCTGCGCCGTGAGTATGAAACGGCACAGATCAGCCTTTCTTCCATCAAGTCAGGCGCGGTTATTATTACCGGGGAAACAGCGAGTAAAAAGAACGCTCAGCATATTGTTCACTTGCTGGCGGAGCGATCCGGTGATTTTGTCGTAGCGACGGCAGGTGCCGATTTGGAGGGCGTGCTGGCGGGTAAGGGTGCGGGTGCGGAAAAGCGTTCCCAAACGCTTCAAGGAACGATCGTTAACGTCGATATCGGTGGCGGTACGGCAAACGCTGCTTATTTTTCAAGAGGCAGAGCGATTGCGACCGTTACGTTTCATGTTGGAGGAAGGCTGATTCGCCTCGATCCACAGGGAGTTGTCCAATACGTTTCCCCGAATATTTCACAATGGCTGTCTGCAAAAGGGCTGCGGATTCAGACGGGGCAAGCGATCGGATTTGAACAAATCAAGGAAGTTGCCGAGCATATGGCAATAAGCATGCTGGACTATTTGACGGGAAAAGAACGCCAGGTATCAGGACTATTAGTGCTAGGCCCGCATCTGCGTGATGCTTTTCCAGTCGATGAACTCACTGTTTCCGGTGGGGTTGGACAGCTTATGACAGCTGGCCCGGTGAATAGTATCGCTGATGTTAGCCGGTACGGTGATTTTGGACCGCTTCTCGGATACGTCCTCCAGCAGGAACGGGAAAAGGAAGCCTATCCGGTCCGATGGCTCGATCCTGAACAGACAGTAAGAGCGACAGTAATTGGTGCAGGGATGCAAAGCACAGAAATTAGTGGATCAACAGTCCATATCAAACCAGAGCTTTTGCCGATCAAGAACATTCCGATTCTCAAGCTGGAGCTGGCGACGGAGCAATTGACGGACCCGGAGCAATTGCGCAAAGAAGTAGCATCGGTGTATGGCATGGGGGAGCGTCTGTTTGAAAAGACGGCGGGGATTCCGTTTGCCTTGGCGATTTCGGGTATTGGCTACTGTTCTTATGCGCTGCTTCAGACAATCGCACAGGAGCTGGCCGATCAATACCGACAGACTTTTACCGAGAGCAAGACCATGGTAGTCATTTGTGAAACGGATATGGCAAAAGCGCTTGGTCAGGCATTGGCGCTCAGATGCAAAGGAGCACCGGAGATTATTTGCATCGATCAGGTGCGTGTAGAATATGGCGATTACATCGACCTGGGAGAACCTATTTCGGGAACGATTATTCCGGTCGTGGTAAAAACGCTCGCTTTCGATGAAAGGCCGTAACGTAAGAAGGGGTGGACGCGATGAACACGAAAACGACTGTGCTTGGACAGACCTATCAATTCCGTGATTTAAAGGAAATTTTTGCGAAAGCGAATGAAGACAAATCGGGCGACCAGCTGGCAGGTATTGCCGCTGCGGATTCGAGAGAGCGCGTGGCAGCCAAGCAAGTATTGGCGGACTTGACGCTTGCAGACATTCGCAATAACCCGATGCTTCCTCCAGAAGAGGATGAAGTTTCCCGGGTAATTGAGGCAGGTATTAACGAAAAGATTTACAACGAGATCAAAAACTGGAGCGTTGCCGAGCTGCGCGAGTACATTTTGAGCCACAAAGCAGGCGACAGCGAAATCAAACGCATCAGCAGAGGCTTGTCCAGTGAAATGATCGCGGCAACTGCAAAGCTGATGAGCAATCTGGATTTGATCACAGCTGCTGCCAAGATTCGCAACATTACGCACTGCAATACAGCGATCGGTCAGCAAGGGGTACTAGCGGCACGCGTGCAGCCAAACCATCCATCTGACAATGTTCAGGGCATCAAGGCTGCTTTGTACGAAGGACTCAGCTACGGTATTGGCGATGCCGTTATCGGAATCAACCCGGTTATCGATACTGCGGACAGCGTCAAGGACATTTTGACAATGACCAAAGACGTGATGAACAAGTTCGATATTCCGACGCAAAACTGTGTACTGGCTCACGTATCTACCCAAATGCGGGCGATCCGTCAGGGAGCACCAGCTGACCTGATTTTCCAAAGCTTGGCGGGTAGCGAAAAAGGGAACAATGCTTTCGGTATCGACGTCGCGCTGTTGGATGAGGCGGATGAGCTGATGCGCAAGGAAGGCACCTCCTACGGACCGAACTTCTGGTATTTCGAGACGGGCCAAGGCTCCGAGCTTTCCTCCGAGGCGCATTTTGGCATTGACCAGCTGACCATGGAAGCGCGTTGCTACGGTTTGGCTCGCAAGTATAACCCGTTTATCGTCAATACGGTAGTTGGCTTCATCGGACCTGAATATTTGTACGACAGCCGTCAGGTTATCCGTGCTGGACTGGAAGACCATTACATGGGCAAGCTGCACGGACTGCCAATGGGCTGTGACGTGTGCTATACGAACCACATGAAGGTCGACCAGAACGATATGGACAATCTCGGCATCCTGCTTTCGGCAGCAGGTGTTAACTTCGTGATTGGTGTAGCGATGGCAGACGACGTCATGCTGAACTATCAATCTACAAGCTTCCATGATATCGCTGCTTTCCGTGAAGTGCTTGGTCTGCGTCCAGCACCAGCTTTTGAAAAGTGGCTGGAGAAGATGGGCATCATGGAAAACGGCAAACTGACTTCAATCGCGGGCGATCCGACAATCTTCATGTAAGAAGGGGAGGTGAAATACGGATGGATCAACAATTGGATTTTCTGGTAGACAAGGTCGTAGCTGAATTGCAAAAAAAGCTGGGTGAAATGGGACAGACAGCACCAGCCGGGACGCAAAAGACAGAAGCACCTGCTGCATCACAAATGGAGGCGGCGCAAGCAACCACTTCTCCTGCTGTACGTGAGCAGCTGGCATTGCCAGTAGAACCGGAAAGAACGGCGCATGTACCCAATCCGAAATGGCAGGAAGGATTAAACGAGCTTCTCGACAGCACCCCTGCCCGCATCGGTGTATGGCGTACAGGTGTCAGACCGCTGACCAAAACGATGCTCCAGCTGCGTCGTGACCATGCGGCTGCTGTCGATGCCGTATATGGTGAGGTTAGTCAGGCATTGCTCGACGAATTCTCTATGTTCACGGTAGAAACGCAATATGACAATACCGAAAATTATTTGAAGCGCCCGGACATGGGACGCATCCTCAACGAAGAAGGTGTGCGTCTGCTCCAAGAGCGCTGCCAAAAGAAGCCACAGGTACAAATCGTCGTCTCAGATGGACTGAGTGCCAGTGCGGTGGATGCAAACCTGCGTGACGTGCTTCCATCCTTGACTGACTCTCTCAAAAGCTACGGATTGAGCTGCGGTACGCCATTTTTTGTAAAAGGCGGACGCGTAGCGAGTATGGACCATATCGGAGAGCTGCTGCAGCCTGAGGTACTGGTGCTTTTGATTGGGGAACGACCAGGCTTGGTAACGGCACATTCCATGAGTGCGTATATGTGCTATCGCCCACGTAAAGGGATGGTGGAGTCAGAGCGTACTGTAATCTCCAATATTCACCGCCAAGGAACATCACCGATTGAGGCAGGAGCCCATATCGGCACCATTCTCTCCAAAATGCTGGAGCAAAAGGCAAGTGGAGTGAAGCTGGTCTTGTAAGATAGGAAAATCGTGAGGAGGAATCATCATGACCTTTCGTAGAAAAAAAGTAGCGGTTATTGGTAGTGGTTTTACAGGAGCAACAACTGCTTTTATCCTGGCAGAAAAAGAACTGGCTGACATCGTACTCGTAGACATTCCACAGCTGGAGAACCCAACCAAAGGGAAGGCTCTCGACATGATGGAGTCTGCCCCTGTACTCGGCTTTGATTCTACTATCACGGGAACTTCCGATTACAAAGATATCGAAGGCTCTGATATTGTCATCATCACGGCTGGTATTGCACGCAAGCCTGGCATGTCCCGCGACGATCTCGTTGCGACCAACGCGGCCATCATGCGTTCGGTAGCGGAGCAGGTAAAAACATATGCACCACAGTCTACGGTGCTGATTCTCTCCAACCCGGTTGATGCGATGACGTACACGTTCTACAAAACATCTGGCTTCCCGAAAAACCGTGTAATTGGTCAGTCCGGTGTGCTCGATACAGCTCGTTTCCGTACCTTCGTGGCGATGGAGCTGAACGTATCGGTTGAGGACGTAACCGGATTTGTACTTGGCGGACACGGTGACGACATGGTACCGCTTCTGCGCTATTCCTACGCAGGTGGCATCCCGCTGGATAAGCTGATCCCACAGGAACGTCTGGATGCCATCGTAGAGAGAACACGCAAGGGCGGGGGAGAGATCGTCAGCCTGCTTGGCAACGGCTCTGCCTACTACGCTCCGGCAGCTGCTCTGGTACAGATGGCAGAAGCGATTCTGAAGGACAAGAAACGCATCCTGCCGTCTATTGCCTATCTCCAAGGTGAATACGGCTACAACGACCTCTACCTGGGTGTACCTACCCTGCTTGGTGCAAACGGAATCGAGAAGGTCATTGAGCTGGATCTGACAGCAGCGGAAAAAGCGGCTTTGGACAAATCGGCTGATTCCGTACGCGCTGTTATGAAAGTGGCTATGCAATAATTTAAAAGCAAGAGGAAAGCCTCGCCAGGAATATATGGCGAGGCTTTTAATTAATTATCGGATTCCAGCAGTTGTTTGCCCAATGGCGTTACCAGTCCATCCATAGTGGTGGTGTTCTTTTCCTGATGGTAGGCGGCAAGCTGCTGCTCATCTTTTTGAGCCGCCCATTTTTGCAGGGTCATCCGTTCTCCTGAATACGAATAGAAGGGTACGCTGTAGCCACAGGACGTTTTCACAGCATGCACATCGACGGTAATGATCTGTCTGGTGCCAGGCAAAGGTTCGAAATGTTGAAACAGCTCTTCCCATTCAGGCATGCTCGGAAGGATCACACGCCCTGTTCCATAGAGCCGCATAATCATCGGAGGTCCTTCGAAAGCCATAAACATAAGTGTGATGCGTCCATTTTCTTCCAGATGCGCACTTGTCTCATTGCCGCTGCCTGTGAGATCCAGATAAGCGACTTGCGTAGGAGAAAAAATACGCAGTACATCATAGCCTTTTGGTGAGATGTTCACATGTCCGTCTTCCTGCAAAGGGGAGGAGCCGACGAAAAAAATGTGTTGCTGCTTAATAAAGGCTTCATGCTCGGGAAGTATGGATGAAAATAATTTTCCCATACCAAACACCTCTCAATTTTTACGGAGTGGTTGAAGAATCGGACACTTTTCATTGATGGTATCACAGTGCTCAGATGGAAGAAAACAAGAAAACCGCCCAATTGCAGTTGGACGGTTCTTTCGTTAGGGTCGTGTAGGTTATTTTGCCAAAAGCTCAGGCTCCGTTTTGCCGAGCTTGATCGTCGTTTCGTTAGGAATCCACATTCCTGTGTTTTCATCGCGACCTTGCAGTACGACAGAAGGATTGGTTTTTCCTAATTGCTCAGCAGCTTTTATCGCCTGCTGTCCAATTTTGCCGCCTTTGACACGGTTGATAACCAGGGCGAGCTTAACACTTTTCAGCTCCGTCATCATTTCGAAGTCGCCGTTGCTATCGCCAGCGATGAGGATAGGGCCATGTCCATATTTTTTCTCCAGAACAGACTGGATCACTTCTGTTTTGCCATGACCAACAGTGATTGGGTAGTTCGGCTGGTACTTGTTTTGGATCACGCCATCCTTCGTTTCCAAGTGCATGCCAATAATGTTTTCAGTAGGCAGGTTGTAGCCGTATTTCGGCAACGTAGCAAAGACACGTACGACATCCTCTAGGGACGCAGATACAACATACACGTCAATTCCATTTGCGCGAAGGGTATTCATCAGGTTGGCTACCTCAGAGGTCAGGCGCAGCCCGGTTGTATGGGAAGCCGTAATGACACCTGCTTTTCCTGCCAGCGCTTTCGGGCTTGTCCAGGTTACCTTTTGGATCGCCTTGCCAAGACTTGCATCATTGGAGACTTCTGCGAGCTTATGCACTTCATCAATTGTCATGTTCGTAAACAGGTAGAGTACCCATGGATAGCCAACTGCGTTGCTGTGGGTATCATTGATCGCCTCGTAGAGGAAATACAGCTTCGCGCGGAAATCGGCAAACTGCTCCGTTGCAGTTACTTCCTCCAGCGATTTTGTCCCTTTAAGGCCTTTATAGTTTTGATACAGGTAGGTGTAATCTGCTACCAGATCAGATGCAATCGCATCCAGAGTGACGGGCTTGCCGTCCGCGTTTTTATAGCCTTCAGAAAAAGGTCCCTCTGGTACATTCGTGCGAATTGCCTTGCCGAATTCCTCTGGAGTCAGCTTGTAGGCGAGATGATGTATTTGATAAACAAAAAGTGCTTCCTGGGTGTCGTGCATAATGCTTGTATTGTCCCAGTCAAAAACGGCATACGGTTTTTTTGCAGCATTGTAGGAAGGGCTGTTTATCCCGTTTTTATCGATGAGCTCTTGTACAGCTTGATAGGTTGCCGGTGCCCATTTCCCCTTGTCGAGCACCTGTGCAGAAGTGGTAGCCGCATTTGCTGGAATTGCTGCCTGTGTGGCAAACAAGGCAACGATAAGCAGCAGGCTTACCCACCAAAAGTGACGTTTTGCTTGAACGTGTAACATTCGTGTCATCCCCTCGTCTCTACTTAAATCAGTTGTCAGATTCTCTCTTTTTGTAAACGCTATCATTTTGTTTGGAAATAAGCCCGGCAATACAAAAAAGGGCTCATTCCACGCAAAAAATCACCCCTGCGCAGAAAAAGACCCCATCGTCTTCTTCGTATGTATTTGTTATATCCATCATACTTGTTTTGTAGCGAAAATCAAGAAAATTTCGTTAAATAGTTCTTTGGCAGGAGTAGTTGCGCAAAATAACGAAAGAAAGAGAAATGTGAGTAAGCAAAGGTGGACATAATCAAGGATAGACAGCTAGTGTTCTACAGAAAGAAAAAAGGATGATGAATCGTGAAATTGATAGAAACAAGCAAAGGGATCTTGACCAATTGTATGGCTTTGAAAGCGGGAGAAACTTTTCTGGTTGTAGCTGACGAGCCAAAACGTGAGCTTGGCGAAGCTCTTTGGGAGGCTGGCAAGCAGCTCGGTGCTGAGGCAGTGCTCATGATCATGCAGGAGCGTGAAAAGTCGGGACAAGAGCCTCCAGTGGCTGTTGCAGAGGCTATGAAGCAATCTGATGTAGTTATCTGTGCGACGGAGCACTCCTTGACCCATACAAAGGCACGTAAGGAAGCGGCGGCTAATGGAGCAAGACTGGCTACGATGCCCGGAATTACTGCGGATATGTTCCTGGAGGGTGCGATCTCTGCCGATTACGCACAGGTCAAAATCTTGACGGAGAAAGTAACCGAGATGCTGACAAAGGCGAGCACTGTACGTATCGAAAAAGCAGGAAAATCACTCAGCTTTTCGATTGCGAGCCGCAATGGCGTACCAAGCACTGGGATGTATGTAACCCCGGGAGAGTCGGGCAACCTGCCGTCAGGAGAAGCGTATATTGCACCTGTAGAGGGATCAGCTGAAGGCCAAATTCTCGTAGATGGCTCGATCTCTGGCATCGGCAAAATTGATACGCCTCTTTTGTTAACGCTGCAAAACGGACGTATTACAAACGCAGAGGGAGCCTCTGGTGAGCGTCTTCTGCAAATTTTAGGTGACCAGGATGGACGCATGCTCGGTGAGTTCGGAATCGGTACCAACGACAAGGCCCGCATTACAGGAGTCGTGCTTGAAGACGAAAAGGTATACGGGACGATTCACGTGGCGTTTGGTAGCAATAATACATTCGGTGGCACGATCGTGGCAGGGGTTCATATTGACCTCGTTGTGAAGGAACCGGATGTTTATCTCGATGACCATATGATTATGAAAAGCGGACAGCTTTTGAACAAGTAATTCATCTCTTCGGCGGCCAAGGATGAATCCAGTAAACAGATGGTGTAAAATGGGGGATATCCTAAGGGCGGATGTGGTGTGATGTTGTTGCTGGAGAAAATATTTGCGGTCATATCCATAGGGAATCTGATTTTGGCCGCTGTCCTCATTTTTATGGAGCGACGAAACATTGCGGCGACCTGGGCTTGGCTGATGGTTTTGCTATTTTTGCCGGGGGTTGGATTTATACTGTACCTGGTATTTGGCCAGCGCTTAACGAAAAAGAAGCTGTATCGGTTGAATAAGGGGGAGTTCTCCCATTTCCGGGCAGCTGTTGATAAACAAAAGCATTTACTGGAGCAAGGTGAATTCAGCGTAAATGATCCTGCGATGGAGAGGCATCGGGACATGATTTACATGAATGTGGTGAGCGATGGTGCTTACTATACGCAGGATAATACGCTTCAAGTATTTTATGAGGGACACGGGTTTTTCGATGCTATGTTCAAGCAGATTGAAGGCGCGCGAGAGCACATTCATCTGCTGTATTACATTATTCGAAATGACGAGCTGGGCAAGAAGCTGATCGACTTGTTGGTGAAAAAGGCGGAACAAGGCGTGGAAGTCAGGCTGCTCTATGATGCAGTTGGCTCCGCAGGCATCCCTTCCCGTTTTTTCCGACCATTAGTAGAGGCAGGGGGAGAAGTTGTCTCCTTTTTCCCGTCATCGATTCCGTTTCTGAATTTCCGGGTCAACTTTCGCAACCATCGTAAACTGACGATCGTGGATGGAAAAGTAGGCTTCATCGGCGGCTTTAACATCGGCGATGAATACTTGGGCAAGGACAAGAAGCTCGGTTATTGGAGAGACACTCACCTCCAGCTCGAAGGAAAAGCAGTGTACATGCTCCAGGCTCGTTTCTTTTTGGATTGGAACCTCTCCGCGCCGAAAAGAATGCACGAGTCGTTCGCTTATTTCCCGGAAATGAATGATCTGGAAGGGAAAATTGGTGTGCAAATCGTATCGAGTGGTCCCAATTCGGAAAAGCAGCAAATCAAGCACGCCTATTTAAAGATGATCTACAAGGCACGCAAGAAAATTTACATGCAGACGCCATACTTCATCCCCGATGACAGTATGCTGACCGCAATCAAAATGGCAGCAATGTCTGGAGTCGACGTGCGTGTGATGGTTCCGGGACGTCCGGATCATTTGATGGTGTTCTGGGCCACTCATTCTTATCTGGGAGAGCTGCTGAAGAGCGGGGTGCGATGTTTTTTGTATGAAAAAGGCTTTATGCATGCCAAGACACTGGTTGTGGATACGCAGCTATCATCTGTAGGTACTGCTAATGTGGACATTCGCAGCTTCAAGCTCAACTTTGAAACGAATGCGTTTCTGTATGATACGAAGATGGCGCAGGAACTGGAGGAGTTGTTCATCGCGGATTTGGCCGATTGCAGGGAAATCACGACCGATGAATATTTGAACAGACCGATGCGCTCGCGTATGCAGGAGTCGTTGACGAGATTGCTGTCGCCAATTTTATAACGTCTATGGAAACGAAGTGGGACCCACTGGCCTGAAAATGGCTCGTGGGTCCTTTTGCTTACCTCTATACTTTATGGGCGAAAAGGAGTGCTTAGGCTGTACCTAGCTTGACACCCATCTCGGTCAAGTATTGGCGATACGCGATGCTGGCGCGGTCGCATTTGAGTGAAAGCTCGATTTGCAGATCGAGAGGGAGATCTTCTGGCTTTTGATTTTCCACGATCGGTTTGTCTTGGGCGAAAATCAGGTCTTGAAATTTAGTAATCTCCTCGTCTGCCAGATTTGTTTCATAGTTGAAAGAGAGGACACCGTAAGCAACCGTTTCTTGCTCGTTTAGCGGCATTACGGTTAACAGGATCGACATTTTGTTGCCATTTTCCTGGTCACGCTTGGTGAATTTTACTGTCAGCGGACGGATGATTTCATAGGTGTAATATACATGCTTGGCTTGTCCGGTACCGTCTGGGTCAGGCTGGAAGACCTCGATTTCATCCGTACGAATGACACCGTCTGCATCGCGATGAACGCGATAATCACCAATCTCTGTGTGAGTAGAAACACCGAGGTAACCCTCGTGAACGACGGCCAGATGACCGACATCCAGGAAGTTTTCCACGACACGCGGCGGCTTGGCGTTCACCGTTTGCGGACCCCAGATGACATTGCGGTAGCCCTCATCATCAAACTCAGGCAAGGCAAAAAACTCAGGTGACTGGTTGCTGAGATTGACCCAGATGAAGCCGTAACGCTCTACGCATGCATACGGAATCGCGCGGGCTTTACCAGGAATCGATTGATCTTCAGGCAGCTGCGGAATTTTGACACAGACACCAGAGGATTCGTATTCCCAGCCATGATAAGGACAAACTAGCTTGCCATCTCTGACGCAGCCCAGTGACAGGGCGGCGCCTCTATGAATACAGAGGTCTTTAAACGCATGAATTCCTTCTTCGTTGCGGAATAGTACGATCCTCTCCCCCATAATGGTGACCTGGGTCGGACGGTCTAGGACATCCGTCGAACGACAGGCGACAATCCACTCATTACGCAGTACGGCATCTTGCACGATCATCTATAGGACACTCCTTTAAGAGGATGTTGGTTTCTCTACATTCGATTATACCCTCATTGTAGCGGGTTGAAGGAAGACAAGTCAATCTAAAACACGAACATTCACAAATTGTTTACCGTTTTTGTTTGATAATAGTTGCGTTATTTAGGAAATATGACTTATAATCTGCGATATAATGTTCGTTATTCGTAATTATGAATCCTGGGAGGCCATCAGAAAGTGGAACAACATCGCGAAAGCACGGGGCTTGTAGTGGGCGTCGATGACAAAATTGGCGTGGGTAAGGCGTTTTTGCTCGGATTGCAGCATGTGCTGGCTATGGACTTGTATATTGCTCCTATTATTATTGCTGGATTACTTACCATGGACTCTTCTAGTACTTCCTTTTTTATTCAAATGTGTTTTCTCGCGACTGGTATCGGTACGTTGATCCAGACTGGATTCGGCTTGCGCCTGCCTGTCGTACAAGGTCCTTCTTACGTACCTATCGGTGCTCTTGCGGCTATCGGGAGCAAGTTGGGTATGGCTGCGATGATGGGTAGCTTGATTCCAGGTGCTCTGATCATGGCGCTTTTGGGATATCCACTCAAATGGTTTGCAAAGGGCGTTCGCAAGTTCATACCTCCGCTTGTAGGGGGTACAGTCATTATTATTGTAGGAATTTCGTTGATGCCTACAGGAATGGGCAACATTTATCGTGCGCCAGGCGATATTTGGACGAATATTTTTATCGCAGCGGTTTCGGCGGGTGTCCTCGTGATCTGTATGCTGCTTGGCACTAGAGCCAGAGTAGCGGGTGCATTTTTTAGACTCGTTTCCGTTCTGATTGCGATTTTGGTAGGGACGCTCACCGCTGCCTATTTCGGAACGGTAGATTTCAGTGCGGTAGCACAAGCACCGTGGCTTTCTTTGCCGAAGCTCTTTCCATATGGTGCTCCGGTATTTGATCTCAGTGCTGTTTTGACGATGCTGTTTGTGTACATGATCATCATGATTGAAACAACAGGAACGTGGTTTGTCGTTTCGACGGTGACAGATAGTGAGTTGACAGAGAAGCGCCTGAATCGTGGTGCGATGGGCGAGGGCTTGGGATGCTTCGTAGGGGCTTTGTTCGGTGGTACACCGACGACCGGGTATTCCTCCAATGCGGGTCTGATTGCAGTAACAGGTGTTGGCAGCCGGATGGCGATCATGGCAGGAGGCATTATTTTGATTGCACTGGGCTTGGTTCCGAAGCTGTCTGCAGCAATTACCTGTATTCCGGAGCCAGTCATCAACGGTATTTTCGGGATTGTTTGTGTGGCGATTGTAGCAAACGGAATTAAAGTCATTCAAAACATTTCCATCGATGATCGCACAATGATGGTCATTGGTCTGCCGATCCTGATGACGATGGCTGTTACTGTTTTGCCAAAGGATGCATTGGCAAATGTACCTGATTTCGTAAACTACATCCTTTCGTCCGGCATTACGGTTGGCGCGCTGGCTACTGTTCTTTTGAATGTGTTGATTCCAGAAAGTAAAAAGAAGAAGGGGCAGATCGCTTCTCATCAGCCGATTAGTAACTAATCCAAGAAGACAAGAAAAACCACAGTCCGGTATTTTGCCAGGCTGTGGTTTTTAACGTGAAACAATCTCAAGGGACCAGCTCGAAAGATTCCGTTACGACAATACTTCCTTTAACGGATTGAACCATCGGGCAGTTTTTACTAGCTGCTTCGATCGCTTTTTGTACTTTTTCTTCTTTTAGATTTTCACCTGTAATAATGAAGTGAAGGTGAATTTTTTCGACGCGGTTCGCTTCCGCTTCATTGCGTTCCACTTCTGCGGTTACTTTCATATCGGTGCATGGCATTCTCATTTTATCCAAAACCTTGCGCAGAACGCCTCCACTGCAAACCGCGATGGAAGAAACGAGCAGCTGAAATGGACGAAAACCATATTCTTCATCTCCGGATACATGCAAGTCTCCGTAGGATAGATGGGTGACAAAGCCTTTTTCCTTTGCCTCGAACTGCATAGACATGAAAAAATCCCTCCCTGAATCTTTTCTTCATTATATAGAAAAAGAAGAAGAGGATGAATAACGGGTTTATAGAAGTAAAAAGGCTCTTACGATGCAATGCTGCGACGTAAGAGCCTTTTTAATGGAAGGAAAGCTATCTTTTATTTCGTTACATGCTCGTTGCTCAAGAGCGATTGAATACAACGTGGCAGCATGTCCATCAATGTTTCAAACGCATAATCGACATCAAGGCGCTCTGTCCACTGATGGGCATCACGTCCGACAGGTCCCAGATTCAACACCGGCACATCGAATGCTTCAAGCTCCTGCAGGGGAATGGAGTATCCATTGTCCCAAAGCGGCATATTTGCAACGAGTGGCTGCATGGATGCTGCCGGGTATTGAAGGCCGACGTAGCTGAGATCAGAGATCCCGCCGAAGTAGTTTTGTTTAACCAACGTGACTTGGTGCTGGTCGCGTGCATAGCTTTCCATTTCCGCAGAAATCCGCTTGATCAATGGATGATTGCGGGAGCTGACGGCCGGGTAAAACGGTGGAGCAAAGAATAGAATCATCATCGGGGACAGCTCTTTGCAGAGAATCGCCAATTGATCAACCAGCTCAATGGTGGTATCACGATCATCCTTGTCATTGCGGTTGGCGATGACGTCAGCTTCCAGTTGCTTCAGCTTTTCTTCCCCGTGAGTTTTGAGTGCATAGGCGTAGAGCTGTTCATAGGTCATCACGGAGATAGACAGATCACGAGGGTTGAACGGTGCAAAATTCGCGAATTGGCTCGCATGCTTGGTGTAGTTTTCCTTGATCCGATCTGCTACATTTCTGGCTGCGTCAAGAAGTGGCTCTACGACTTCATCCATGCGTTTTTCCAACAGGAACAGGTTGAACAGAGTCACTGCGCGATGAGGAATCTGCACGGAATACTCTTTTTTCAAGTCCTTCTGGATGAGGTTCGTTGGCGGCGGAGAAGCTTCTCCCTCTACCACCTCGCAAAAAGAGGTATTCAGCTCTAGCTCACAAGTCATTTGGGAGGCCATATAGTTTCCGTTCAAGCCAGCAAACGGCTCCCCTACGTGCGTTTCTTTTCCGTAGCAAAGAAAACCAGGCAATACTTTTCCGATAGAGCCTGTGTACAAGTATTTATTTTGGTCGCCTGGGTAGCGCGTAAACATTGGCTCGGAATTGAGGACGGTCTTGTACTCCAGGTCGAATTCCTCGGCGATCTTCAACAGCGCTGGCACAGCTGCACGCATTCCAACGGAGTTGACTTCCTCATCCGGAACGGTCAATAACAGAATGTTTCCGTCAAATTCTCCGGCAATGGCTCGCTCGATCATCGACATGTGCAGAGTCAGACCGCATTTCATATCCATCGTACCGCGGCCAAACATCCAGTTGCCGGTACGCATGTCTTGTTGTACTTCGGCAGGCATATCGGCCTGGTTTTGGTGGAAAAGAGGAGTCAAGGTTTTAGGATCAAACGAATGCTTTTGCCAAGCACCGTAGTCTTCTACATCCACAACATCGAAATGGCTGACGAGAATGATTGTGTCACGAACGCCTTCTTTTTTAACCAAGGCGGTAACAAAATGACGATCATCTCCGGTTGGGTTCGCGCGAACATGATCCGGGTTTGCTTGATAGTAGGGCAGGGTGCGCAGCTGCTCCATTACGTAGTGAGGTAAATCCTTCTCTGCGGATGACCCGGTAACGCTCGGAATGTTAACCAAATTGCACAGAAGATCAACTAACTGTTCTTTTGTCTGCCATTTTTGCATGATGTTAGCCTCCGTTTTCCGTATAGTGAAAACTCTTTCCGCTTCGTGGGTAAAAAAATTTAGGATAACGCTCCGATTTTGTGTGAGATTTCCATGGCGCTTTGCTGAGCTTTCTCAATCAGCGTAGCTAAAACCTCATCGGTAATTCGATAGCTAGGTACTCCGATACTCAATGCGCCAACCACTTTCTGGTTATAACCGAGAATTGGTGCGGCTACAGAAGCGGTTCCTTCTGTTTTTTCACCGTAGCTGGTGGCGTACCCATTGCGCTTGATCTCAGGCAGGCGGTCCAATAGTTCTCGACGCTTGTCTGGATCTGATATCAGAGCGGAAACGATTTTCTCCGCTTCCTTTGATGCCATATTGGCAAGGATGGTCTTGTTTGCAGCCCCGATGTGCAGAGGAATTCGCTCACCCAGGTTATCGATGATTCGAACTGTCATGGAGCTTTCCACGCGCTCGACGATGATCGAGTCAGAGCCGTTTGGAATGTTGAGGTAGACGGTTTCTTTTACATCTGCCGCCAATCGTTCCATGACGGAGCGTGCAACGGCGCGGGTGTCAATTTTATCCAAAAGACGCAACCCGATTTCCATCCACGTATAGCCTACTTTGTAATGCTTGGTTTCCGGGTTTTGCATAATCAGTCCATATTTCATCAAGCTGCTGATTAATCGATGCACCGTGCTTAGAGGCAGTGTCGTTTCTTCAGCAATTTCTGAGATTGACCAATGCGGCTTACTTTCGTCAGAAACCAGCACTTGTATGATGCTCATCGCTCGGTCAATAGATTGTACCAACGTATTTCCCCCCTGGCTTTCTTTTGCAAGAGTACGGCTTGGAGATGCCTCGCTGGCCTTTTCAAGTAACAATCTATCAGAATACTTTCACAGAATCAACATAATTTAATGCGGATAAAATTTCGTTGACAAAAAATTTAAAACTATTTTACATTAGGAGTGTGTAATTTTGAATAACAGAATAAATTTCGTATTGTGGAAAAAATGAAAAATGTATGCGCTTCAAACTACAAATTTGTGCTAAGAAGAAGGGAGCTACCTATCATGAAATTTTCACGCGCGATCGTAAAGAAACCAGCAGCCAGCTACGTTAACGGTCTTACTACATCAGATCTGGGCACGCCAGATTTTGCACTTGCGCTTGAGCAGCATGCTGCTTATGTAGAGGCTTTGAAGCAGGCAGGCTTGGAAGTAACTGTTTTGGAAGCAGATGAGCGTTTCCCTGATTCCACATTTGTTGAGGACACCGCTGTTCTGACAGAAAAATGCGCGGTTATTACTAATCCTGGAGCAGACAGCCGCAACGGTGAGATCGAGGATATGAAAACGGTTATCCCGCGTTTCTACGATACAATCGAATACATCCAGTCACCTGGCTTCCTCGATGGTGGCGATGTTATGCAAGTAGAAAACCATTTTTACGTAGGTCTTTCTACGCGTACGAACGAAGCGGGTGCGATTCAGTTCCGTGAAATCTTGGCCAAGTACGGCTATGAAGTTACGATCGTTCAGCTGGAAGAGTTCTTCCATTTGAAAACGGGTATTGCTTATTTGGGCAATAACACAGTGGTTCTCGCTGGCGAATTTGTAAATTCCGACACCTTCAAAAACTACAAGCACATCGTTGTTGAAAAAGAAGTCGAGTACTCCGCAAACTGCATCCACATCAACGATTATGTCATTATTCCAAAAGGCTTTGAGAGCACGAAAAAACAAATCACGGATGCTGGCTACAATGTGATTGAGCTGGAAATGTCCGAGTTCCGTAAACAAGATGGTGGATTGAGCTGCCTGTCCCTGCGCTTCTAGTGCCGGGCAGTTCCCCCCTCTATAAACAAACTTCAATCGAGGCTACCTCAAGGAGGAGCGGCCGCGTTTTCGTGGTGAGTTTCCCTGCGTATAAGAATTCATAAGCGCGTGATCGTTTATGAATTCTTATACGTAAAAAAAGATTGCGCTTACATTTTTCCGTCAACCTGCCATGGAAAGAGAGGGTTCCTATGAATACGGGAAATGAAAAAGATAAAGAGCTGCAACGTTCAATGAAAAGCCGCCACTTATTTATGTTGTCGCTGGGTGGTGTTATCGGAACGGGACTGTTTTTGAATGCCGGATTTACCATTAATCAAGCTGGACCAGGTGGGGCTATTGTTGCCTATATTGTCGGGGGTATTCTCTTGTACCTCGTCATGACATGTCTGGGAGAGCTTTCTGTAAAAATGCCTGTAACCGGCTCCTTTCAAACCTACGCTACCAAATACATTGGCCCGGCAAGCGGCTTTACGCTCGGTTGGATGTATTGGCTTGGATCAGCGACCACTGCGGGTGTAGAGTTTACCGCTGCAGGGATGGTCATGCAAAGGTGGTTCCCGGATACACCGGTATGGATCTGGTGCGCCGTGTTTATTATTTTGCTCTTTGTCTTTAATGCACTGACAACCAAAGGCTTTGCGGAAACTGAATACTGGTTCGCGGGAATCAAGGTATTGGCCGTGCTTATCTTCATCGTTGTCGGAATAGGGGCTATTTTTGGATTTGTCAGCATGGAGGGTAGGCCAACGCCATTTTTGTCGAACTTTACGGCGGACGGGGGACTCTTTCCGTTTGGAATCACGATTGTTTTTGTCACGATGATGAACGTCGTGTTCTCTTATCAAGGCTCTGAATTGATCGGGATTGCTGCGGGTGAAACAGAAAACCCACAGAAAAACATTCCCCGTGCCATTCGCAACGTCGTTTTCCGAATTCTCATGTTTTATGTTGCTTCTGTCATGATTCTGTCTGCTCTCTTTCCTTCCAGTGAGCTTGGACTTCTGGAAAGCCCGTTTGTTACGGTTTTTGATGCTGTAGGAATTCCGTTTGCAGCGGATATCATGAATTTCGTCATTTTGACGGCGCTTTTATCTGTAGGAAACTCTTGCTTGTATGCGGCTACACGCTTGTTGTGGGCACTCTCTCACAGCGGGATGGCACATCCGGTTTTCGGCAAATTGACCAAGCGCAGCGTTCCGCTTAACGCCCTGCTGGCTACGCTGGCATTCTCGCTGTTATCGCTTCTGACTAGCGTGCTTGCGGCAGATACCGTATACGTATTGCTCATGTCCGTCTCAGGTATTGCCGTTACCTTTACGTGGATGGGGATTGCTCTCTCGCAATTCAACTTCCGCCGTCAATATTTACGAGAAGGCGGTAAAGTAGAAGACTTGCAGTTTGTTGCCCCGTTTTACCCCGTAATGCCAATCTTGTGCCTGGCTTTGTGTACGTTTATCTTGCTCTTCCCGATTTTTGATGCGACGCAGCGGTTTGGACTGTACTATGGAATTGCCGCTCTGGGCGTATTTTATCTCTACTATTACTTGCGCTACGGTCGCAAGAATTCGAAGCACCCGAATATACCGACCCAAGGATAAAAGGAACACGAACCCAAAAAGCCTCCTACCCACTGTCAAAGCTGGTGGAGGCTTTTTGCTGTTATCGCCGGGAAATCCCAAACAGGCGGGCTAAATAATCATTTGCGAACAGTCCTTGTGGATCGAGCTGGGCACGCAAATCCAAGAAATCCTGTAATCGCGGATAAATCTGGTGCAGTCTTTCCGTCGTCATATTGTGCATTTTTCCCCAGTGAGGACGTCCTTCATAGCGGGCGAAAATCTCCTCCATGCGAGCGAAATAGGCTTGATAAGGCATTCCTTTGTACATATGAACCGCGATAAAGGCGCTTTCTCGTTCATAAGCGGGGCTGAGCCAGATGTCGTCTTTATTTACGTACCGACATTCAAGCGGAAAATGAACGGCAAATTGCTCCTGCTCAATCGCTTGGTGCAGCTCTGCGATGATGTCCTTCATGTGGGCAGCAGGGACAGAGTACTCCATTTCATAAAAGCGGACCAAGCGCGGGGTAGCAAAAAGCTGATGACTAAAGCCGCTTTCTGTAACAGAAGGGACGCTTTGGGCAGATAATCGGCTAATACGCTTGGAGAGGGAGGGTATCAGGCGACAGCTCTCCGACAAGCACCAAAATAGACCGTTTTCGATCACCATCGTCTTCCAATAGGTCCATCGGTGATTGCCACTTGGAGGGTCATTCGTCTCGTCCATGAATTTCACTTGAACGGTAGGAGAGTAAGGAAAGGTGAAAAATTCAAAATGACGATGCTCGGTTTTGAACGTATCAAGAGAAGACAGGCAATCATCTAGGGGCATGCGGTAGCTCTGGTAGCGTAATCGGTAGGCAGGGAGGACACGTAGTCTGACTCGTACGATGATCCCGAGCAGTCCAAGTGAGACGCGCATCGCTTTAAAAAGCTCAGGCTGGGTATCTGCGGAGCATTCTACGACTTCACCAGCTGCGGTAACGACCGTCAACGCGATCACCTGCGTAGAGATGCTGCCGAACTGGATTCCTGTTCCGTGAGTTCCTGTGCTGATGGCTCCTGCGATGGATTGGGAGTTGATATCACCCAGATTTTCCTGAGAAAAACCTTGTTGGTGCAATAGCTCCCCGAGTGCTTTCAGCTTGGTGCCCGCCCATACCTCAATCGTATGCTGCTCGGAATCGACATGGTGAAGACCTTGAAGAAGATCCAAAGAAAGCAGGCAGTCATTTGTCTGGACTAATGGGGAAAAGGAGTGGCCTGAGCCAACGACACGTATACGAGTATTGTTCTGGTGGCACTGTTTGACGACGGAGATGAGGTTTTCCAGGCTTTTTGGCATGACAAACTGCTGCGGGTAGCTGGATACATTTCCTGTACAATTCGACCAACGCTGTGTTCCTTTTTTCACAGTGAGCATAGGCCATCCCCCCGATATGTGGTTGCTTCCTCGACAATTTTTCCTCCTGAAACACAATACAGACGTGTAAAATGCTCGCAAAGCTCTCCTGCCTTTGCATGCCGAAAAAAGACGGGATCGCCAAGCTCTAGCGTCTCTTGGCCGCGGTACAAAAGCGGTGTCTGCACTTCTCCAGCTCCTTCGTTCACGAGCAGGCGTGCTTCTTTGGGTAAATAAGGCTTGGGTAGCCGATCTTTCCCGGCAGAGCCTGAAGCGATGTAGCCGCCACCAGCGCAGGTGTAGATGTGCGAAGCTGGCTTGCGCACGATCTCTAGGGCAAATCCGGCGGCGGGATGAAAGCGAAAATCCTGAAAATAGTCGAACAGACCCGGCGAGTAAAATCCAGATCCAGCAGTCACCTCGGTTACTGCATTCTCTTTGCCTGTCAGGTGCAAGCTGCCTGTGCCACCGCCGTTGACAAAACGGGGGGTGAGGCCAAGCTCGCGAACGGCTTGCACGATCATAGCCCGTCGCTCGGCAATTTGGCGGACCGATTGTTGCTTGAGCAATCGAATCACGGTATTTTTCCAAAATTGCCGAGGGTAACGGTCGCCCACCCCAGCGATTTGCGCTTCGTAGCCCATGATTCCGTCCAGATACAAATAGTCGGAGGCAGCAATTTGACCGGCGACAGCAAGGGCAGCGTCCAAGGATCGGATGGATGAGCGCCACACGCCAAAATGAAATCCTAGCCAATCAGAGGACATATCGATGTCCAGGCAAACGGGAAGCCGGACCTGGTGCCCCCGTGCGATTTGTTCCAGATGCTGTACATGAGCGGGAGAATCGATCATCAGTGTGATAGAGCGGCCGTTTGCTATCTCAGAGCCAAGCGCTTCAATCCAGCTCTTTTCCCAGATCGGATAGCCCAACAGCAGGTCATCGAAGCCAGCGGCGCACAGATGCAGAGCTTCTTGCGCCGAGTAGCACATAATCCCGGAAAAGCTGTCGTCCAATTGCAAAAGTCGTTTGAGAATGGATACGCTTCGCAGGGATTTGCTGGCGATTCGAATCTTTTTTTCATTGCTTTGCAGCACGATTTGCTCAGCATTTTCCTCCAGCAGATCAAGATCAACGAAGGCAAACGGCTTTGGAATACCAGCAAAAACAGACTGATAATAACGATAATCCCGCATGTACACGCCTCATCCTTTTTTTAAGTCATCGCCAGCGAAAAATTTTTGTAAAATTGTATTTATTCAATCTTTTGTTTTTGTTTCCTGCCAAAAGAATGGAAGGGAAGAAGCTGCAAACCCGAACGTTCGGAAATAATGTTCGTGTTTTGCGATAAATATATCCCGTTCAGGATGCATTTATGTCTATTGTTGCTCATAACACGAACGAAATCGATAAATTATATTGACCTGATTCAGCTTGTGCGCTACAATAATTTTTGTTGTGCAGTACGTAACTGGCTAGATGAATGATACGATTCGTATATCCTCAGAAATATGGTTTGAGGGTCTCTACAGGGAACCGTAAATTCCCGGCTACGAATGGGGTTTGTGTATTGACATACCCTATTCGTCGGCCGGGAATTTTTGCATGCTTACAAGGGGGAAACTGACCATGAAAAAGTATGATGTGATCGTTGTGGGAGCTGGACCAGCAGGGATTTTTACATGCTATGAGGTAACGCGAAAAGCACCGGATGCCAAGGTGCTGCTCATTGACAAAGGGCACGATATTTATAGCCGTCGCTGTCCGATTTTGGAAGAGAAAATCAAGCTCTGTCCACCTGCAGCAGGGAAAAAGGATTTTGCGGGCTGTCTGCCGGCCTGTTCGATCACCAGTGGATTTGGGGGCGCAGGCGCATATAGTGATGGAAAATTTAACATTACGACTGAGTTTGGCGGGTGGATGACCGATTATTTGAGCCCATCTACTGTCCTCAATCTGATTCAATATGTGGATGAAATTAACTTGGCGCACGGAGCAACAGAATCGATTACCGACCCGACGACCGAGACGATCAAAAGCATTGAGCAGCGCGGATATGCAGCCGGGCTAAAATTGCTGCGCGCACAGGTGCGTCACCTGGGAACGGAGCAAAACCTGGAGATTTTACAATCTATTTTTGAGCATTTAAAAGAGCGAATCGACATGATGTTCAAGACAGAAGTAGAGGACATTATCACGGTTAAAGAAGAGACTGGTCATAAAGTGACGGGAATTTTGCTGAAGAACGGGGAAGAATTTCACAGTGAGCATGTAGTGATTGGGCCTGGACGTGACGGTTCCGCATGGCTGACGAATATTTTGAAAAAACGTCGCTTGAAGATGTACAACAATCAGGTCGATGTTGGTGTGCGGGTAGAGACGTCCGATGTGGTCATGCGCGAGATTAACGAGCACTTGTACGAAGGAAAATTTATTTTCAATACGTCGGTAGGGACGCGGGTACGCACATTCTGCAGTAATCCATCCGGTCACGTTGTGGTAGAGAACCATAGTGGTGTCATGGCGGCAAATGGTCACTCCTATAAGGACCCGGCGCTCGGTTCCCCGAACACCAACTTTGCATTGTTGGTTTCCCATACGTTTACAGAGCCTTTCGACAAGCCGAATGAATACGCCAGAGAAATTTGCAAGCGGGCAAATGATTTGTCCAACGGAGGCGTCATCGTGCAAAAATACGGCGATATTCTCCGTGGACGTCGTTCCACCGTATCTCGGATCAAGGAAGGCTTCCTGGAGCCGACCCTGAAAGAAGCGGTACCTGGCGATCTAGGACTTGTGCTTCCGTACAATACGATGAAAAGCTTGATCGAAATGGTCGAAGCGCTGGATAAAGTAACACCGGGAATCGCCTCCGAGCACACCTTATTCTATGGGGTAGAAGCAAAATTCTACTCCGCTCGTCCGAAGCTGACAGAAGAATTCGAGACAGAAATCAAAGGCTTGTTCTGTGGCGGAGACGGAGCAGGAATCACTAGAGGATTGGCTCAAGCAGGGGCAGCAGGCGTCTGGATGGCAAGAAATGTAGTTAAGCGCTTGGGTTAGAATGCAACGGAAGCATTCATGATAGAGAAGAAGGCTTTTTCTCGGGGCACAAATGTTCCGGGAAAAAGCCTTTTCCATATGCTTTTAAACCGAACTCAAATTATCATTCATCTTTTTCAGGACGCGATTGAAAGTCGCCAATTCCTCTTCATCCAAATCACGAAGCGCGACTGCCTCCAGCTCACTGGCAGCCTGCAGCCATTCCGGGAAGCGCTCAATCGCTTGCGGAGACAACGAAACGTAGCGCTCGCGCTTATCGTCGCCTTCCGAACGAATAATCCAGCCCATTTCTTCCAAACGGGTCAATGTCCGTGTAATTGTCGGAGCTTCGACATTTAAATAATTGCTGAGTTGCACCTGTGTGAGTGCATTGCGATAGTGCAGGCACAAAATAATACCCCATTGTGAGCTGTAAAGGCCCATCGGGGACATAATTCCATTTAATGTTTTACTAAAAACTCTAGCCGTTTGACTAATCTTATGTCCGTAATGATGCATAGATATCATACCTCCGGGGGAGCTGGTCAGATATATATGATAGGCTTGATTGCTTAAGTAAATATGTACAAATATCATACTAACAGCTTGGAGGATATAAGTAAATGTTTATTCGATTGGAGCAAGATTGTATTTTCTTACAAATGGGAAACGCACGGACTGAAGACTTGTCAGCAATGGGCACAAAAAAACGCTGATGCCCGTTGTATCATCGCACCAGCCTGGATGGTATGAAAAACGACCTTGAAATCAGTCAGCAGCCATAATGCTGAGTGGCCCGGTTTCGTTCATGATTGGCTCGAGATCGTAGACGGAGATGGGGAACATGGGGAAACCAACATAGTAAGGCGTAATTTCGTACAACTGAAAATAGATGACAAGAGCTTTGTCAGCGAGATAGAAATCCTGGTCAGGCTTAATCGAAGTAAATCCGTTCAGGGTAGGGATATTGCGCTCTTTGATTTGCAGCTTGATGTTATCCGAGATTACTTTGACATAGTCACTTCCGGGCTTGAACAGATCACGCAGCGTGAATAGCTTGCCTGTCTGAATATCTGCCGTAACCGAACCCATAAATGTCATGCCATGGGCCATTTGCGGAGTATAGGCATAGTTAGTCAATGTCACACTGAAGATGCCTCTCTCATTGCTTTTGATCTCGTAGCTACCTTGCATCTGTGTATTTCCGGGTACCTGCACACGCTGCTGCTCATGGATCAGCCCCTGAACGGTTTGGAGAATAGCTTTGTTAATATCCTTTTCTGCCTGCTGATTCGCGAGTCCAGCGAGCTGTGGATAGTAAATGGTCGTGTTTTGGCGGGAGATGGTACGTGTCAGCACAGTGGCTGGCAGTTGGTTGAGTTCCACTTTGGTTGTTCCTTTCGTTCTTGATTGAAAAAAATGTTTGGTTACATCAGCCTATTCCAAATTATTTTTGCTGTTCTTACTTTTTTCACATATTTGGTTATAAAGTTCGGCTTATAATGGAGAAAGATGCCGATATAAATAAAAACGGAAATAAAGGAGGGCGATTATGGTTCAATTGGTACGCAATACGTTGACAAATAAAGAAGGCTTTATGATTTTTATCTTATGGAATCATCTTTGGATGGCAGGTCTTATTACCTATTCGACTGGCGTGGAATTTTGGAAGCTTACATCAGTGGGACTGCTGATTACCTTGATCGTGTCACCGCTTTACTTCATTCGAAAAAACAGCCATATCATTCGTTATTTAGTGGCTGTGGGCTTCATGTATTATGCGATAACCTTTGACCATTTTACGACCTATGAAGAAGTACCTTTTCTTGCATTTATAGTAATTGGTTTTTTAGCAGCGTATTTGGATTGGAAGCTGGTCGTATTTACAGGGGTTGTCCAGATTATTTTGTCGGTTGTTGGCTTTTATACAGGTACATATGAGATTTTCAGTGGTGATTTTGATGAAGTGAACATGGTTCTGCGCATTTCTGCGATCCTCATGATGATGGGGGCGATGACCTATCTCTGTCTGGCTGGACAAGCTTCTCTGAACAAAGCGAATGCGGCTCGTCAGGAAGCGGAGGAGAAAGAGAAACGTCTGGAAGAAATGCTGGGCCAAATCCAGTTGATGACGGACCAATTGGATCGTACGTCCGAGCATGTGCATGAGCACGCAGAAGGTACGAAGCGCAATACGGACGAGATGATGATCGCCTTCAAGGAAGTAGCGACAGGTATGGAGTCGCAAGCTAACTCTACCGTGAAGATTGAAGAAGAGGTGCAGTCGATTGATTCCGAGATCGTAGCCGTAACCAATCAGGCAAATGCGATGAAGAGTGAATCGGATCACAATAACCGTCGTCTGACTGACAGTGTGACGATGATGAATGAGCTGTCTATGCAAATGGACCAAATCGTACAGTCGGTAAATGTAGCGGCTTCAACGATCCATCAGCTCAATCGTCAGGCGAACCGCGTGGAGGAAATTGTAGGTGCTATTAATCAAATTGCAACACAGACCAACCTGTTGGCATTGAATGCTGCTATCGAATCGGCACGTGCGGGTGAGCATGGACGCGGCTTCGCAGTCGTTGCGGATGAGGTTCGGAAGCTGGCTGAACAAAGCGCCACAGCTACCCAGGAAATTAGTGAGATTCTGAAGGTGCTCCATCAGGAAAGTGAAAATGCAGTACAGCAAATTAGCAGTGGAGAAACGTCTGTTGCCAAAGGACAGGAGCTGGCAGTAAAAACAGTTGCTTCTATTGAAGCGGTGCGGACGGGAATGGTTGCATTCCTGGAGGCAGCCGATCAAGTGCGCTCCAGTATGGACCGGGTAAAAATGCGCTCCGGTGAAGTGGCAGTAGAGATGTCAACCATTACTGCTGTAACGGAGCAATCGGTTGCCAATCTGGAAGAGCTTTTTGCGACAGCAGAAAATCAGCATCAAAAGGTGCGAGAAATTACCGAAGAGCTAGGCGAGTTAAATACGCTGTCCCATCGTTTGCAGCAAACGTTTCACAAAGAATAGTAACGAAAGTTTGGAACCAAAAAACAATTGCATTTTTGAGGCGTTCTGCTAGAATAATCATCATTATAACTTGATAGATTCACCTACCTTATCTAGAGAGGCGGAGGGACTGGCCCGATGAAGCCCGGCAACCACTGTACGTACGTGTACAGTAAGGTGCCAATTCCTGCAAAACCTGACCGGGGTTTTGACAGATGAGGAAGAGGACTGCCTCGGACGCAAACTCTTCCTCAGGGAAGAGTTTTTTTGTTTTTATGCTAAAGAGGGGGAATTTGCGAACGATAAAGTGTATATGAAGTGAAATATTCGTAATTACTATTGAAATTTACGTCCAAAAGACGTACATTACGTATTGGAATAGAGAAAAACGATCGAAACGGACGAACAGGAGAAGGAGACGACACCATGAAAAAGTTGTTATTGGCATTAACCACATTTGCAGTATTGGCAGCAGGTTGCTCGGCAGGCGGCAATGCACCTGCAGATAAATCAGAAGGACAAGCAACAGGACAAGAGGGCGCAGCGAAAAAGCGCATTGCATTGATCCTGCCAGAAAAAATCGGGGTAAATCCGTTCTTCCAGCAAATGGATGAGGGTGCGAAAAAAGCTGGACAAGAGTTCGGCGCAGAAGTGAAGAGTATCGAGTCCACTGACCATGGCGCGATTGAAGAAAACCTGCGTGTAGCTGTAGCAGAAAAGTATGATTTGATCATCACTTCTTCTTTTGAAGCTGAGGATGCATTGAAAAAAGTAGCAGCAGAAAATCCTGATCAGAGCTTTGCGATAATCGATACGGTAGTAGATTTGCCAAACGTTCGCAGCGTAACGTTCCGTGAGCAGGAAGCTGCATACCTGATGGGTGCGGCAGCAGGTCTGGCTACCAAGACGAACAAAGTTGGTATGGTCGTAGCGATGGATATTCCGCTGTTGAAAAAATGGACAGGCGGCTTCCAGGAAGGGATGAAAGCAACAAATCCTAACGCAGAATTCCTCGTGAACTACGTAGGCAGCTTCTCTGACCCGGCAAAAGCAAAAGAAATGGCGCTATTGCAAGCATCCAAAGGCGCTGACTTCATCAATGGTGCAGCTGCAGTAGGGGACCTGGGCGTTTTTGAAGCAGCGAAGGAAAAAGGCTTCTATACAGCAGGACAAGACGTTGACCGCACGACAATCGACCCTGAGCACATCGTGTTGTCTCAGCTGAAAGGTACGGATGCAGCAGCGTATGAAACAGTGAAGGCGTTTGTAGAAGGCTCCCTGAAGCCAGGCGTAGTAACGTATGGTTTGAAAGAAAAAGGTGTGGGCGTGACGTACGTAACACATGAGAGCCAAACGCCACTGAATGCGTTTATCGGTCAAGAAGTTATCGACAAAGTAAAAGCGATCAACGATGAGATTGTAGCTGGAACGCGCAAAGTTCCAGACACGTTCTAAAAGAATACACACAGTGCATTGATGTGACCGACTACAGCTGTGTAGTCGGTCACGATTGTGTTAGAGGAAGTTTATAGGCGGCAGCACAGGATAAAGGAGGAGTGGGAATGGCCTATCGTCTGGAAATGAGGGACATGACCAAGAAATACGGAGATTTTATTGCCAACGACAAGGTGTCTTTCTCACTGGCTGCTGGCGAAGTACACGCAATCGTTGGTGAAAATGGAGCAGGCAAAACGACGTTGATGCGGATGCTGTACGGCATGGAGCAGCCAACTTCAGGAGATATCGTGATAGGCGACAAAAAAGTCACGTTCCGTGGCCCAGAAGATGCTATTCGGAGCGGAATCGGAATGGTTCACCAGCACTTTATGTTGTTTGGTGAGTTCACTGTGACTGAAAACATCGTGATCGGATATGAACCGAAGCAGGCTGGCTTTTTCAAAAGAAAAGAAGCTGTGGATAAAGTTCGTGCACTAAGTGAGCAATACCGTATCCCGATTGATGCACAGGCACAGGTGTCCAGCTGCTCGATCGGTGAGCAGCAACGGGTAGAAATTCTGAAAGTCTTGTATCAGGGAGCGGACATCATTGTTTTGGACGAGCCTACCGCAGTATTAACACCGCTAGAGGTTCGCGAGCTGCTGCAAACCATTCGCAATTTGGCGCAGAGCGGGAAAAGCGTGATTTTGATTACGCACAAGCTTCAGGAAGTGATGGAGGTAGCCGATCGCATCACTGTACTGCGAGGCGGCAAGGTAACGGGAACAGTCTCGCGTGATGATACGAATGTAGATGACTTGGCGCGACTCATGGTAGGGCGGGAATTACAGGAGCTGAGCCAGCGTGTTGCTCTGGAGCGTGGCCCATTGCTTCAGGTAGAAAATCTGACTGTACGGGAAAGGCAAACCTTGCTGGATCAAGTCAGCTTTACCGTTCATCACGGAGAAATTGTCGGAATTGCTGGTGTTTCCGGGAATGGTCAGTCGGAGCTGCTGCAAGCATTGAGCGGGCTGCGGACGGCAGGGGAAGGAAGCATAAGGCTCGGTGGCAAGGATGTGACCAATCAATCGGTTGCGACGATTCGCAGCGCAGGCTTGGCTCATATTCCCGAAGACCGCTACATGTGGGGCACGGCAAAGCTCGAAAGCGTAGAAGAAAATGCCTTGATGGGCTATCAGCGAAAGCCGGAATACTACCATCGCGGAATCGTGAAGCGCGAGGCATTTCGTCAGGTGGTCCGAGACTGGGTTGAGCGGTTTGCCATTAAAACAGGCTCCAGACAATTGCAGGAGCTCGCGGGGAACTTGTCCGGGGGGAACCTGCAAAAATTGATTGTAGCTCGGGAGCTGGGGCAGGAAACGCCATTTTTGATTGCAGCAGAACCTACTCGGGGCGTTGATATCGGAGCGATGGAGTATATTCATCAAGCCCTGATCGAAAAACGTAATCAGGGAGACGGGATTTTGCTCGTGTCCTCCGAACTGTCTGAGATTCTCGCTTTATCTGATCGTATTCTAGTGATGTACAAAGGTAAGATTGCTGGTGAGCTGGCGCGTTCGGAGGCAACGGAAGAAAAAATCAGCGTGTTGATGGCAGGAGGAAGCGTTCATGGCAGCAGTCAAAGAGCTAGGTAAGTCGCTGGTTCAGCCTATTTTGGCGGTAGTGATCGGCCTGTTGACCGGGGCGCTCGTTATCGCTGCAGTGGGAGAATCGATTGTCGGCACCTACCAGGAGATGTGGAAAGGAGCTTTTGGTAGCTTTTACTTCTTCACGTCTACCTTGGCAAGGGCTACACCAATCATGTTAATTGCGCTTGGTCTTTCACTGGCCTTTCGCGCAGGGGTATTCAACCTGGGGGCAGAAGGTCAGATGGTGCTCGGAGCGATCAGTGCCACGCTGGTTGCCGTTTATTTGCCGGCACCAGCAATGATCAAGCTCGTAGCAGCTATCCTCACAGGTATGGCTGTAGGCGGATTTTGGGCGCTGATCCCAGGCTTTATGGAAGCAAGATTTCGCATTCCACTTCTCATTTCTACGCTCTTGTTCAACTATATTGCAGTATTGTTCGCGAGCTATCTTGTGACCGAGCCGTTTCGGGATCGGACTGGCTCTGCAGCTTTGTCACAGACAGTGATGCTGGATAAAAGTGTTTGGCTGCCCAAGCTGTTTGCGGGCATGAGTGTACACACAGGCTTTATCTTTGCCATCGTCGCTGCACTCGTCCTGTTTTGGGTTATTCGTTTCACGCCATTTGGCTACGAAGTAAAGATGCTCGGTCAAAATCCGCTGTTTGCTCAATACGGGGGGATTAATCGGATCAAGGTTATGCTGACAGGCATGTTTGCTAGCGGTGGCTTGGCGGGTCTGGCAGGAACTGTTGAAGTTTTGGGCGCTCATTACCGCTTTGTCGATGGTGCCTTAACGGTTCCCAACTTTGCCTGGACTGGCTTGATGGCTACCTTGCTCGCGAACTCCAATCCGATCGGGATCATTATTACCTCGATTTTGCTTGCGGCCTTCCAAACAGGGGCAATGGGCGTAGAACGCAACACAGATGTGCCATTGGAGCTGGCTAGCGTGATTCAAGCCGTGCTTATTCTATTCATCTCGGCAAAATTCAGCTACGACTGGTGGAAAAAGCGGAAGACAAAAGGGGGAGAATCGCATGGAGCTGCTTGATTGGACCCTCGTCAGTTCTACCATTCGGATGGTAACACCGATTTTGCTGGCTGCTTTGGGCGGGGCGCTATGCGCGCGCGTAGGTGTTTTTAATGTAGGCTTGGAAGGGCTGGTGCTCGTTGGTGCATTTTCGGCGATTGTCGGGAACCATTTTACCGGGAATCTCTTCCTCGCGATCTTGATTGCGGCTCTTGCCAGTATTGTCTTCTCGCTTTTGTTTGCGTATATGACGATTCGCATGAGGGCCAATGAAATTGTTGTCGGGGTGGCGATTAACTTTTTGGCGCTCGGTCTGACGACGTTTGCCTTGCGAGCAGTTTTTGGCGTAAAGGGAGCTTTTTATGACAAGGACATGGCTGGATTGCCACGTCTGGACATTCCTGTGATCAAGGATATTCCTGTCCTGGGCGACATTTTGTCAGGACATTCACCACTGGTATATTTGGCGTTTATCGCAGCTATTTTGCTTTACTTGTTCTTTTATCGTACCGTGACAGGCTTTCGCGTGCTTGCCGTGGGGCTAAACCCGGTAGCAGCGCGTAGCCTAGGTTTGAAAGTGACGAGCTTGCAGATACTGGCTATCGTGATGTGTGGAGCCTTGTGCGGCGTAGCGGGCGCACAGCTTTCGCTCGGACAGGTGACCATGTTTACAGAAGGAATGACGGCTGGCCGTGGCTTTATTGCACTCGTTGCTATGATGATGGGTCAATCCCATCCACTGGGAATACTCGCGTCCAGCTTCTTGTTTGGCTTGATGGATGCTCTCAGTATTCGGCTTCAAGGCTTTTCGTTGCCAACTCAAATTACTTCGATGCTGCCTTATGTACTGACGATTTTGGCGATGTTCTTCCTAAAGGACAAAGGTCAGGGCAGCAGCAACAATCAGCAAAGCACCCGCTAATTCGCATGCGATAACGGACAGCAGGGACAGGGGGAAATGCGATATGAACAAGGCAGATCGAATTAAAAAAATGAAGATTCCGGCTGTCGACCCGGCACTTGCCAAAAGGCTGCCGCCAGGACAGATTTTGACCGAGCGCTTTCCTATTTTGCACGAGGGAGACGTACCGGTTTACGACATGAAGACATGGACCTTGCGTGTTTTCGGAGAAGTGGACAAGGAAGTCACACTCACCTATGAACAGATCATGGACATGCCGCAGGTGACAGTCACGAGAGACATTCACTGCGTCACACGCTGGTCCCGTTTTGACAATGCATTCACTGGAGTTCGGTTCCGCGATTTTCTGCAAGCCATCGGGGTTACCCCGCAAGCCTCCTACGTCATGCTGCACGGTGACAACGACTATACAGCGAATGTACCGCTGGCTGATCTGGAGCGAGATGATGTGCTTCTGGCACATTCCTTTGACGGGGAGCCTTTGACAGACAAGCATGGCTGGCCGCTCAGACTGGTCGTGCCCCATCTTTACTTTTGGAAAAGCGTAAAGTGGCTGCGAGGCATCGAGTTTATGACAGAAAACAAGCCCGGCTTCTGGGAGCAAAACGGCTTTCATCTGATCGCAGACCCGTTCCGGGAAGAGCGGTTCTCTGGTGAAGCCTTGCCTATCCCTGAGGATGAATGGGAGAAAAAGGAGTTTGATTAACATGTTGACGAACCTAAAGGTAGACCCGGCAGAATTGCCAAAGCGTGTGATCGTATGTGGAGATCCGAAGCGGGCGGCACTGATTTCCTCGAAGCTGGAAAATCAGCGACAAATTGGGGAAAATCGCGAGTACCACAGCTACGCAGGAACATGGAAGGGCGTAGAGGTAGCAGTTGTTAGCCATGGTGTCGGTTCGCCAGGTGCAGCTGTGTGCTTCGAGGAGCTGGCTAAGGGCGGAGTAGAATATATCATTCGCGTAGGCACAGCAGGATCGTATCAACGCGAGGTTGAGCCAGGCAGCCTCGTGATCAGCTCTGCGGCTGTTCGTCAGGATGGGCTGACCAGTCAGCTCGTTCCCGCAGGCTTCCCGGCCGTTGCCAACCGCCGCGTCGCCGATGCTCTCGTCCAAGCTGCCAAAGCTGATGCTTCTGGCTTGAAAGTAGCCGAGGGGATTACCCTGACACTGGATGTCTTCTACAGCGGCGTAGTGGAATTCCCGCATAAGCTGTACCAAAAAGCAGGCGTGCTGGCAGTAGAAATGGAAAACTCCGCACTGTTTGTCATCGCGGCTTTACGCGGAATGAAGGCAGGCTCGATTCTCGCAATCGACGGCTATGCGGACGCGGATCTGTTGGAGTCGTACAACCCTCATACAGATGCGATGGCAAAAGCGATCGAAGCCGAAGCATTGATAGCACTGGATGCAGTAGTGTCTGTTTCCTAATTATATAAATCGATCATCCCGCACCGAGGACTCTCATAGTCTTCGGTGTTTTTGCTTTTTGATTAAGATAAACCTTCAAAAGGGAAATAGCTGGCCAGAGGAAAAAGGAGAAAAAGCGAGGCTCTTTGGGACGCCAGCTGAGGCGTAATGTAAAAAGCGAAACACGCTTTTAAGCGTCCACCTCTGAAAACGCCTCTCGAAACAGCTACTTTGGACGCGGTTTCGCTTTTTACATGGAGCCGGACAGGAATGACCCCATGCAGGTGTCCCAAGAAGCCGGAGCTTTTTCTCCTTTTTCCTCCCCTCCACAATAGCCCGCCCCCGCGCCCCCCTTACACGATCTTTGCCCTTTTTTAACAATCGCTTTATGTTCCCTTAACGCTTCTACAGTACCATTCTAATTAACAAGTGAAAAAATCCTTCGGTTGGAGCCATGGAGAAACCCCCGACAGCCTTTCCAAATACTTTCCTCGAAAGTTCTTTGGCATTGCCATGTCGCTGGGTTTTTTGTTGTGGACATAAGGAGGCGAATGCGAATGAATCAGGCAGAATTCCATGCCAGACTAGCACAGACAAAGCTTATCGCTTCCGTGAAGGAGGCGAAGCATCTGGAAAAAGCCGCTGAAGCCAATTTGAGCGCGGCTGTGCTTTCCATCGGAAACATTGGCGTCATCAAAGGCTACGTGGACTTTTTCAAAAGCAGAGAGATTCCTGTTTTTCTACATCTTGAAAGAATTGGCGGTATCAGCTATGACCGGGAAGGGATTGCTTTTCTCGCACATTATGTGAAGCCAGATGGCATCGTGACCACGCGCAACACACTGGTGAAGCTGGCGAAAAAGCAGGGCCTATTAACCATTCAGCGCTTGTTTTTGGTAGATAGCGATTCACTGAAGTCGGGGCTTCAATCCATACAGGATACGCAGCCGGATGCAGTAGAGCTGATGCCTGCTTTGTTGCCAGAGTATATCGAAGAATTCAGAAGCATGATTGACACTCCCATTATCGCCGGAGGCTTACTTCGCAAGCGGGAACAGATGGAGGTAGTGCTACAGCATGGAGCGACCGCAGTATCGGTCGGAAGTCCCTCATTGTGGAAGGAGAGTTTCATAAATGATTACAGCGTTGTTATTTGATCTGGATGGTACCTTGCTGGACAGCCGGGATGCTGTCATTGATGCGGTAGCGTTTACGGCTAACGAATATGCACCGGGACTTTTCAGCAGAGAAGAGCTGGTAGCGCGTTTTGGCGAGTCTTTTGATGATTTCCTCGCAGCGGTAGCAGCGGCGGCTGGTCTTCCTGACAAAAGTGAAGTGCTGCAAAAATACTTCGCTTTTGTTCGCCAAAATCATGCCCAGCATGTACGTCTTTTCCCATTCGTTCGGGAGGGATTGGAAAAGCTGAGAGACGCGGGATACGTACTGGCGATTGTAACCAACAAGCAACGTGAATTTGCTGTCGCCGGATTGGAAATGGCGGAGCTTGACCATTTGTTTGATGTGATTGTGTCTGTGGATGATGTGTCCAGAGGAAAACCATCTGCAGAGCCGGTTCAAAAGGCATTGGCAGAGCTAGGCAAACAGCCGACGGAAGCCATGATGATCGGTGACAGCCGATATGATGTGCTGGCTGCTGTAGGTGCCGGGGTTCAAGCGGTTGTTTTGGAATGGTACGGAAAAGAAGAATGGTCGTACGCGGTGCCGGATTTTACGTACCCCAACTTTCAGGCGTTCGTCACTGAAATGCTCGTGGTAAAAACAGAGGGAGGGAGATGAATCGATGGCACGAGTGGTGCTTACGCAAGTAACAAAAACGTTTCAGAATCAAAGCGTGGTCAAAGGTCTGGATCTGGTCATTCCTGACGGCTCCTTTACCGTTCTGGTTGGGCCTTCAGGTTGTGGAAAATCAACTACACTTCGCATGATCGCAGGTCTGGAGACCGTATCTAGCGGGCAAATCCAGATCGGTGACCAAACCGTAAATCAACTGCCGCCAGGTAAGCGGGACATAGCCATGGTTTTTCAAAATTACGCACTCTACCCGACGATGAACGTTTACGACAATATCGCCTACGGGCTCAGGAATCGTGGAGTATCCAAAAAAGAGTGTCAGGTATTGGTAGAAGAAATAGCAGAAATCGTGGGCTTGTCTTCTTATTTGAAAAGAAAGCCGTCGCAGCTCTCAGGCGGTCAAAGACAGCGCGTCGCACTCGCCCGGGCTATGGTGAAAAAGCCAAAGGTGTTTCTGATGGATGAGCCATTGTCCAATCTGGACGCCAAGCTGAGAAACCAGATGCGAGTAGAGCTGACTAGTCTACATAAACAGCTGGGAAGTACCTTTATCTACGTGACGCACGATCAGGTGGAAGCCATGACAATGGGCGATCAGATCGTCGTTATGAGTGACGGCAACATCATGCAGGTGGATGCTCCCATGGATTTGTATCAGGAGCCGGATAATCTCTTTGTTGCTCAATTTATCGGTTCGCCAGCGATGAATATTGTATCGGCAGAAGCCAAAAGCGAGCATTTGTGGGGGTTCCGCCCTGAAAAAGCAGTGTTACTGCCAGAGACAGTCTCTCCTGTTTCAGAAGACGATATGTGGGTAGCGCGAGGCCAAATCGTCTCCCGGGAAATACTTGGCTCGGACACGCTGTTCCATGTGGAGACGGAAAAAGGAAGGATCATTGTCAAAGCGGATACCGAAGTTTCCGGACAGCTTGGCGCGTCTGTAACCGTAACTGTCGCTTGGCCACACATGTATGTCTTTGACCGGGTAAGCGGCAAGCGCCTAGGGCGTCTGAATGGAAGAGAGTTCGTTTCGACTCGTGCAGGAGGGGTGAGCTGATGCGAAAAGCGGCAACCGCCCATGAGCTGCCGGGTGCCAGCCAAGTGAAAGCAGAAGTGCGTAGGGCGCCCCTGGCTTGGCAGGATCTCGCATCGCGTCTCCGCCCGTATCTTTACCTTGCACCTGCCATGATATGTTTCATTCTGTTCTTTTTTTACCCGATTGGGTCCATTATCTATTTGAGCTTTCAGGACTGGTCGCTAATTAACCTGGAAGAAATGGAGTGGGTAGGCTTTCAAAATTACAGTGATCTGGTGGTGGACGCAGATTTCCGCCAGGTGCTGGGGAACACCGCGATATTTACCGTCGCGACTGTAGGACTGGGCTTGACGATTTCCTTTTTGCTCGCGTTGTGGCTCAATCGCAAAGCCACAGTGTACGGCATCATTCAGGCGACAGTATTCAGCCCGCACATCATTTCGCTGGTTTCGGTCTCGATGCTGTGGATGTGGCTCATGGACCCGCAGTTCGGTCTCCTGAACGCAGCGCTGGAAGCTGTAGGACTTCCCGCTTATACCTGGTTGACTGACCCGAAAAGCTCACTCTTGTCACTTATCATTGTCAGTATTTGGAAAGGCGTAGGCTACAACACACTGATTTTCATAGCAGGGCTGCAAAGCATTCCCGGTGACATTTACGAAGCAGCAGCACTCGATCGCTCGCCGTGGTGGCGGACACTCACCCGTATCACTGTGCCGATGCTGTCTCCGACCATATTCTTTTTGCTCATTATCAATACGATCTCATCGTTTCAGGCATTTGACACCATTGCCATCATGACACAGGGCGGACCGATCAACAGTACGAATATGCTTGTCTACTACATTTACCAGCAAGGGATGGATTTCTATAACGGCGGGCTCGCTTCTGCTGCCTCTGTCATTCTTTTGATTCTGGTAGGCATTTTGACGGCAGTGCATTTCCTGGTGATGTCCAAACGTGTTCACTACCGTTGATGACAGGAAAAAAGAAAGGAGGAGCAGCATGAAACGAGTGAGTACAGCTTCACTCAAAACAGTGGAATGGATCGGGCTTTTGGTAGTGGCCATCCTGTTTGTATTTCCGTTTTTGTGGATGGCGACGACTGCCTTCAAAACAATGCCAGAGGTCAGGCAGTTTCCGCCGACTCTCTTGCCTGAGACGTGGGAGTGGGGCAATTTTGCCCATGCGTGGCAGTCAGGTCCGTTTCTTACCTATACGTGGAACAGCATACTAGTTGCCGTTGGAATCTTGGTGTTGCAATTTTTGACCGCAGTGCCTGCTGCCTACGCCTTTGCCCGCTACAAGTTTCCCGGGCGAAACCTGTTATTCGGACTGGTTCTGATTGTGCTCATGATTCCTGGACAGGTGATCTTTTTGCCGATCTATGTTCAATTGAGCGGCTGGGGGCTGGTGAATACGCTATGGTCGCTTATCCTGCCTTATGCAGCTAGCGCTTTCGGGATTTTCCTGCTCCGTCAGGCGTTCATGCAGGTACCTGACGAAGTCATCGAAGCGGCGCGTCTGGACAATGCCTCAGAGTGGAAAATCATGTGGACCATCATGGTGCCGATGGCAAAGCCGGTGCTCGTTACATTCGGATTGTTCAGCTTCATTTATCACTGGAATGATTACTTCTGGCCACTGATCATGACCAACAGCGACGAAGTCCGCACGCTGCCCATCGGGATCTCCAGCTTGCATATGTCAGACGGGGGAACCTTGTGGAACGTCATGATGGCTGGGAATATGATCCTCATTCTGCCGATTCTTGTGATTTTCTTTGTGGCCCAGCGCCATATTATCAAAGCGTTTGTCTACCAATCCAAATAAACCATACCTTTTGGGAGGAAACCAAATCATGAAATCTATGAAAAAGACCGGAACCATTCTATGTGCATTGGCTCTCAGCTTGTCAGGAGTGCTTGCAGGCTGCGGATCAACAGGAAAAGAACAATCGACTGGTACAGGCAGCACTTCTCAGCCAGCGGCAGCAACTGCCAGCAGCGGACCCGTTGAGATTGACTTCTGGTATGCACTCGGTGGCGTTCGCGGCAAAACAATTGAGGACATGGTCAAAAAGTTCAATGACACTCATAAGGATATTATCGTAAAGCCAGCTTATCAGGGGGCTTATCAGGAAAACCACTCTAAAGTCTTGGCATCTGTCGCAGCAGGAAACAATCCGGATGTAACAATGGTGGAGATCGCCTCTATCGCTGCATTCGCTGATGCGAAGGTATTGGAAGACCTGACTCCTTATTCGCAAGGCGATGAAAAGAAATACATTCCTGGTCTGATGAAAAACTCCTACTGGAAAGACAAGTTGTACGCAGTGCCTTTTAACCGATCCACACCGCTTCTGTACATCAACCGCGACATGCTGAAGGAAGCTGGCCTTGATCCGAACGGACCGAAATCGTGGGATGAGCTGGTCAGCTTCTCGCAAAAGCTGAGCAAGAAGGAAGGGGATAAAATTACCCGGTACGGATTCTCCACGCCTGTTGATATTTGGTTCTACGAAGCTCTTGTATTTCAGGGCGGCGGCAACATCCTGAGCGAGGATGGCAAAGAGCTGACGATCAACAACGAAGCGGGCAAGGCGCCGCTGGAATTGTGGTCTAAAATGGTGAAGGAAGGCATTATGAAAAACCCTCCAGGCGAAAACTACAATGCATGGGATGTAGCAGAGCAAGATTTCCTGAACCAAAAAGTAGGCATGATTTTCACCTCAACCGGTTCCTTGACGGAATTGAAGAAAAATGCCAAATTTGACATGGGCGCGGCCTTCCTGCCAGCAAACAAAAACTTTGGTACACCAACAGGAGGAGCGAATCTCGTGATGCTTTCCAAGTCCTCTGATGCCGAGAAAAAGGCAGCGTGGGAATTCATGAAATGGATGACCGATACAGAGCAAACGGTTCCTTGGTCCATTGCTTCCGGTTATATGCCTGTGACGACAGCAGCAGTAGACTCGGCTGAAATGAAAGCATTCTATGAAAAAGAACCAAACTTCAAGGTAGCAGTTGACCAGCTGCAATACGGCTACCCTCGTCCAATGGCACCTGGCTACAAGGAACTTCAGGATGTCATCCAAAAAGAACTGCAACGTGCGATGCTCGGTCAAGCTAGCGTAGATGAAGCGTTGCAAACAGCGACGGACAAAGGCAGCAAGCTGCTGAAAAAATAAGGTAATCGTGAGCAAGAGAGGAGCATTAGACATGAACATTTGCATGGCACACCGCGGTTGGTCAGGCAAGGCCCCAGAGAACACACTCGCAGCAATTCGACTTGCACTATCTGAGCCCGGTATTACAGCAATGGAAATTGATGTACAGCTTTCACGTGACGGTGTTCCTGTGCTGATTCATGATTTCACGCTGGAGCGCACAACGACAGGCAGCGGGCTGGTTATGGACCATACATTGGAGGAGCTGCGTGGGCTGGATGCAGGGAGCTGGTTTGGGGAGGAGTTTTCAAGCGAGCGGATTCCCACTCTGGAGGAAGCGCTGCTTGCGGTAAAAGGTCGCCTCACCTTAAATATTGAATTGAAGGCTACGAGCGATATGTATCCCGGGATTGCAGAAAAGGTGCTGGAGCTTTTAGCAAAGTACGACATGAAGCAAGAGGTGTATATTACCTCGTTTGACCACGATTTGATTCGTCAGGTGAGACAGCTGGATCAAGAGGTCGTGACCGGATTGATTGTACTTGGCCGTCCTGTACTGATGCTGGAACAGATGGAAGAGGCAGGAGCTACGATTCTCTCCATGGGCTATCCGTATTTGACTCGTGAGCTGGCTCTTGCTGCTATGGAAAAAGGATACAAGGTTATTGCCTGGACGCTGGATGACTCACGCGAGATACGTACCGTGATGTCATGGCATGCAGACATGCAGATTTGCACCAACCATCCTGATCGGATGCTGGGATTGATGTAGACGTAGGAAGCCACGAAGAAAGCCGTCGGGAAGAGCAACCCGGCGGCTTTCCCAAATTTCCAATGCTTTGTTTACAGCTTAAACCTGCTTACATGAGACTGCAGTTCTTCGGCGATTCTCGCCAAGTTGCCTGCCGAGGAAGTGACCTCTTCCATTGCGGCGAGCTGCTCTTCAGTGGCGGCTGACACGTTTTGTGTGCCGTCAGCCGAGTTTTCCGCTACTTCCTCGATAATGCTGACTAGTTCTACGACCTGCTCCGTACCAGCCGACATTTGGACGGAGTACGTTTTTACCTCTTGAATCTGGCTGGCTACCTGTGAAACGGCATCCTGAATTTGCTCGAATGATTTGCCAGCGTTGTTTACAACCTCCAAGCCCAAAGCCACTTCTTTTGTGCCCTTTTCCATGGAAAGGACGGCCTGATTCGATTCGAGCTGAATGGCACTGATGAGCTTTTCGATTTGCTGGGCAGATTGTGCTGATTGCTCAGCCAATTTACGCACTTCATCTGCGACAACGGCAAACCCGCGCCCTTGTTCTCCAGCTCTTGCCGCCTCGATCGCAGCGTTGAGAGCCAACAGATTCGTTTGTTCGGCGATCGCTGTAATGACTTGGACAATTTGACCAATTTCTTGCGAGCTGTTGCCTAAGCGCTTGACGATTTCCGCAATATTGGTAACCGTATCATCGATGGAGTGCATTTGACTGACGACGACCTGGAGTGCCTGGTTGCCTTCGATGGCAATCTGCGACGCCTCAACGGCAGATTCAGTAGCATACTGGGCATTCGTTGATACCTGCTTGGCACCACCGGACACTTCTTGCATGGCTGCTACGCTATTTTCTACGCTCTTCACTTGTTTTTCGGCACCATAAGCCACTTCCTGAATGGTTGTGGCGATTTGCTCCGTAGCCTTGCTCGTATGCTCTGCATTTACAGACAGCTGTTCAGCAGAGGAAGCGAGATCCGAAGCCGTAGCATTTACTTGTTGAATAATCGTTCGGAGGTTTTCGACCATTGTATTAACGGATTGAGAGAGCGCGCCGACCTCATCCTTGGTTCGGATTTGCAGGGGCTGAACAGTCAATTCGCCTTCTGATATACGGTTAGCAACCTGGGCTACTTCTACAATCGGACGGGTGATTTGCTGGGCGATGATGTAAGCGATAGCACTCACGGCGACAACGACTGCGAGTACGATGACCATTGCCAGCGTGTTGACACCTGAAACCGCTTCTGTGATGGACGCGATCGGGATGTGCAAATACAAGCCAAAGTTTGTAGTTGGAATTGGGGAGTAGGTTACTACGTATTCCATCCCGGCATCCGTGTAATGATAGGAGGCCTTCTCTGTTTTTTCTGCTGTCAAAATATCGGTTAAGCCTTGGGGAAGAGTGGATTCTGCAAGCGGCTTTCCGATCAACTCCTGATTGGGGTGGTACTGGATTTGATTTTTGTTGTCGACAAGAATGGGGTATCCACCATCGCCCACACTCAGGCTTTGCAAAAAGGTAGAGGTAAACTCATCGACGTTGACGAGGCCGGTCAATACACCGAGCTTTTCTTTATTTGGCCCCGTAACGGGTGAAGCGACGATGATCGAGCGGTTTCCAGTTGTTTTGGCGATCAAGACATCAGAGAAGCTGGACTTGTCCTGCATGCCGTCCTTGAAAAACTGGCGCTCACTAAGATCGATTCCGATGCTGTTAGGAAAGGTGTCAGCTGTTACCTTTCCATCTTTGGATATAAAAGTATTTCCGTCGTACAGCTTCATTTCCTGGGTGAATTTGCGAATGAATGTGTTTTTCGCTTCCTCATCATCGGAGCCAATATCTGAGGTGCGTGCAAGAATTTGCATCTCCGTCATACGTCGGTCCAGATATTGATTCATGGCGATCGCTGTACTGGAGGTCAGATCAACAAAGGAATTCTCTTGTTTTTCAATTAGGATCGTTGAAAAGCTGCTGCTGATAAAAAATGTCGTGCCGACGAGTGGAATGATGGATACCAGGAGAAACCAAAAGCTCATTTTTCTTTTGAGTTTGCTGAACAAAAACATCGGTTTTTCCTCTCTTCTATCCCCAGTTGGTATGTGTTGCTAAGAGTATGAAAGATACAAAGGTAGACTGCTGAGGACAGCTCAGCAGTCTGACTAGCAATTAATAGCCCATCGCTGCGCCTTCACCGCGTGGGTCGGCACCGCCAAACTTCACGTTTGTTTGTGGGTCGATGAGAATAGCGCCGGATTGTCCCATCGCATCGGTGTACGCTGCCTCCAATTTTTCGACTGGATGACCGCGCTTCACCAGCTCGTCGAGAACTTCTTGAGGAATACGGCTTTCTACTTTCAAATTGTTGGAGGACGATCCCCAGTTGCGACCATGAAGCCATCTAGGTGCCTCGATTGCATCTTGAACACTAAAGCCGAAGTCAATGATCCGAGTTACAAGGGCTGCTTGTGTTTGCGGCTGACCCTCGCCACCTTGTGTTCCATAGAGAAGATAAGGCTTGTCCCCTTTAAACAGCATGGCAGGGTTGATCGTGTGGAACGTACGCTTGCCTGGCTCCAGATGGTTGATGTGATTCTTGTCCAAAGAGAAATAGCTTCCGCGGTTTTGTAGAAGAACGCCTGTATCTTTTGCTACAATACCGGAGCCCCAGTCAAAATAATGGCTTTGAATGATAGATACTGCATTGCCATCCTTGTCTACGATACCAAACCATGTTGTATCACCTTTTGGATCGAGTGGCTCTACAGATTTGGCAGCTTGCTTCATATCGATACGTGCAGCCATGTCTTTTCCGTGCTGCTTGGACAACAGATCGTTTACAGGAATATCTACAAATGCAGGGTCAGTCAACCATTTGTCACGGTCAGCAAAGGCTTGCTTGGTCGCTTCAACAATGGTGTGGTAGTAGTCAGGTGTTCCTTCACCCATGCTCTTTAGGTCAAAATTGTTCAAAACGTTCAAGATAGAGAGCGATGCCATACCTTGGGAGTTAGGTGGCACATTGTACGCTTTGTAACCACGGTAGTCGACAGTAATCGGATCTGCCCAAGTGGAGGTGTGCTTTTCAAAGTCTTTTAGTGTGAGCAGACCACCATTTTTCTGCATATCTGCCACGATCTTTTGAGCGACCTCTCCTTTATAGAATCCGTCAGCCCCTTTTTTCGCGATGATTTGCAAGGTTTTGGCTAGATCCTTTTGCTTGAGAAGTTCGCCTGGCTGGTACGAATCACCGTTTGGCTTCAGGAAGATTTTGCGGAATTCATCAAAGCGTTGAAGATTTTTCAGATCATTATCCGTTGGATCAGTAGCTTGCTTGGTCCAGTACACCTGGTTTGGAGAAACAGGGTATCCGTTTTCTGCGTAGCCAATGGCTGGCTCAAGCAGTCTGCTCCAAGAGAGCTTGTTGTTGCCCATGTTTTTATGAGCATAGTTGTAAGCTTCCCACCAGCCCGAAACCACGCCAGGCACGGTGTTTGCTGATTCGTAGCCACGGGAAGGAATTTTTTCATAGCCTTTGCCCGTGTAATAATCGATTGTCGCCTTTTCACCTGCGCGACCGCTACCGTTCAATGCTTTCAGTTCTTTTGTCTTGGCGTTGTAAATGAGCCAGAAGTTATCTCCACCGATAGTGGTGTAATGAGGATAGACAACAGCCAATGTCGAAGCGGCAGTGATCGCTGCATCTACTGCGTTTCCGCCATCTTCTAATGTTTTGAGTGCGGCAGCAGTAGCAAGATAGTGTGGTGTAGTTACCATTGCATTTGGTGACATGGATGTTGGGCGGTTAGCTGCTTGTACTGGCGAGAGTGTCGAGAGTCCAATTACACCAGTCAAGGCTATGGCTGATAGTTTTTTCCAGAGAGACATTCCGATGAAACCCCCTTCTGATTCGTAAAATGGTAATTCCCAAAAAATCGTCTGCGCTTGTCTAGCCTCACCTCCTTTGGTTGTAATGTAATAAAAAGACAAATATGGACAATTTTAGACAATTTGAGCGCAAAAAAAGACCAATGATATAGGATCATTGGTCTTGTCCTACATCAATATTTCGGTAGCTGGCAAGCATGCTCGCTATTGCGAGGGTAGCCCCTGTAGCTTTGCGTCGCCGGATTTCCCCGGGTTTGCCGATTCGATATCAATGGTTGATTATCAAAATTTTGATTCGTTTGTTGTGGGAAAAAGTTCCTACAACTCCTATTAGCAATTAATATAGACCATTTATCCCTTGGGGTAAATAAGAAAAAATTTTTTAATGTGGAAAAAATGGAATGTTTAGTTAATTACCTAGGTCATGATGTGGTGGATAGCTGAAGCTCAGGAATCGAAGACCCTGGAATTTGTTCCGGCGATGTAAATGTTTTTACACGTTCTGATAAGTCTAGTAAGTAATGCCAGAGGATAGAAATATCCTTCTTTTCTCCTACAGGGCCATGTCCGGGCACTACGGTATGAAAGGACTGCTCACACAAGTGCTCCAAAATCTCAATCCATTCCGCTACATTGCCGCTCTGGAAGAGCCGTCAAACGTAATCGTAGGAGGAGTAGGAACGACAGAAGATAGAGAAGCGTCCATGGTGAGGAGATCGCCTAGTTGATCGGACAGCTCTTGCTGCTTCTGTTCGTCCGTTTCCTGCTCAAGCCTTGGTTTCACTGATTCAGGGTTCACCGATATCAATGATCCCGGCGTTGCTCATCGCCCCAGCTCCATTCTTAGCGATGACAGCGTAGACCCCATCTGTCACCTGTTCCAAGGTGAAATACGGACTTTGAAAATGAGTGGTAGGAGACATCATGGCAATCGAACCTTCTTTTGCTGAACTGGTAAATATAGATATATTTTACAATAGCCTAAATAGATGACACTAGTCTAAAAAGGAAGACGGATAACGGTTACAAACGCACACCACTTTTGGCCGAACTGCTTATGATAATAAAAAGGCGACAGTGCCAAGGAGTGAAACAATACCATGATGCATCCCGATACAGAACTGCGTTATATCAACGACGAGATCGGGTACGGTGTGTTCGCGACGAAGTTCATTCCCAAAGGAACGATCGTATGGGCCATGGATGATTTGGATCAGGTATTAGACCTTTCCTTTGTGGAAAAACTGGACCCATTACGAAAGCAGGATGTGCAAAAATATTCGTTCAGAAACCAGTACGGGAAATACATTCTGTGCTGGGATAAAGCTCGGTACGTGAACCACAGCTTTTATGCCACATGTGTAGCGACCATGTACGATCTGGAGCTGGCAGCACGCGATATTTATCCAGGGGAAGAGCTGACGGATGATTACGGAACGCTGAATCTCGATGAACCATTTGACTGCTTGCCAGAAGAGGGCACGAGTCGTTCGCGAGTCATGCCGGATGATTTGCTCCGTTATTATCCGCAGTGGGATGAAATTGCAGCAGCAGCCTTCCAGCGATTTAACCAGGTTGAACAGCCGTTAAAGCATTTGATTCTCCCTGAGCATCAGTCAGCCATTCGGGAAATTACCGAGAAGGGACGCTCTCTCGATTCTATTGTCCATCTTTATTGCGATCCGCATTGGCGAAAATAAAAGGGTTGCAGGAACTTACGGGCCGGACAACGGCCCGATTTTGTTGAACTCTGAGAGTAGAATCAGTATTATGGAATGTAAAGGTGAAATGAAAGGTTGATTTCATTGGAAAACAAGGTAGCGTCATCCAATTTTATCCGCAATATTGTGGTCGATGACTTGCAAGAGGGAAAAGTAAAGGAAATCATTACCCGCTTTCCCCCAGAGCCGAACGGGTATCTCCATATTGGACATGCCAAAGCGATCATTCTCAATTTTGAGCTCGCACATGAGTTTTCTGGTAAAGCCAATCTGCGTTTTGACGATACCAACCCGGTAAAAGAAGACACAGAGTACGTAGAAGCGATCAAGCGCGACGTGCAATGGCTTGGGTTTGAATGGGACGGACTGTTTTTTGCATCGGACTACTTCGAAGAGATGTACAACCGAGCCGTGCTCCTGATTAAAAAGGGAAAAGCGTATGTAGACGATCTTTCAGCAGAAGAGATGCGCAAATTGCGAGGAACGTTGACAGAGCCTGGCGTTGACAGTCCATTCCGAAACCGCTCGGTCGAGGAAAACCTGGATTTGTTTGCTCGGATGCGCCAAGGGGAATTCAAGGACGGAGAAAAAGTGTTGCGTGCGAAAATCGACATGACCTCTCCGAACTTCAACATGCGTGATCCGGTATTGTACCGAATTTCACATGCGCATCATCATAACACGGGTGACAAATGGTGTATCTATCCGATGTACGATTTTGCTCATCCGCTGGAGGATGCGATCGAGGGAGTCACTCACTCGCTTTGCTCACTGGAGTTTGAGGATCACCGTCCATTGTATGACTGGGTAGTGAGCGAGTGTGAGATGGAGCATGTTCCACGTCAGTACGAATTCGCTCGTCTGAACCTGACCAATACGGTAATGAGCAAACGCAAGCTCAAGCTGCTAGTAGACGAGAATGTAGTAGATGGCTGGGATGATCCGCGCATGCCGACCATTGCCGGCTTCCGTCGCCGTGGCTTTACGCCAGAAGCGATTCGTACGTTTGCCCGTGAGGTAGGGGTAGCACGCAGCAACAGCATCGTCGATGAAAAGATGCTGGAGCATTTTATTCGTGAAGACTTGAAGCTGAAGGCGCCGCGTACAATGGCAGTCTTAAACCCGTTGAAGGTCGTGATTACCAACTATCCAGAAGGACAAGTGGAAATGCTGGATGCGGAAATTAACCCGGAAAACCCGGAGATGGGTAACCGCGAAATTCCGTTTTCCCGTGAAATTTACATCGAGCAGGATGACTTCATGGAGAATCCGCCGAACAAATATTTCCGCCTCTTTCCGGGAAATGAAGTGCGCTTGAAAAATGCATATTTCATCAAATGCAATGATGTAGTGAAGGACGCTGACGGCAACGTGATCGAGATTCACTGCACGTACGACCCTGAAACAAAGAGCGGAAGCGGATTTACTGGTCGTAAAGTAAAAGGTACGATTCACTGGGTAAATGCGTCCGATGCCGTTCCGGCCGAATTCCGTCTGTACGAGCCATTGATTATGGATGGTGAGGAAACAGAAGGTACGTTCCTGGACAATATCAACCCGAATTCCTTGGAAGTGCTGCAAGGCTTTGTGGAACACAACATGAAAGATACTCAGCCGCAAGACAAGTACCAATTTTTCCGTCACGGCTACTTCAACGTCGATCCAAAGGATAACACAAAAGATAAGCTTGTCTTTAACCGGATCGTTTCACTGAAAAGCTCGTTTGAGCTGCCAAAAGCATAAGTGAAGAGAAAAGCAACGAACGCTGCCCATGCACAGGCGACTGTGCTTAGCAGCGTTTTTTCGTGATGTAACTTTTTTCAGGTGCGTGTATAATTATTCATGTCATAAATAGAAGGAGGACAGGTAGTGAACGGGAGAGCAGAACTTACACGCAGCTTGAAGCTGTGGCATATTGTTGTGATCGGCTTGGGCTATATGGCGCCAATGGCCGTTTTTGATACGTTTGGTATTGTATCCGAAGAAACAGGCGGATTTGTTCCGGCTGCCTACGCAGTGACGCTTCTGGCGATATTGTTTACAGCGTCCAGCTACGGGAAAATGGTCCGCATATTTCCTTCTGCTGGGACCGCATACACTTACACACAACAGACGATTCATCCTTACGCTGGCTTTATGGTAGGGTGGGCTTCGCTGCTCGATTATTTGTTTTTGCCCATGATTAATGCGTTATTGACTGGTGTTTACCTGTCGTCTGTTTTTCCAGAGGTACCGACAACATGGTGGATCGTCGGATTTATCGTCCTAATTACTGCTCTTAACGTTTTTCGCGTAACCGTTACAGCGTCGATCAACTCGTTTCTCGTGCTTTTTCAAATAGCAGTTGTCGTACTCTTTGCAGGATTGGCAATTCGTGGGCTAGCCACTGGAGACGGAATCGGACAAGTCTTTGCCATCCGCCCGTTCTTTTCACCGGAGCTGTCTGTTGTTGCCTTGTTTTCCGGTGCATCGATTCTGTGCTTCTCGTTCCTCGGCTTTGATGCCGTTACTACTTTGACAGAGGAGACAGTCGATGCCAAAAAGACGATTCCCCGGGGAATTTTGTTGGTAGCGATGGCAGGGGGAGCGCTGTTTATTACGGCTTCGTATTTCATGCAGGCGTTATTTCCGGATGTATCCGTCCTATCTGACCCAGAAGCTGCCTCTGCAGAAATTGCCCTTCACATCGGTGGCTCCATATTTCAATTAGTGTTTCTGGCTGCTGCATTATCGTCCACCCTTGCTTCCGGGCTGGTATCAGTAACGAGCGTTACACGTCTGCTTTTCGCCATGGGGCGCGACGGCTTTTTACCAAGAAAATGGTTCGGATATGTACATCCAAAGCTGAAGACACCACTGCTCAACGTTCTTCTCGTCGGTGCATTGATGTTTGCTGCTCTGTTCCTGGATTTATTGACAGCGACCTCCTTCATCAACTTCGGAGCCCTGATCGCCTTTAGCTTCGTAAACCTCAGCGTCATCGCCTACTATGTGCGCAAACAAAAACGACTGCAGGTGACAGAGTGGTGGAGCTATGTATTATCACCGCTCATCGGTGTAGCCTTCATCAGCTTTATGTGGATCAGCCTGGATATCAAATCGATGATTCTAGGAATCCTGTGGAGCTTCGTCGGACTCATCTATTTACTCTATTTGGTGAAAATCAAAGGTGCGAGATTAGACCTGATGAAGTTTGATGAGTAAAGAAGTAGCTTTCAAAGAGACAAGATCATTACCATTAGATTTGGTAATGTTTTGTCTCTTTTTTTATGTAGTAATACATCCTGAGCTACCCACACCTGACAAAGGAGCGAAAACGGGAGCAGCTGGTGAGAGAAAAAGGGAGAAAATGCGAAGGCCTTAGAGACACCTGCCAAGGCGCAATGGAAAAAGCGAGACCTGCCTTTAGCGTCCACCTTGAACCAGCCTCCCTGAACATACTGCTTTGGACGCGGGTTTCGCTTTTGGAATGGAGCCGTCCAGGAATGACCCCAATTAGGTGACTCTACGAGCCGCAGCATTTTCTCCCTTTTTCTCTCCTCTAAAGGCCCCGCAAGAGTAGACGCCCACCAGAAGAGAGGGTAAACTGGCTACAGGAATATTCCAAACCTTACTAGTTTCCATTAAAGGAGGACTTTTCTCATGCTTACTTCACTCTTCCGTCGCAAATGGACGACGGTTGATTATGTGCTAATCGTCGTCACAGCAGCTTTATATGCGGTTGCGATCATCATGCTTGCGAATATCAAGCTCATTCCATCCGTTCCGATCCGGCCGGCCAACGCCCTGCAGCCGGTGTTTGGCATGCTCTTTGGTCTGCCAGGATGCATTGGACTTGCCTTTGGCAATATGGTGAGCGATCTGTTGACGGGAAGTGCCCCGCCACATGCGGTTGTAGTCGGATTTGTCTCTAACTTTTTAGGTGGATTTATCGGCTTTCTGGCAGTCAGTCATCCTGCTTTGAAAACGAAACGCAGTCTGATTCAATACTATTTGTTCGTAGTGATCATCAGCTCCGCGGTTGTTGCGTGCGCGATTCTCATTAACGTTGCGCTTGGACTGACACCGATGGCTATCGCTGCGATGTTCATTCCGACGGTATTTTTAAACCAGGCGATATCTACTGCCATTCTCGGTCCGATCCTGTTGAAGCTGCTCTATCCTTTTGTAAAGCGTTCGGGTCTATACCGTGGACGGCCACTTCAGGAATATAGCTATCTGGGAAATGAAAGCAGGGTGCTCTAGTGAAAAAAGAACCGCTGCTGCAAGCCAGGGAGGTACATTGGCAATATGAAGACACAGCAGCTCCTTCTTTGGCAAATGTGAATCTCGACCTGTATCCAGGAGAAGTAGTGGGCGTTGTTGGGCCTGCTGCCGCGGGGAAAACGACATTGTTGTTGACTTTATCAGGCTTGATCCCGGCCAACTACGCGGGGCATTTTGTCGGGGAAAGAAAGACGCATGCGGAGCTCGGCATCGTCTTTCAGGACCCGGAAACGCAATTTATCGGTCTTACTGTAGAAGAAGAGCTGGCTTTTTCTCTGGAGAATGTAGGATTTACCGATGCACAAATCGAGCATCGCATTGGCGAGGTCCTGGAGCTGGTAGGCTTGCAGGGCTTTGCCGAACGCTCTCCATTTGAGCTGTCTGGCGGGGAAAAGCAGCGTGTTGCCATCGCGTCCGCATTGTCTCACGCGCCACAGGTCTTGCTACTGGACGAGCCAACCTCAGAGCTTGACCCATTGGGGGCGCGAGAAGTATTTTCCCTCGTCCAGCGCTTGAAGCAGGAAAACGAGATGGCTATAGTAGTGTCTTCGCATGCCACAGAGGAGTTGGCTTCCTTTTGCGACAGAATGATTTTGGTGGCGGAGGGTAGGATCGTGCTGGATTTGCCTGTAAAAGAGTTCTTTTCACAGGTCGACATACTGGATATCCACGGTATTTTTGTGCCAGAGGTCATTCGTCTCTATTTCATGTTGCGTGAGGCGGGCGTTCTGCCAGAGTTGCCCGGCGTTTTGCCGCTGGATGTAGAGGAGCTGTCACGACTCTATCGGGAAGCGCAATTGGTTAGGGAGGGAAGCTGGTGAGTGCCGTCATTGCTTTTGAAGATGTGTGGTACGGATATGAAAAGGAAACGCCGGTCCTAAAAGGAGTCTCACTGACGATCGGGCGAGGCGAATTTATCGCAATCATTGGCGGGAACGGTTCCGGGAAAACGACCTTGGCCAAGCATTGCAACGGCTTGTACAAGCCGACAAAAGGCATGGTAACGGTTAATGGGGAAGACACAAAGGATAGATCAGTCGCCCAATTATCTAAAACGGTCGCCTATTGCTATCAAAATCCGGACCATCAAATATTCCACCAGACGGTAAAGGCTGAGGTATCGTTCGGGCCAAAAAACATGGGACTGCTCGCTGCAGAAATCGAGCAGGTAGTAAATGAGGCGCTTGCGGCTGTCGGTCTGTCTCATATGGGAGATGCGGAGCCGTATTTCACCAGCAAGGGCACTCGTCAAAAAATCGCGGTAGCGTCGATTCTCGCTATGCGCCCTGACGTCATCGTATTGGATGAGCCGACTACTGGGCTTGATTACCGGGGGATGCAGGAGATGATGGAGCTCGTTCGACGATTGCATGAATCGGGTCATACGATTATCGTCATTACCCATGATATGCGTCTCGTTGCAGAGTACGCACAGCGCGTCATTGTCATGCACCAGGGAAAGGTCGTCTGCGATGGCAGCCCGGCACAGGTATTTGCAGAGCCGCAAATACTAGCTTCTGCACAAGTGGAGCCGCCTGCCATCTATCGGTTTGGGAAGGCGTCCGGCTTGGTTGATCCGATCCCACTGACATATGCCGCGATGAAAAGAATGCTGACAGGGGCGGAAGACTAACATGAAAAATGCCCATCCCAGCTTTGCTTTGCTTGTATTTCTATTACTGGGCTTGCTTCCGTTTCTGTTCCAGGACCCTCGGGCACTCGTCGTGGTTTGGATGTTCAACCTGGCGCTGATCGCCAAGCTAGGCTGGAAGCGATCTCTGGTCAAGGCATACACTCTTGTCGGAGGGATTGGCGCTCTTTTTGCGACAATTACCTGGCTGCCGTTTACAAATATAGGAACCCCTTATTGGAGCAGCGAAATCCCTGTCATACACTATCCGCTGCAAATTACGGATGTCGGCGTGCTTTGGGCGATGGGGATGGGGCTTCGTCTGGCGAATGTGGCGCTGCTCTCGATGTACTACCTATTCACGACTTCTCCGCGAGATATTGCGATGGGGCTTCGCGGAATTGGCGTTCCTTTTTCAGTGAGCTTTTTACTCTCACTCATTTTTCGTTTTATTCCTCTCGTCAAAAATGATCTGGCAACCATTCGGGAAGCGCAAATGGTGAGGGGAATGACAACGAATGAGGGGAGTGTTCCAGAACGCATCAAGAAGTATAGCGTTCTCATGGTGCCGCTCATCTTCAGCTCGCTCAAAAGAGTGCCTTTGATCGCCAATGCGCTAGATGCCAAAGGCTTTCGCATGCGGAATCCCCAGCATCGCTTCTATCGGAGCAAACGCTGGCGAGCCTCAGAAGTCATGACGTTGCTTATAGGATTTGCCTTGTTTGCGGCTCTCTTCTATTTTGCGCGCATTCACCCTGATCATCTCGGAGTATTGATCCCCGGACGCATCTAAAAGGAGAGAGAAGGATGAATCAAAACATGTTTGAACGTATCAAACGGTTACAAATAGGATCGGGTATTCTCGAATACGGAGTGGTCGGGGCGCCTGATGCTCCGGCCCTTTTACTGCTACACGCGATTCGCAATACGAAACAGCTTTTTGCCGGGATCATTCCTGAGCTCTCAACGAAATACCGGGTAATTGCTGTGGATCTGCGCGGGCATGGTGGTTCTGTTGCGGTGGAGCCGTTTACGTTCGAGCAAATCGTAAACGATCTCGTTTGCTTACTGGATGCAGAAAAGCTGGAACAGGCTACGGTAGTCGCAGCTTCGTTTGCAGCGGTTCCGGCACAGATGCTGGCTGTTCGTGAACCGCAACGCGTTTCCAGACTGATTTTGCTAGACGGGGGCTATTATTCCTTGGGAGAGGTACCAGGGTTTGAATTGGACAGTGTGGTTTCCAGATTGGATGCAACCCGGTTTGCTTCTGTCGAGAATGCGGAGCGCCAATTCGCTGACCGATACAGTGGATACTCGATGCCGGCTGGCTGGATGAAAGAAGAGTTAGTGCACGCAGAGGAAGAAGGCTATCGGTATCGACTGCCAAAAGCGGCGTTTGCGGCCTATTTTCAGGAATATACGACACATAGCACACACCAGCTTTTCAGCCAATTGACTTGCCCTGTGTTATTGCTGCTTGCTGACGAAATGCTTTTGCCAGATGAGGAGCAGCGGAGGTTTTACCAAGAGGCAGCGGCTAGGTATCGAACAGCAGTTCCACAGGCAAAAGTAAAAACCATCTCCGGTTCGCAGCATTTACTCATGGTGACGAATCCACAAGAGACGCTGGAAGAAATAAACGGATTTCTAAATAAGTGAGGGACAAGCTTCGATGCTTGTCCCTTTTTTTGTACAGAAGACATGAACCGATTAGCGCTTGGCTTCACGGAATAGCTTGTCCAATTCATCAGCAGTAGACTTGTCATGCTTCTTTGCATGCATGTCCTTCTTTACCTTTTCCAATGCGTCTATTCCTCTTTTAGAGGTTACCACACGCACTTCGGCATCCGTGCCATACATGCGCTCTACCTGTGCCTTTGCTTGTGTAAAGGTAGCGCCCTGGTCACTTGTTCCAAGTGTGCCAGCTGTGCCATGACCTGCCCCGGGGGCTCCGGGAGTTCCATCCGAAGGCTCGTGGCCTCGATTCGAGCTGCCTGCAAAGTTACTGATGAGATGCGCTTGCATCGGGTCCATTTGGTTGATGGATTGACTTTTGGCTGTCGATGGCGCGAGGAAAATGACATCATTTACGATCAGAGTCTGTACACCGTGTACGCCCGCTGCATTCAACTGAGCTTCGAGCTTGGTCGAAGGACCACCGGTATGCATGTGCGAGCTGCCCATCGAGCTGTATAAAGCGTGTCCCATGCCACTATAAGTGGTGCCATGTGAATTGGTTGTCAGTTTCTTGTCGCGATCCACACTGGGAATGACGGTATCTCCATGTGCAGCAGGGTGCATTGTCTGTGTGCGAGCAGGGTGCTGTGGCGCTGGCGCTGCCTGGTTCGTGCAGGCTGTTACGAAAAGAGCGAGACCGAGTCCTGTAGTACCCATCCATTTTCCGAGTTTCATGGTATCCCTCCAAGATTTTCTTTCCACCTAGAACTATCCTGTGTCGAACGTCAGAACCGTATGCTTGGAGCTTGTTGGGAAAATTTCTAGAAAATGCGGTTAGTCTGTCGAAAAAAAGCGCAAACCAAAGGATAGATGAAAACTGGAGGTGGTAGTGTTGGCACAATCTAACGAAAGACATGAGCAACCAGTATCACGGAGAAACTTCTTGAAAAACACCGGAATGGTGTTGGGCGGTCTGGTCGTCGGGGGTGTGGCTGGTAGTCTGATTCGTAAGCCGGAAGCACCACAACAGCCAGGGGCGACACCAGCTCCAACTGCCGATTACAATCAGGCATTGATGTACTTTTCTCCAGAACAGTTCAAGGTGGTCGAGGCTGCCTGCGAACGAATTTTTCCTGAGGACGAAATCGGTCCGGGAGCAAAAACACTTGGGGCTGCCTATTTCATTGATCACCAGCTAGCAGGTGATTGGGGCTTCAACGCACGTGACTACATGCAAGGACCCTTTTTTCCCGGAGAGGCAACACAAGGGTATCAAGGGCGCTTAAAAAGAAGAGAAATCTTTGATATTGGCATTCAGGAATTGAACAACTACAGCAACAGTACACAGCAAAAACGGTTCTACGAGTTGCCTGCAGAACAGCAAGATGCGGTATTAAAAGCATTTGAAACCGATGAGGTGAAGCTGACAACGGTCTCCGCGAGTGCGTTTTTCAAAATGCTTCGCGCCAGCACGCTGGAAGGGATTTACTCAGACCCACTATACGGTGGAAACAAGAACATGGATGGTTGGAAAATGAAAAATTACCCCGGCAACCAGATGGCCTATACCCAGGTGATCGAAAAGGACGAGTTCGTCAAAATGGCACCTTTGAGTTTGCGAGATCATCAACATTAATAAGGGGATACGATAGTCATGGCGAAAAAATTGCCCAAAGTGGACGTAGTAATAGTAGGTGTTGGCTGGGGAGGAGGCATCATCGCCTCCGAACTAACCAAGCAGGGATTGACGGTCGTCGGATTGGAGCGTGGCAAGGAGCGCAAAACCGAGGACTACTTTATGGTGCATGACGAGCTACGCTACGCTCTGCGTTATGAAATGATGCAGGATTTGTCCAAGGAAACCATTACATTCCGCAGCAAGACCAATGTCCGTGCCCTTCCGATGCGGTCATACGGTTCCTTTCTGATTGGAACGGGCCTCGGCGGATCAGGTGTGCACTGGAACGGTCAAACATTCCGCTTTCTGCCCTACGATTTCGAGATTCGCAGCAAAACGGTGGAGCGCTACGGAGAAAAGAAAATTCCAGACGGCATGACGATCCAGGATTGGGGCATAACGTACGATCAATTGGAGCCGTACTTTGATAAATTTGAAAAAATGGCAGGGATTGCTGGCGAGGAAAACCCATTGGGAGGCAAACGCTCTAGCCCATACCCGGTTCCGCCGATGAAAAGTACACCGAGCATGAAAATGTTTGCCGATGCAACCAAAAAGAAGAGTCTGCATCCGTACATGATGCCATCTGCCAATCTGTCGCAGGCCTATACCAATCCAGATGGCGTAGCGCGGGCGGCGTGTCAGTATTGCGGCTACTGTGAACGGTTTGGCTGTGAATACGGGGCAAAGGCAGATCCTGTTGTAACTGTTATTCCTGTTGCCAAAAAGACAGGGAAATTTGAAATCCGTACACATTCAAATGTCCGGCGCATCTTACATACCGGGAAAAAGGCGACAGGTGTGCTATACACGGATGTCACAACGGGTGAGGAAATCGAGCAGCCTGCTGATATCGTCGTAATGACCAGCTACGTATTCAACAACGCACGTCTTTTGCTCATGTCCAACTTGGGCAAGCCGTATGATCCAGCTACAGGTAAAGGCGTTATCGGCAAAAACTACGCCTATCAGGTCATCCGAGGCGGCGCAGTCGGTTTTTTTGACAACAAGGAGTTTAATAACTATGCAGGGGCAGGCGCACTCGGAATTTGCCTGGATGATTTCAACGGAGACAACTTTGATCACAAGGACTTGAATTTTTTACACGGGGCAAACATTAGCTTATCCCAAACTGGCCAACGCCCGATTGCCAACAATAAAGTGCCAGAGGGTACGCCAAGCTGGGGAAAAGAGTTTAAAGCTGCCTCGATCAAGTACGCAAACCGGATTTTGTCCGTAGGGGCACAAGGCGCTTGCATGCCTTACCGCCACCACTTCCTCGATCTCGATCCAACCTACAAGGATGCGTTTGGAGATCCATTGATGAGGATCACATTCGACTTTGAGGAACAGGACAGACAGCTGGCCGCTTATTGTGCAGACAAGTGTGGCGAGATCGTCAAGGAGATGGGAGCAGCCGAAAAGCTTGAAATTAATCGAAAGCTTGGACCCTATGATATTACGCCGTACCAATCGACTCATAATACAGGCGGCGTCATCATGGGCACGTCACCGGATACCTCTGCGGTTAATAACTACTTGCAAATGTGGGATGCGGAAAATGTATTCGTAGTAGGGGCATCTGCTTTCCCGCACAATAGTGGATACAACCCTACTGGCACAATGGGTGCGCTTTCTTACCGCGCTGCAGAAGGTATTTTGAAGTACAGACAAAGCGGTGGCGGAATGCTCGTGTAACATTTCGCTAAGCTGCAAAAATCTCTCGCAAGAATGAAAAAAGTCGTAGGGCAATCCGACGGCTTTTTTCTGTGTGTACATGTAAAAAATTCGCATCCTTGCGAAAAGCTCTAGGAAAGCATGGGACATTTTCGCGATGCGACTGGCTTTTTGAGCTGGCACGTTCCTTGCTAGAGCAATAAACAAAGAGCCGAGAGCAAGGGAGAGACGACGATGAGAAACGAAGCTTGGAGAATAGATACCGCCATTATTCATACTGCGCAGACTCCATGTCCAAAAACGGGGGCTGTCGTATCAGCAGTTGTCCCAGCAGTTGCCTATGCTTTTCCTGATGCCGATTCAGCAGCTGCTTGCGTAGCGGGAGAGAGGGAAGGCACGTACTACGGAAGATACGGGAATCCAACCATCGCGACGTTGGAAGAAAAGATTGCTGCTTTGGAAAACGGGGAGGCTGCACTTGGCGTGAGCAGCGGTATGGCCGCTATTTCGGGAGCAATGCTTGCCTTTTTGAAGCACGGCGATCATGTCGTATGCACGCGTGATGTATACGGAGGCAGCTACAAGTTTTTGACTTCGCTTGCCCCACGCTACGGCATTTCTGCCGATTTTGTGGATTGTACGGACTTGCGAGCGGTCGAACGATCTTTTTTGCCGAATACCAAGGTGCTCTATATCGAGACACCTTCCAACCCTTGCTTGACTGTGCTTGATATAACAGCCCTGTCCAAGCTCGCTCATGAACATGGCATCCTGGTCATCGTAGACAATACCTTTATGACGCCATATTTGCAGCGTCCACTGGAGCTTGGAGCTGACGTGGTGGTACACAGCGCCACCAAATACATTAATGGACATGGCGACGTGATCGCGGGATTTATTGTAGGAAAGAACGAGCACATCCAGTTCATGCGCAAGCACATCATGGGGGATTTAGGGCAGAATCTCAACGCTTGGGATGCTTTTTTAATCCTGCGTGGACTAAAGACTCTGGGATTGCGTGTCAGACAGCATTGTCAAAATGCGGAGGCAGTGGCGCGCTTTTTAGAAGGTCACCCCGCGATTTCTCATGTGTACTATCCTGGACTTGCATCCCATCCGCAGCACGAGCTGGCCAAGCGGCAAATGGGGGGAATGGGAGGCATCGTCTCCTTTGAGGTGAACGGCGGTTACGAGGCAGCCAAATCTTTCATTAACGCCCTGCGTCTGGCTATGATATCGTTTAGTTTAGGAGACCCCGAAACGCTGGTGCAGCATCCAGCCTCTATGACACATGCTTCGATCCCGACAGAGGAGAGATTGAAGTTTAACATTACGGATGGCTTGATTCGTTTTTCAACAGGCTTGGAGGATGCACAAGATATTATCGCGGATTTAGAGCAGGCGCTTGCTGTTATCCCGATGATGGCAACAGCGAACAGGGAGTAAGGAACGTGGCGCAGGAGGATATGTATGACACAATTTTCCCGGATTGAGGGATTCATTCAATCGTACGCAGACAATATTTCCAAAGTGCTGGGATTGGACGTCACCATCCTCGATGAGCAGGGGATTCGCGTCAGTGGAACCGGCTACTATCAGGATTTGATTGGTTTGCCTGCTCCTGAGGGCTCGTTCTTTCGCATGATTTTGCAGACCGGGCAGCCGGGTATGATTTTCGATATGAAAAAAGATGAGTCTCAGTGCATGAACTGCAAGTTTCTGCAGCAATGCCGGGAACTGGCGACGATTGGCTTTCCCGTACACAAGCGCGAGAAAACGGTCGGAGTGATCGGGATTATTGCTTTTTCTCCTGAGCAAAAAGAAAGCATGCTTCATAACTCGGAAAAATGGATGCCTTTTTTGCAGCATACGAGCTCACTCATTGAGCACAAGCTGCTGGAGCTGGATGCAGAACTCGAAAAAGGCTGTAATATACAGGAAGAGATGCCTCCAGCAGCTGCGAATCCGGTTTATTTTGCTCAGCTAATTGGAGCGGAGACGGGACTGCGTGATGTGATTGCCAAAGCAAAAAAAGTCACCAACAGCATATCGACCGTCCTCATTCGTGGTGAAAGCGGAACAGGCAAGGAGCTGTTAGCAAAGGCAATTCACAGTGAAGGTCTACGCAGCCGATATCCGTTTGTTGCCATTAACTGTGCGGCGATCCCTGAAACACTGCTGGAAAGCGAATTGTTTGGGTATGAGGGCGGGGCTTTTACGGGCTCCAGGCGTGAAGGAAAGCCGGGAAAGTTTGAGCTAGCACACAAAGGAACGATTTTTTTGGATGAAGTAGGGGATATTCCGCTGTCCCTACAGCCTAAGCTACTGCGTGTTCTCCAGGAAAAAACTGTCGACCGGGTAGGAGGCATCAAAACGCTGGATATTGATGTACGCGTGATTGCTGCTACTCATCGGGATTTGGAGAGCATGGTGCGGGAAGGCACGTTTCGCGAGGATTTGTATTACCGCCTGAATGTCATTCCCCTTCGGTTGAAGCCGTTGCGTGAGCGCAGGGAGGATATCCCGCTCTATTTGAATCATTTTCTATATCGGTATCGCACTTTGCTGCAAAAGGGCGGGCTGGAGCTGGATGCACTACTGTCCAAGCGGCTTTGTGCGTACGCGTGGCCAGGAAACATTCGCCAATTGGAGAATGCAGTGGAATATATGGTCAATATGGCTGATGAAGCAACGATTACGAGTGAGGATTTGCCAGAATATCTTCATCTGGACTGTCAGCCTGGAATAGATGAGGGGTGCGAAGAGGCACAGTTCCAAGGGCTAGAGCAGCGGATGTATGCGTACGAAAAATCGGTGTTGGAGCAGTGCTTTGCTGATCCATACTTGGAGCAGGACAAGGCAGCGATTGCGGAGAAGCTGCAAATCAGTCTTTCGACGCTTTACAGGAAGATGGAAAAATACGGATTGATCTAAAATGCCAGCCATGCTTCGGTCTAAGCCGAGGTGTGGCTTGTTTTATATTGTTTCCTTGTGGCTCTAGCTATTGTATATTTTTAGGAAGGTTTGGTAGTAATCATCCAATAATCATTTACTTTTGAGAGGAGAACTTTGGCCAATGATTCGCCAAAATTCCAAATGAAAAAGAGCCATATTCTATTGTTGCTGGGGTTACTCGTTGTCATTTTATCTAGCTCGCGCATTTTGTGGATGGAATTGTTTCGTGATCAAAAACAGGCGGTCATTAAGAATGGGCAACTCGACTTACGTGATTGGAATGCAGGAGAGGGTGACGTCCTTCTGCTCGATGGAAAATGGCAGTTCTATCCCTCGCAATTGCTGATGGATGGTGGCAGGCGGCAAAAGGAAGCTGGTGGAAATGCTCCAAAGCTGATTCAGGTACCAGGAGGATGGAATGAAGCGTTGTCTCTTGAAAAGCCAACTCCATACGGATTTGGTTCCTATCGCTTGCGACTCTATGTAAATCCGGAAAATGACCTCAATTATAGTATTCGTGTGCCCAGCGTGCGCACAGCATCTGAATTATATGTAAATGGTCGATTGCTTGCTAAATCAGGGCGGGTAGGGACAACGCAGGATGAATATTTGGCAAAGAATCTGCCTTATTCTACAACCTTTACGGCAGACGAAAACGGCGTAATTGAGCTGGTGATTCAGGCGGCCAATTATGTGGATAGTCGAGGCAGTGGCATCGTTCGCTCGATCAAATTTGGCTCAGAAGAAGCGATTGCAAAAGAAATGAAGGTCTCGGTTTCTATGCAGCTTCTGGCAGCTGTCATCTTTCTCATGCATTCTGTCTATGCGCTTATTTTGTTTTTGCTAGGAAATCGGGAAAAGAAGCTGCTCTATTTTTCTTTATTGACACTATGTGTAACACTTACAAATGTATTAAGTAATGATGAGAAGTTGTTTCATCAATTATTTTACATCGGCTATGCTTGGGATTTTCGATTAGCAAATGCCGCTCTCATTATTGGAGCCTATGCTTTGCTGGAATGTACGGAGCATCGTGAACTACCTTATTGGAGAAAGATACATACCTATTATGCTGCATTGAATTTAGGAACAGCTGGCATTACGTTGTTTTTAGCTCCCGATCAGGTAATCATGCTCTTTCCGGTTTATTTCCTGCTGGTGAGTATTTCTGTAGTGATCACGATCATCTCTATCTTGAAAAAAGTAATGAAGGATCTAAAGAGCCATCTTTTACTGCTTTTTTCTATTATTGCGATGAGCCACCATTTACTTTGGTCTATCATCTGGCGAGAAAGTGGTTTGAGTTTTGTCCACTATCCTTTTGATCTGATTATTGCGATGGGGAGTTTTGCGTCTGTATGGTTTCATGATTATTTTAATATGCATGCGAACACAAAGACGCTTGCTGCTACCTTGCAAAGGATGAATGACCATAAGGATCAATTTTTGGCGAATACTTCCCATGAATTCAAGAATCCGCTCCATGGCATTCTTAACATGTCACAGTCTGTTTTAAAAAGGGAACGGCATTTGTTGCAGGATCAAAGTATCAAGGAGCTTGAAACTGTTTTATCTGTCGGACGTCGGCTAACATTGATTTTAAATGATTTGATTGATGTGATGAGCCTACGGGAAGGCAATCCGCGTTTACAGAAAAAAGTTACTTTGATTCCGCCGATCGTGACTGGAGTGCTTGATTTGCTGCGATTTTACACGGAAGTGAAGCCTGTGGAGATTATAAATGAGATTTCTGAGGATTTTACTCCAGTGCTTGCGGATGAGAACCGGGTAATCCAGATCGTTTTCAATCTCGTTCATAATGCTGTGAAATTCACAAATGAAGGGAAAATTACGATTCGAGCTTTTGCAAGAGATGGAAGAGCTTTTATTGTGATTACAGACACTGGAGTTGGAATGGATGAGGACATGCTAAAGCGCCTGTTCCGTCCCTATGAGCAAGCCAGTTCTGGTGAGACCATGATAGAAGGTGGTTTCGGGCTAGGTTTAAGTATAAGCAAACAACTGGTTGAGCTTCATGGAGGTAGTTTAGAAGTATCCTCGGTTTTGGGGAAAGGCTCAGAATTTCAATTTTCGTTAGCACTAGCAGATATGAAAACAGAGGAAGAACTAGATGTTTCTACCCATTTCGAACGGTTAGTCTTACAACCGATGCCAGTTCAGATCGCTTTGAAAGAAGTAGCAATCACATCAGCGGCGGAACAAAAAACGTTAATAGAAATGAATCGCGATCGCCCACGGATTTTAATTGTGGATGATGATCCTGTCAACCTGCAAGTACTCGAAGCCATACTGCTACCAGACGAATATGATCTAACGATGGTCACGAGCGGCAAAAAAGCACTGGCTATACTGGATACGAAGGAATGGGATCTCGTCATCTCTGATATCATGATGCCGCAGATGTCTGGCTATGAGCTGACACGAATCATTCGTACACGGTTTACACTCACAGAGCTACCGATTCTGCTCCTTACCGCAAGAAGCCAGCCAAAGGATATTCAAAGCGGCTTTTTAGCTGGAGCAAACGATTATGTAACAAAGCCAGTGGAAGCAATCGAAATAAGGTCGCGGATTGATGCGCTCACTACGATCAAACAAGTTGTTCGCAAGCAATTACGATTAGAAGCCGCATGGCTACAAGCGCAAATTCAGCCTCACTTTTTATTCAATGCATTACAAGCTATCGTCGCTTTAAGTGAAATCGATTTGGATAAGATGCGTAATTTGCTTAATGAATTCAGTAATTATTTGAGGAATAAATTCGAGTTTCAAAATATGGATGCGTTTGTTCCGATCGAAGACGAGCTAAGCTTGGTGCGCTCGTATCTCTATATTGAAAAGGTTCGATTCGAAGAAAGACTCCAGGTAGTTTGGGAGATAGATGACGACTATAAGGAATTAATAATCCCATTTCTTACGATCCAGCCTTTAGTTGAAAATGCGATCAGACACGGCATTATGAAGCGTACAGGTGGTGGAAAGATTCATATCAGGGTCTCAGTCTACGAAAAGCATGCAGAGATTTCAGTGGAAGACGACGGGGTGGGAATGGATGAAGACCAGCTGCAGCGAATAGGGGAGAGAAAAGCTAATAGCAGGTCAGGAGTAGGATTAAGGAATACGGATCAGCGATTAAAACGACACTTTGGAACAGGACTGCATATTACAAGTACGCCAGGCTCAGGGACGAAGATATCTTTTACTGTTCATAGCAGAGTGAAGAACGAAAATGAAGAATCATGAAATAATATGAGCTGCAGTCTAGGACCCTTTTTCTCATCCTATTCATAGTAGTGAGATGGATTATCATTGTCAATCTGATTTACCTAACTTTGGAAAATGAAAAGCAGCGGCCACCTAGCAGCCGCTGCTCTGAATCAAAGAAGAATAAGTGCGTGATTAGAGTAAAGATTTAATCTCACCTGTATTCGGATTTACAACAAACCAACCATACGTACTGGTATAAATGTCACCAGTTTGGAAATTGTTCACGATCGTTTGGTACACCTGAATGACATAGTGACCTTTTTCGTCATCATGATCGTACTCGACGACATGTGTTTGTGTGAGGCTGCCTGCCAATTTCTTTTTGACCAGCTCAACCGCTTCCATTTTGGAATACATCTTAGCGACTGGCAATTTTCCAATATAGATCGATTTTGTTTTTTGATCGTAAATCACAGGCTTGTTTAAATTTTCTGCGACAAAACGAATAGGTACGTAGACAGAATTTTTGTACATAATGCCTTTTACTTCAGTAGATGGCGACTTCGGTACACCATCAAAGTAGTAGGTAAACGGTGTTTTGATTCCTTCGGTTACATCTGGATAAGCTGGAGCAGCGATAGCGATTCCAGAAAATAGCACTGAACCTACTATAATGCCCCCCATAAATGATTTCAGGTCCCATTTCATGTTGAACGAAAAACCTCTCTCCCGTTGTCTGATTCTATATCTTCCCAGAAAATATTATGTCAAAAATCGACAAAGGGGGCTATCAACCAAGGGTACTAGGAAGCTATGACTACTCTTTGGCGAAAAGCTAGGACTCACCAGCAGAAAGTCCTGCTTCTTGCAGGACACAATCCTGGTTTAGGGATGCGCGGCTTTGTGATAAGGTAGGAGATAAGACAAAATGGACAAGGTGAGGAAATATGGCCATATTGGAAAATGATTGGGCGCCTGTATTGGCAGAGGAATTTGAAAAACCATATTATTTAGAGCTGCGCCATGCGTTAAAAGAGGAGTATCAAACACATACGATCTATCCGGATATGTTTCACATTTTTACAGCATTGCATTTGACGGGCTATGAGCAGGCCAAGGTTGTTATTTTGGGACAAGACCCGTACCACGGGCCAGGGCAAGCACACGGTCTTAGCTTTTCGGTAAAACCAGGAATCAAGCCGCCGCCGTCTCTGCAAAACATTTACAAGGAGCTGCAGAGCGATTTGAATTGCACGATTCCTGAGCATGGCTACTTGACGCATTGGGCAGAGCAAGGGGTCATGATGCTAAACACCGTATTGACGGTACGGAGCGGCAATCCCAACTCTCATAAGGGTCTGGGATGGGAGACATTTACCGATCGGGTGATTACACTATTGAACGAACGTGAGACGCCACTCGTTTTTATCCTGTGGGGCAAGCATGCTCAGGAAAAGGCCTCGTTCATTGATAGGACAAAGCATTTTATTATCGCGTCACCGCATCCAAGTCCATTTTCAGCAAACCGCGGCTTTTTCGGCAGTCGTCCCTTTTCGCGGACGAACGAGTTTTTGCGCTCCAAAGGCATTGCAGAAATTGACTGGCAGCTGCCGCTTCAGGTTGAGGAGTAAGCTGACAAGCTTAGACATAGACATACACATACACATAGAAAAAGGATCTCTTGCGTTCGTAGAGATCCTTTTTAGCAATCTTTTCTTAGTCTCTGCTTTTCATAACGAGCAGCTTGCCGGATCTGATCTGGATCATGCCCGTTTCAGCAGAGAGGACATTGCTGATGCCGAGTGTATCGCCAATACGCAGGGTAGCGTTATCCAGCGGGTATAAAAAACCGGTCAAAGTAATGCCCGTCACCTCTGGAGTGAGTGGTAGAAGTGAGACGTTGGTAAAATGATCAGAAACGATAGTGCACTCACGATCAATCAGCCGGATTTCGTTCTTCTCATCAACTATACGGCAGTCGATTTGTGCTTGTAGTCCTTTTTGCAAAAGATGAACGTTTGCTAGCGTGTGGTCAAATCGGGTGCCAAGAACTCCGATGAGAACGATTTCTTCGGGCTGCTGCTCGATTGCCCATGTAAGTGCCATTTCTGTATCAGTTAAATCCTTCATTATGGGATCGCAGGAGGATACAGTTTCACTGTGGCGTTCGATTTCCGCCATTTCTTCTGCGGAGACAGAATCAAAATCGCCGATGGAGAGATGCGGGGTCAAACTGTTGCGGACGAGAAACAGGGAGCCACGGTCTACACCGACTAACCAGTCATCTTTTTGTATATCACGAAGCGCCCAGCTTCCCAGATTGCCTCCAGCGAATAAGAGGATTCGTGTTGGTTTCATTTGCTGCAGCCACCTTTTACATTCTTCTTGTAGATCGAAATGTGCTCTGGCACGCAAGACGATAGCCAGAAGCCAACTTTTTATCAAGCGTTGTTTTTTCCTGACTCCCTGGTGCATCAAGCAAAAAGTCTCCTTGGAGTACCTGAACGCTGCATTTTCCGCAGGAGCCTTGCTGACATTTGTAGGCAATATCCTGGCCTTGCGCGAGGGCTGCGGCTAGAAGGGTTTGACAGGGAGCGTACCGAACAGAGAATGACTGCCCTTTTTGTTTGACCTGTACCTGATTAAGATCCGTTTTACCAGGGCGTACAGGAGGAGCTGACCGGGTAAAAGCTGTTTGGGTTTGGGGTACCGGCTGCTTGGATGCGAGAACAGGACTCGCTGTTTGAACGGATGGACGAGTAGGCAGGAGCGAACCGACGGTAAGCTGTTTGCGCATAGTACCTCCCGGGTAATCATTTTTTCTATCTTATCATGTAGGGCGTACAAGGGACAGTTAGTGAGCAGAAGTCGCCTACATATGAGAAGTACGTGATGTAACTTTTGTGAAAGATTGAATTTTTAGTTTTTAGCGATTAAAATATTTTTATCAAAAGATTGGAAGGTGATACTATGATTACCATCAAGTCGATGAGCGAATGTACCTTTGCAGAAGTAACGAAGGCGTGGAACAGAGGGTTTGAGGGCTATTTTCTACCCGTTACGATGACGGAGGAGAGCCTGGTCCAACGCCTGGGGGCAGAGGGCTATGTTCTTTCTTTGTCCGTAGTTGCCTTTGATGGGGCAGAGCCAGTCGGTTTAGTGGCAAGCGGCCTGAGAACGATCGGGAATCAAAAAGTGGCGTGGAACGGCGGGACAGGCGTTGCGACTGAATACCGTCGAAAGGGAGTTGGCCGCTTGCTTATTCAGGCGACGCTCGACCGTTACCAGGAAGCAGGAGTGGATGTAGCGACTTTGGAGGCGCTCAGTCAAAATGAAAAGGCAATCGCACTCTACGATCAGCTCGGGTATAAGCTTGAAGATCGGTTACTCTTTTGGGAACGGCTGGATGCGCTTCCTGAGCATGCTTTTGGTACAGAGGCAGATGGACGTTATCAGGTGAGAGCAGCACTCGTGCAGGAGATAGCGGGATTGCCGTTTTATCGTTCAGATGTGCCGTGGCAAAATCAGTGGCAAAGCTTGCGGGATGCCCAGGCTTTGATTGTAGAAGATCAAGAGGGGCAGGCCGTTGGCTACGCGATGTATAAAATCGTGCTAAGCGAAGAGGGCAAGCTGAATGCGATTGTCCTGCGCCAATGTGCAGCGCAGCCAGAGCATGCCGATGCCAAAGACATACTGCGTACTGCACTGGCTTACGTGTACGCCCCTTACCAAGTGGAGTGTCGCCGGTCTACGTTCAATTTGCGAGCCTCTGACGAAATGCTGTTCGAGCTATTGGCGGACGCGGGATTTGCGTCATCCGGCACGGAGCAGGTTTACATGAGCAAGCAGATGGAAAAAGAGGCAGTCATCTAGTGCTGGCAGTTGGTACAAGCGAAAACCTTTCGCGAGGATAGCTTGCTTTGGACTATGGGCTGTCCACAACGAGGGCAAGGCTCACCACCGCGGTCGTACACTCGGCAGCGGTCATTGAAGCCACCAGTCAAGTGATCGTCACGGTAAAGAGGTGGCTCCATGTAGCCGCCGTATTGAATCGCTTCTTTTAGAACCTTTTGCATGGAATGATAGAGACGTTTGATCTCCTCTTGGGTAAGCTCCGGGATGCGTTTGGTCGGCAGAATTTGGGCGTCAAAACAGATTTCGTCCGAATAGCAGTTTCCAATGCCCGAGAGCCAATGCTGGTCAACGAGCGTCGTTTTGAGAATGCCTCTTTTTTCTGCGAGTAGCTCGGTGAAACGGGAAAGCGTAAAGGCCGTATCCAACGGCTCAGGACCAAGCGAGTCCAGACGCTCATCCAGCTGGCCGACTGTGAGTAGATGAAGAAAGCCGAGGCGCAGACCGTGGAAATAAAGGATGTGCTGGTCAAAAGAGAGTGTCACTTGCGCAGTCCGTTCCAGCTTGTCCTCTGTCGTGCCATAATAAAGAAACCCGCCCAGCATCAGATGGAGCAGCAATACATGTCCGCTTTCCAAATGGAACAACAAGTGCTTGGCACAGCGATCTACAAGTGTGATCCGATTCCCAACTAAGATCCGGTCAAATTGTGCCGGGTCAAGATTAATCGTTTTTTCTCGTTGTACGAGGGTGTCGGTAATTGTGCTTCCACCGACACGTTCCTGAAGCAAGCGACGGTATGTCTCCATCTCAGGTAATTCGGGCATGGTTTTCCTCCCCAGTAGTGTTTTTACATAGGGTTTCCAGTTCGTTTGAACGTCATCCGGCTCTGCCACTCCACTTTAGGATGGCAGGGTTTTTGTTTTAGACAAGATTACCAACCCCACGCCCAAATCGGGTAATATAGTATAAGGGTATGACCCAAAGCATTTTGGTACGGACAGGAGATCGTATAATGCAAAAAGTGGAATTGATCGCTACGGCGACTTTTGGATTGGAATCGGTGGTGGCAGAAGAGGTAAAAGCTCTTGGCTACGGACCTGTACAGGTGGAAAATGGAAAAGTTACATTCACCGCAGATATTTCTGCTATTCCGCGTACAAATTTATGGTTACGAACTGCCGATCGCGTGCGTCTAAAGATAGGGGAGTTCAAAGCGACCACCTTTGACGAGCTGTTTGAAAAGACAAAAGCTCTGCCTTGGGCGGATTGGATTACCGAAGACGCGGCGTTTCCCGTGGAGGGCAAGTCGGTAAAATCCACGTTGTTCAGCATTTCTGATTGCCAAGCCATCGTGAAAAAAGCAGTAGTAGAAAGCTTGAAAAAGACGTACAAAACGGATTGGTTCGAGGAGCAAGGGCCTTTGTACAAAATTGAGGTGGCTCTTCTCAAGGATGTGGCAACCTTGACGATTGATACGTCTGGACCTGGCTTGCACAAACGGGGGTACCGCGAGCTGATTGGTACCGCTCCGCTAAAGGAAACGATGGCAGCAGCGCTGATCATGCTGTCTCGCTGGAAGCCGGATCGGGTATTCATGGACCCATTCTGTGGTTCCGGGACAATCCCGATCGAGGCAGCACTCATCGGACAAAACATTGCACCGGGGATGAACAGGGAGTTTGTGTCTGAGAGCTGGCCGGGCATTCCGAAAACAGCATGGCGTGAAGCGCGCGCGGAAACACACGATCTGGCCCGCTATGATCAAAAGCTGGAGATTATCGGTACGGATATGGACGATGAAATCTTAAAAATCGCACGCTGGAATGCAACCGAAGCAGGTGTCGAGGATTTGATTCACTTCCAACGCATGGACGTACGTGATGTGAGGACGAAGCGAAAGTACGGCTACTTAATCTGCAACCCTCCATATGGTGAGCGACTGGGCGAGTGGAAGCAGGTAAGCCGCCTGTATGGTGAAATGGGCAAGACGTTTGCTGCGATGGATACGTGGTCGTTTTACGTCATTACGTCAGACGAGCTGTTTGAGGAGCATTTTGGGCGTACGGCAAGCAAAAAACGCAAGCTCTACAACGGGAATATGAAGGTAGATTACTATCAGTTTTTTGGGCCAAAACCGCCGCGCCAGCCATTAGCTTCCCCAAACGAAGTAAACGAGTAAGAGAAAGCAGGGCATTTTGGAGGAGAAATAAGCAATGAGTAAGAAACGATTTGGGAGTATGGTGCTGGCTGCTTGTTTGGCATTAACTACTTTGCTTGTCCAAACCGCACCGCTTGTATCTGCCACTGACGGACAAGAGAAGCAGACGGAAGAAACGGCGAAGCCAGTGAATGAGGCATTAGCTTTTTCCGATATCGAGAACAGCTACGCCCGCAATGCTGTGAACAGACTGGTTTCGCTCCATTTAATCAGTGGTCAGGGTAATGACCGATTTAACCCGCAGAATAGCATCTCTCGTCAAGATATCGCGGTATTGTTAACAAAGGTAATGGGCCTGCAGCCACATGGCGTGCAGGAAGCCCGATTTGATGACGTGCCTCTAGAAAGCCCTTATGCGACTTATGTATATGGTCTCAGCGAGATGAAGGTAATGAATGGTCGAAGCGATCAAACAATCGGTTCTACAGATCCATTAACCCGGCAAGAGCTGGCTGTCATGCTTTCTCGCTTGATGAAAGCGGGGGGCGTTAAAAAGGCAGCAGTAACAAGTGACGTTTCCTACAGTGATGAGGACGAGATCGCGGATTACGCCAAAGAGGCAATCATCGATGTCACCAATCAACGCTGGATGCAAGGAAACAGCGGAAAGTTCAATCCGACTGGTATTGTGACACGCGCCGATGCAGCGGTCATCGCAGAACGTATTTTGGACGCGCGATACCAGCAGGCAGAGCAAGCGAACTATAGTTTGAATACGCAGGCTCTGAGCGTCCTTGCCGGAACGAGCGAGCAGGTAAAGGTTACAGGCGTTCAGGGAGACAAGCTTCCTTTTACACCGATTTTTGCTTTTGATCGTCCAGAGCTCGGAACAATTTTGGCGGATGGTACGTTCGTTGCCGGGCCTACACCGGGAAAAGGGAATATCACCGTCACCATGGGCTACAAAACCGTGACGCTTCCTGTGGAAATCAAGAACGCGGACAAGCCACCTGCTCCCGCCGAGGAAGCGGGCGGTGCCGAATCTGACTCCATGGTAACAACTCCTACTCGTGCCGTCGAGGCTAGCAAGCCTACAGCTGAGGGCAGCGAGACGAAGAGTACCCCGGCAGTAGACAAAGAAACAAAGGATCCGTCTGAGCCTGTTGAACCGTCAGAACCAGGAGAGCCGTCAGAACCAGCCGAGCAGGAAGAGCTGATCAACGTGGCGCCTGGCAGCTTTACGTCAGTGGATACATTTGGACAACCGGACTCCTATTTCCGTGAAATTGAAAAGCAATATCCTGGCCCTGTAGGTGGTTTGGTTACCCCTTCTCAGGATTGGACCGGGTATAACCGTCAGTTTGGACGCAAAGTGACAGTTGCTTTGGCTGAGGCAAAACCGTTGGAGAAGGTCACGCTGACGTTCAAGCATCAGAAATCATCAGGGATTACAATGCCTGAGTACATGGATGTAGAAGTATCGCGTGATGGCAAGGCGTGGTCTTATGCTGGAAGATCTCTGCATGATGTAGCGCAGTCAGAAGCAAAAATTGTAGAACGTACACTAACCGTAATGCTACCTGATGTAGAAACCCGTTATGTACGCGTATCGTTCCCGGTAAAAGTATTTACTTTCGCTCGTCAACTTGAGGTATGGGCAAAATCAAGCAATCAATGGGAAGGCGGACCAGTTTTACTGCCACCGCCAAGTCCAACACAGATGATGGAAGATAAAAAAGCAGGTAATCGGGTAGAGAACATGCTCCTGGCTTATTCGGGATCATACGGAGATCGCGGCACCTGGTCCAAAGAAGACTTTTTGCCGATGGTAGGCTACCGCACAGCGGATGGCTACATGCGTGATCAGATGTTCGACACGATCCTCTTTTTACCTTATCAAAACATGCCTGTTACCAAGGACGGCTGGCAAAGCTACATGAACGATCTGTTTGGATCAGGCAAGCAGCTGGATGCCTTGAACAAGGCGATGCGCGAGTACAATCGTTTGCGTGGAACCCTGTATACGACGCCAACACAGGAAAATGTCGTTCTCGCTCTGCCATATCCGAATGCCAATCAGACTAATTTTGGTAAAATGGCACCGGATAAACCGTCGCTCTCGTTCAACGCTGCGACAATTGGCGAGGAACAGGCATACTTGAATCGCAAGCTGGCTCTAGAGTGGTACTTCCAGGAGCTGCAAAAGCGCTGGAACAAGGAAGGCTATGCTTATCTCAAGCTGGAGGGCATTTACTGGTTCCACGAGCTTATCGATGACAGTGCACCGAAGGAACGCGAGCTGATCCGCACTACCGCTAGTATGGTGCATGACAATGCGCTCCGTTTTTACTGGATTCCGTATTTCGGTGCGCCAGGTGTTGAAGAATGGAAGTCCTTGTATTTCGACTATGCCTTCCTGCAGCCGAATTATTACAATGACAAGCCTGTTGGCCTCGATCGCATCGAGGGTGTGCTCGAGGTTGTCAGCAAGTACGGCATGGGTGTAGAGATTGAAGGGGACGAGCGGATGTACAAAGATCCGAAGTTTTATCAAATTTACTACAACCAGCTGGTGGCAGCCCGTAAGCTGGGAATGGATAAAAACAATGTGCACGCGTATTACTATGGCTCCAAGACGTTGATCGAGGCAGCAAACAGCAAAGACTCGGTCATGCGCGCTATTTATGACGATACGTATAAATGGATGCGCGGTCGTTTTGACCGGGATGACTATTTTGAAGCGAATGAGATGCCTTAGTTCGTTTTGAAAAGCGTGGAGCAGAGCTTGTTTCCCCTAAGCGGGAAGCAGGCTCTTTTTTTGTGCAGAGCATACCCGATCGATTACATGGCTACTTCTCTGGGGTAAGCTCCAAGCGCCAATCGTTGCATCTCATGCTGCTTCCTGGTGGATATTCGAAGTCGCATTCGCTGACAAGCGTAAAGCTCAGCTTGCGGCAAATCGCGTTCGAGGCAGGATTGTTAACAGATGGAAAGGCATGGATCGATTTGTGTTTCTGTTCAGCACGACAACGGGTGATGACCTCTGTTACGGCTGCCGAGGCAATACCTTTTCCCTGAAAGGCAGGCAAGATGCTCCAGCCGATCTCATATACGGTTTCTCCTTGCCAGACGCGGTTCCAATAACCGACACTGCCAACGGAGATTGCCTCTGGCAGCAGGATAACACTGAACATACACCCCGTCCCTCCCGCGTTGTCGACATATCGCCTGTGCCGGGCAGTGACCTGTTCCTTTGTCTCCGGACCGCCTAAGTGCTCAGTCATTTGTGGGGCATTCAAAAGCTGCAGCAAGGGAAGATCTGTTTCCGACCAGGGCTGAATCTTGACCAGAGGTACGTTTATTTGCTCAGACATTTCGCTCACTTCCTTTCGAGGTTCTCTCTATTCCTAATCATACAAGAACATTTGTTCCCTATCAAGCTGTATCTTTTCAAATAAAAGAAAACCCGAGACGACCTCTACTACAAACGGCGATAGTAGAGTAGTCCCGGGCCAACTGTGTTCTTTTATTGAGTAAAGGTGGCTTTATCTCGTTTTAAAACAGACTGCGCATATTCATTGACCAAATCCCGTAAAATCACATCGCGGGTAGCGTACAGCTGTGGGCAGGGATGATAGTAGTCTTTGCCATTGGAGCATTTTTTTCCGAAAAAGGGTATGCCGGACGCAGCAATTTGTTGCAGCCACGATTGTTTGAGCAGGGGGAGAGATTTCCACGACGCTTTTGTGAGGCAGCCCCACCCGAGTAAAATCCAAGGATGCTGCTGTAGCTCTTGGGTAGGTATTAGCTGTTCTTCGATAGTGGCCACGCCACTTTCAACTAGCTTTTCAAAAGCGGGTATCGCCTCAGAGGATCGTGGGTTTTGCAAGGCAAACAAATTATAGATCGTGAACCTGCCATTCAGCGATTGAGTTTGATAGATTTCTGTGACCAGCTTGACCAGCTGCTGCATTGTAGGATCGAGCGTAATCTGGCCCATGATCGAATGATTAGGTGCTGGTCTTTCCCGGAAAAGGGTAGCCGAGCCCGGGTTTAACAAGAGGCAGCTGCCCAGTGAACGAGGGCTGGTGCCCCATTGGATATAGGTGGATGTACGGTATACGTGCTCTCCTGATTGACTGAAAGTAGCAAACACCTGTAGCTGGTTCATAAGAAAACCTCCTAGCAATTCATTCAGCCTGCTAGTAATCACTATATGCTAGGTTTGGTTTTCTAGTACCAAAAAGCCGACCCCTATTATAGGGCCGGCCTGCTAGGTCAGAGATTAGCCTTCTTGCTGAGCGGGAATCATGCGGAACAAAATGATATACAAATACGCACTAAGCAGGGAGATGCCCAGAATGATCCCGAACACACCAAGAGGAGATAGCCATTGCGATAAGCCGATTGTCATCGGAGCAATGAAGCGTCCAATCGAAAATTGCAGGGACGAGGCTCCCATGTATTGCCCGCGCGCATCTTCAGGCGAGTATTTGCTAATAAAGCTTTGAGCAACCGGGGTACGAATCAGCTCGCCCAGCGTTAAAATTGCCATACAGCCAAATAAGAACCAGATGTTTGTCGTAAAGGCCATCAGGAACATCCCGAAGCCGTACAGAACAGACGAAATCACCAGGCTATTGCGGTCGCTCCAATGCTGGAACCACTGCGTGACAGGCAATGTAAACAGGACAACCAAGAGACCATTTAGTCCCATTAGCCAGCCAAACGCACTCGTTCCCCCGATAGAGAAGCTCCAATCGCCCCAGGAAAACAACGGCTGGGACATGACGTGCTCTTTTACGTACAGGGCCATGTATATATCAAGCTGCATAAAGCCGATCGCGACCAATATTCCTGCGAGAATATAGAGGGCAAAAACCTTATCGCTGAAGATGATGGAATAGCTTTTGAATTGCTGAGCCAGGGAAAAACGTTCCTTGGCTTTTTCACGGCGTACTTCTTCAGGCAAGGTTTCCTTGATTAAAAAGAAGATAGCGAATAAATACAGGAATTCAATGATGGTACAGACGAGCAATAATTCAAAGCGATAATGAACAAAGAAAAACGATCCCAAGACAGGTCCTGCTACTACCCCGATGTTCATCGCCGTGTAAAATGTAGCAAAAACCATGCGGCGATCTTCTTCTGTCGTCAAATCCGCCACCATCGCTGAGCTGGCAGGCCAGTATAAGGCACCCGCGATACCGATTCCAATGAAAGCCAAATAGTCCATTAAAGGTGAGGTGGAAAACGCAAATAAGGCAAACATCACAGTCGACATCGATAAGGACAGGAGCATCGTGAATCTGCGCCCCACTTTATCCGAGAGATAACCGCCAAACAGGTTGGAAAGCATTCCGAGAAGTGGTGGCACCATCAGGAGGAGACCAGCAACGTCTTTGCCGAATGTATCGCTGAAGTAGAGCGCCATAAAGGGAAAGTACATCCAAAAGAAAGTATGGGTGATCAATTCGCCGAAAAGACGTACTTTTAAATTGAGATCCCATGAACGCCAATGCATGACAAGTATTCCTCCATTCGTATTTTGGTTCTTCGCCGACAGGTGCCGTGCTCATACTCTATAAAAAAAGCGCAAACGGGAGAGAGACGATGCTCTTCCGCTTGCGCTTTACCTAACGATAGAAAAGGGTGGGAAAAACAGCCGAGAAAACGGGAGAACGAAAGAAACGGTCTATGTCCAAGGGATTCTTGGTACAAAAAACCGACAACACCCCGTAAAACTGGCACCCACATCATATCGGGAAAAGACGGAAGCGGTTCAGGCAACCTGCAGCTTCTAGCTTTTGATAGGGTTGTAAGAGGCAGTGCCCCTCACAGAGGCCCTACCTAAGCGCAGAGAACTACAGCAATTACCATGAACCAACACTCCCGTCCTTCAAAATTTTTTCACAGATAAACTCTTGTTGACTAGGATACTCTAGATGACAGAATAATTGCAAGAAAAATTTTCACCGTTTTTTGGAAAAAATCGGCGCCTGAGGAATCACTAATTGAAAAAGGTCAGTCTATTCGGTAAAATATTTTTTGCAGACGGCATGAACTGACCACGATTGAGTTTTGCTTACATATCGAACAATTTGGGGATGGGGGAGATTGTATGTTGGATACACGAATCATCAAGCTGGCAGAAAACCTGCTTAGCCACTCGGTTCGCTTGAAGGAAAAAGAAACGCTGTTGATCGAGGTTCGCGGGGAAGGTCACGCGTTGGCAAAGGAACTGGTGAAGCAGGCATATGCACTGGGAGCTTATCCATTCGTCCGAATTATCGACCCAGCGATCAACCGTGAGCTGATGCTTGGTGCAAGCGAAGCGCGTGCAGAGCATCAGGTGAAATGGGAAGAGTCGATGTTCAAGGATTTGGATACGTATATCGTCATTAACGGACCTGCCAATGACAGTGAGATGTCGGATGTTCCGGTAGAGCGTCGCCGCGCCCATCAAAGCGTGATGCAGGAGCTGAATGACTATTTGGTCTCCAATGTTCGCTGGACACTACTCAACTACCCAACCGCAGCGATGGCACAAAGCGCAAACATGTCCTCTGAAGCTTTCGAGGATTTTTACTTTGATGTCTGCTCCCTTGATTACAAAAAAATGCATGAAGCCTTTTTGCCATTGAAAGAGCTGATGGACCGTACGGATAAGGTTCGATTGGTTGGACCGGGCACAGACCTGAGCTTCTCGATCAAAGATATTCCGAATGTCATCTGTTCTGGGCTGCGCAATATTCCAGACGGGGAAATTTTTACGGCGCCTGTACGCGACTCGGTCAACGGCAAAATTACGTACAATACAGCAACGAGCTACATGGGTACCAAGTTTGAAAACGTCAGCCTGACCTTTGAGAACGGTAAAATTATCGAGGCGACGTCCAACAATACAGAAAAGCTGAATCAAATCTTTGATACGGATGAGGGAGCGCGCTATATCGGGGAGTTTGCGATTGGCGTACATCCATACATCCTGCATCCGATGAATGATATTTTGTTTGACGAAAAAATCGCAGGCAGCTTCCATTTCACACCAGGTCGCGCTTATGAAAATGCGGATAACACGAACCGTAGCCAAATCCACTGGGATATGGTAAACATTCAGCGTCCAGAGTACGGTGGCGGCGAAATCTGGTTTGATGATGTACTGATCCGCAAAGACGGTCTGTTTGTCTTGCCAGAGCTGCAAGGCTTGAACCCGGAAAACCTGAAGGGCTAAGAGTCAAAAAGAGAAACAAATCGGGGCAGTCCTATCGTCGGTAGAAGACGAAGGGATTGCCCCTTTTTTGTACCCGCAACAAGAACAACTGCCAGGTAAATAAGCCTAGAGCTTGAAATTTGAATTTAAGAGTCTTAAAATAGAGATAATAACTTGCGATATAGAATAACTGTCCGCTCTCGTTAAGAGAATAAGACTACAAAGAGGAGGAAGTGTCAGTGGAAATTGGTTTGAGCACATTTGTAGAAACAACGCCGGACGTTCATACCGGCGAGGTCATAAGTCATGCACAGCGCTTGCGTGAGGTGGTAGAGGAGATTGTACTGGCTGATCAGGTCGGACTGGATGTGTTCGGGGTCGGTGAACACCATCGCAAGGATTATGCGGCGTCATCTCCAGCGATCGTGCTGGCTGCCGCTGCATCACAGACAAAACGGATACGGCTGACAAGTGCAGTTACTGTGCTTTCTTCTGCTGATCCTGTACGTGTATTCCAAGACTTTGCCACGCTTGACGCCATTTCAAATGGTCGGGCAGAAATCATGGCAGGGAGAGGTTCTTTTATTGAATCGTTCCCGCTGTTTGGCTACGATTTGCAGGATTACGATGAGCTGTTCGACGAGAAGCTGGAGCTGCTGCTCAAAATACGGGCTTCCGAAAAAGTGACATGGAGAGGCGGACATCGACCTGCTATTCAAAATTTGGGTGTCTATCCGCGTCCAGTGCAAGACCCGCTGCCAGTATGGATCGGCAGTGGTGGGAATACACAATCGGCCATTCGTGCGGGGCTTCTGGGACTGCCGCTCGTTCTTGCCATTATCGGGGGGCGTCCGGTCCAGTTTGCGCCGCTTGTCGAGCTGTATAAGCGGGCAGCAGCCCAGGCTGGCCATGATGTGTCTAAGCTAACTGTAGCATCACACTCTCACGGCTTTGTGGCAGAGGATACGCAGACAGCAGCAGATAAATTTTTCCCTTCCACGCAGCAGGTCATGAACGTTCTCGGGAAAGAACGCGGCTGGGGTCATTATGACCGCTCCACCTTTGATGCGGCACGCAGCTTTGAAGGTGCTCTGTACGTGGGTGACCCGGAAACCGTTGCCCAAAAGATTATCCACCTACGCAAGCAGGTAGGAATCACACGCTTTATGCTGCATGTCCCAGTAGGCACGATGCCACATGATGACGTCATGAACGCGATTCGACTCCTCGGAACAGAGGTAGCGCCACGGGTTCGTGAGGAAACCGCACGCTGGGAAGCGACACTGTAAGCAAAGGGCTCTAAAAAAGACATGACCGGCTGCTTTTGCTACAATAGGAAAAAAGCATGGAACAGAGGGATAATACGTGAGCAGCAAAAATTGGATGGAGTACACCGTCACAGAAGAAGACGCGGGGATGAATGTCGAACAGATCGTCAGGCAAAAGATGAATGTTTCCGGCCGCATGATGCAGCGTCTGACGAGAAGCAAAGGGATTCTGCTTAATCGAAAGCAGCCATTCCTGCAGCGACAGGTCAAAACAGGTGATCAAATCGCTGTACGAGTAGTGGATAGACAGCCTTTGCTAGAGAAGGGGCCAGTCGCAGCAGAGAGAAGCGTTACACCAGAGAGCATTCCCTCGATCGAAATTCTGTACGAAGACGACCATCTGCTGATCGTAAACAAACCGGCAGGTATGATGGTACATCCGATCAAGCAAGAACAAAGTGGTACGCTTGTTCATGTGCTGGCAGACCTTTTTTTGGCAAAAGGAGTGCAGCTGAATCCTCACCCCGTTCATCGCCTGGACAAAGAAACATCGGGCGCGATCCTGCTAGCAAAAAGCAGCTACGGTCATCAACTAGCAGACCGTTTGCTCCGCGAGGGCGGTATTCACCGGGAATATCTCGCTATCGTCAATGGAGCTGTGAGAGACGAAGCGGGCACAATCGATGCTCCGATTGGCAGAGATCCGAGACACCCGACAAAGCGTAGGGTGGTAGATACGGGGGATCACGCTGTTACGCATTACGAGGTAACCAAACGTTCTTCGCAGATGAGCCTCGTTCGTGTGTGGTTAGAGACGGGACGTACTCATCAAATCCGGGTACATTTTGCACATTTGGGCCATCCACTCGCGGGTGATACGATGTACGGCGCGGCCAGGGGACTCATGCGCAGACAGGCATTGCATGCGTCATCACTGCGCTTCGAGCATCCTGTTCGCAAAGAAGAGATTGCAGCTTATGCCCCTGTGCCAGCGGATATGAAGCGATTGATACAGGCAGAATTTCAATAAGACAGATCAAGTAAGGGCTTCCGCGGGAGTCCTTTTTTGTTTTTCATTCTATGAATCCCTTGATAACGTAACAGTGTTATGTTACATTCTTATTGGAGGTGCTTTACATGGACCCGAATGTCATTTCGAAAAAGGAGCTGCTGGAGTTTACCGGGATCTCTTACGGTCAGTTGTATCGTTGGAAAAGGAAGAATCTGATCCCTGAGGACTGGTTTATTCGCCGGGCAACCTTCACTGGTCAGGAAACCTTTTTCCCCCGGGAGCAAATCCTGGACCGGATCGACAAGATCATCAATATGAAGGATGGCTTATCCTTAGATGAGCTAGCAGACATGTTTTCTCCGAATCTGGCTGGCACCAAGCTTACTCCTGTAGAATTATTAGGACGTAACATTGTTTCGAAAACCTCGCTAGAGCTTTTCGTTCGTCAGCAAGGGGAGTCAGAGACATACACTTTTCAGCAAATCTTGTACGCTTATGTACTTGAGCGTTTGCTGGTGACCGGAGAGATGAGCCTGGACGAGGGCGCGGGATTGCTGCAAGCCTTGGTCAGCCATTATCCCAAGCTTGAGGGAAAACCGTGCGAGCTCATTTTTGTGAGAAAAATGGGGATTTCTACTTTTGTACTCGTGTCCAGCTCGACGGACCTGTATTTTGACAGCGGTGTAAAAGTAGTGAAGCGGCTGAATCTCGCCGGATGTATAGAAGAGCTGAAAGCAAAAATTTCATAAGTAATAGGAGGCATGATTTATGCAACAGGAAAATCGACCTGATCTGATCATACAAGGCTCCACAAATACTTCGGGAGGCGTATACAATCTGGTCAATGTGCAAGGCTTCGGCAAGATCACGGGCAATGTGGAATGCAATGAGCTGCGCTGCGCAGGACATGTCACGATTTCTGGCGATGTGCTCTCCTCATTTGGGAAAGTGGAAGGTAATGCTTCAATTAGCGGCAAGGTAGAGATGGACACCCTCGAGGTCTACGGTCAGGTAGATATCAATGGCGATGTCGATTTTACGAAGCTGCGAGTGGATGGCAGTGCTAAAGTACACGGAAGCTTGACTGGTGAAGAAATCAAGGTGCGCGGTTTTTTAAAAACAACTGGAGATTGTGAGGCAGAAGTGTTTCACGGTAAAGGTGCTTTTTCTATCGGTGGGCTTTTAAATGCAGGACGTATTGAAGTGCATCTCCATGGGGGCTGTGAGGCAAGAGAAATCGGCGGGGAGCATATCGAGGTACGCAAGGCTGGGAGCAGTACGCTCAATAAACTACTGAAGCACATTTTTAACAATACGCTTTCGGTAGATACGATCGAAGGTGATGAAATCTATCTGGAATATACAAGGGCCAAGATTGTTCGCGGAAACAATGTCGTCATTGGTCCTGGCTGCGAGATTGATCTGGTTGAATACGCAACAGATCTCCGTTACGATCCGACCTCCCAAATTAAAGAACAAATACGCAGATAGTGACGCTGAGTTGAAAAAGCCTGGAAATATAAATTCAGGCTTTTTTCTTTTGGGAAAATGAGTCTAAAAAAATATTTGTATTGGAAGCGCATGCAAGTATTTACATGCATGCATGTGCGATATATAATGACGTTGGAAATTATTGAAAATGACAGTAACTACTTGCATGCATAGGAGGTGCGTTATGGAACACCCACCGATCGATCCGTCACTGGGGGGAAAGGCAGAGGAACAGGAGACGCGAGAACGAATCTTGTCAGCCGCGCGGCAATTAATGGCGCAAAAAGGATACAAGGGAGCGACCACGCGTAAAATTTCGGAGCTCGCAGGGGTCAATGAAGTAACGATTTTTCGACATTTCAAAACCAAGGTTGCGATTCTGGAAGAGCTCCTAAAAGATATCCTCGATGTACGGCAACAGCTGGAGCAAGGAATTCAAGGCGAGTATGCCGATATCAAGCAATTGCTAGTAAATTATGCGAGAACCTATTTCAATTTGCTGGTCGATCGAAAGGAAATTTTGATGATTTGCATGATTGAAGCGGATAATCAACCAGAGGTCATCAAGCTGTTTAGCAGTGTTCCAGTAACAGCTGTTGATGTCTTGTCCAACAAGCTAAAGGAATTCGAAGAACAAGGACATTTGCCAAAGGGTGATCCTTGTACAGCTGCCCTGATGTTTATCTCCACATTCTTCTACGCGTTTATGGCCAAATACCGGGTAAATGTTGATTTGGACATCGAAGAGGAAAAGCTGTTTGAGAACGCTTCAGACATTTTATTGCAAGGCATTAACTGCAAGAAATAACAAAACAGTGATACATAGGAGCGGGGGAAGTCATGAAGAGGAAATGGCTTGTTTCTGTAATGATGCTTGGGATCGTAACGACTACAGCCTGCAGTGGACAACAACCAGCAGCGCAGCCGGTAAAGGAAGTTAAGCACGTGGTGTTAGACGCTGTGAAAAAGCAGCAAGCTTCGGCTATTTCAGAGCTGTCCGGGACGCTTGCACCTTTGGACGAGGCTATGGTCTCTTTTGAAGTGGGCGGGCGGATCGTGGAGCTGAATCGAAATGAAGGGGATACGGTTAAAGCAGGAGATGTACTCGCGAGGGTCAATGCGCAGGATTATTCCCTTCAGGTTGCCTCAAGCAGTGCCGCTGTACAGCAGAGCGCTGCCAATCTCAGCAAGGTAAACAACGGGGCTCGGGAGCAGGAAATCACACAGGCTCGCTTGCTTGTGGAAAAAGCGACGATTGCGCATCAGAAAATGCAGGATGATTTTAAACGCATCGAACAGCTTTATCAGGAAAAGGCGATTTCCAAAAGCGATTTCGAAAGCGCTCAGAACGGCTTGACTTTGTCGCAAAAAGACTTGGAAAATGCCCAGCAGGCATACTCGCTTGTGACGCAGGGAGCACGTGCCGAAGACAAGGATTTGAGCCGTGCGACTTACAATCAGGCGGTGATTGCACAAGAAGTGGCAGCCAGCTCCTTGGCCAAGACACAGCTGCGTTCGCCGATTAACGGTACGATCATTTCCAAGCTTTCCTCGACTGGCTCACTGGTCGGCTCAGGAACGCCTGTTTACCAGGTAGGCAATATCGACACGTTAAAGGTCGTTTTGCCAGTACCTGACCGCGAAATTTCCATGTGGAAAGAGGGGGAGGTCATCTCTCTTGATCTGTATGGGCAAAAACGCGATGGAAAGGTAACGAAAATCTTCCCGGCGACAAACCAAAGCACTGGAACAATCGGTGTCGAGGTGCAGATTGCGAACCCCAAGCATGATTGGTTTGCAGGTCAGGTAGTAAAAGCAACCAAAACCATTTCGGGGCAAGTCGGTATCTACGTTCCAGTTGAGGCTGTCATCAGCAGAGGCAAGGATGACGCACATGTTTTTATCAATCTAGATGGCAAGGCAGTCAAAACGAAAGTTGAGATCGGTCAGATTACAAATGACATGCTGGAGATCAAAAACGGCTTGAAAGAGGGAGACCAACTGATCGTCAAAGGTGTTGACCGTTTGTTTGACGGCGACCCAATCGAGACGGCAGGAGGTACACAACCGTGATTGAGTACATCGTCCGCAAGCGCAAGATTACTTTGCTGTTTTTTACGATGGTTGTGCTTGTCGGTTTTATGAGCTTTTTTCAGCTGCCCAAACAGGAGTCACCCGATATCATTGTCAATATGGCGATTGTTACGACCATCTACCCTGGGGCTTCTCCGGAAAAGGTAGAGCAGACGGTAACGAAAAAGCTGGAAGAAAAAATAAACGAGCTGCAAGGCTTGAATTACATCGCTTCCACTTCATCTCTCGGCGTTTCTTCTATTATCGTGGAAACCAAAGGCGATGTAGATCCGAAGCAAAAATGGGATGAGCTGCGTAAAAAGGTAAAGGATGCAGAGGCGGACCTGCCCGCAGACGCCAAACAGCCAATTATTAATGACGATTTGAATCGTACCTTTGTTCAAAGCTTTGCTGTCACAGCAGACACGAAAGAAGAGCTGTACAGTATGCGGACGATGATCAAAGCGTGGAAAGACCAGCTGCGTACCTTGCCAAATGTGGCGGACGTCCTGGTCGAAGGATTACCGAAGCAAGAGGTCCACATCGAGGTAGATACACAAAAGCTGAGTCAGTATGGAATTACCTGGGGCCAAGTGATGATGGCTGTCAAAAAAGAAAATGAAAAAATCCCTCTCGGTGATTTGACTACTGACAAGCGCACCTATCAGTTGAAGCTGGCAGAAAATGAAAACGTAGAAGAATTGAATCAGGTCATTATCTCTCGATCAAAAGAGGGCTTCCCGATTTATTTAAAGGACATCGGATCGGTTGAGATGACGACAGAAACCGTTGCATTCAATTCCTATTTTAACGGGAAACCGGCGATTACCCTCAGTGTGAACGCAGAGACAGGAAGCGATGTGCCCTCTCTGCAAAAACGACTGGACGAAATGATGCTCACACTGGATAAATCATTGCCAGTTTGGGCGGAAAGACATTCGATTTACAGTCAAAATGAACGGGTGGATGATCTGTTTAGCGATCTTACCCGGGAAATGATTGTAGCGGTCTTTGCCGTTTTACTGGTTTGTACATTAGGGTTGAACCTGATTACGTCGTTTGTCGTAGCACTCGCGATTCCGATTTCGCTTGCGGTTGGCCTTTTGTTCCTGCCATCCTTGGGCATCTCCTTGAATATGATTTCGATCGTCTCGTTGATCATTGTTCTGGGGATTTTGGTAGATGACGCGGTAGTAGTCAATGATAATATCGAGCGCCGTCTGTCCGTTCTCGGGGAAAAGCCTTTACGGGCAGCGGTGAACGGTGCAAAGGAAGTTTCCATTTCGATTATTACGGCTACATTGGCAACGATTGCTTCGTTTGCCCCGCTCATGTTTTTGAATGGAAACGTAGGTCAGTTCATTCGCCCTGTTCCTGCGATCATCTCACTGACGATGCTGGCGTCTATGATTATGTCCTTGACGATTATTCCGATTTTCCGTCAATGGTACGAACAGAGGCGCAAGGCAGGAGTAGAAGGGTATCGCAAGCCAGCAGGGCTCCTGGGGAAACAATTGACGCAGCTGACTACATGGTATGCAGGGCGTCTGATGCCGCGTATTTTAAAACGTCCGCTTCTGGCAGGGATGGTCGGTGTTATGATCGGAACTGCGGCATACGGATTGATTCCATTTACCCCCGTCGAGCTGTTCCCGGTCGATGATCGTCCGCAATTTCTCGTCGATGTACGGGTCCCGGTCGGCAGCAGCCTGGAGGAAACAGATCGAGTCGTGACGGGTGTCTCGGATTGGATTTTGAAGCAGCCGGCGATCGAAACGGTAGCAGCCTACAGTGGCGGCAGTGCTCCAAAGATGTTTGGCGGAGATACGGCAGCTGGCAGCGGGATTACTGCAGGACAGCTTGTCATTCGCTATAACAAAAAGGAAACGAAGATCGAAAACATCATCGAGCCATGGACAGAAGAATTTAAAAAAATGTATCCAGAGGCCACGATTATTCCAAAGCAATTGGAGGCCGGGCCTCCTGTTGGCAAGCCAATTGTCATTCGCATCTATGGGGATGACATCGAGACGCTACGCTCCTTGTCTGCACAAGTCAAAGACAAGGTTGCCTATTTAGCAGGCACTTCAGACGTGCAGGATGATTTTGGAGTTGAGCGTCATACTTTGGAATTTGTCGTAGGCAAAGAGTTGATGGAACAAAAGCTCGTAAACTATACAGATTTGTCCCAGACAATTCGTCTGGTTAGCGAAGGACTAACCGTAAGCGAATTTGATACAGGCAGTGATTTGGTTGACATGAAGCTGTTTTTGCAAAAAGGCGATGAAGAACCGTCGCTGTTGTTCCAAAGACTCAGTATTGCCAATGCACGGGGAGAGCTGATCCCGCTATCCCAGCTGGCAGAAGTAAAGCCGACTTTTAGCACGCAATCAATTCCACATCGCAATCTGTCTCGTACAGTGACGATCACAAGTGATGTAAAAGGACGGACGGCTACGGAAGTGATGGCAGAAATAACGCCGATGCTGTCTGGCATGTCTCTGCCAGAAGGATATCGCTTTGAAATCGGCGGGGAAACCTCCGAGCAGACCGATATTTTCATTGATATGGGGAAACTGTCGATTCTCGTTGTATTCCTGATTTTGATTTTGATCGCAATGCAGTTCTATTCTCTATCGATTCCTGTGCTTGTCATGAGCACCGTCTATCTGGCTGTAGCGGGTAGCTTGATAGGCTTGTTTGTCACCCAAACACCACTCGGGTTTATGACCATGATGGGAGTCATCTCGCTTTCTGGAATTGTCGTGCGAAACGGTATCGTCTTTATCGAGTTTATCGAAGAGGCGCGCCACGCAGGAGTCGAGCTGAAGCAAGCGGTGATACAAGCAGGGGAGGCACGGCTGCGGCCGATTCTTTTGACCTCAATGACGGCGGTCGCTGGCTTGATGCCACTTGCCATCTCAGGGGATGTCCTGTTCAAGCCGCTGGCGGTCACGATTATTTCCGGCCTCTTGTTCTCCACACTGCTGACTTTGATTGTAGTACCAGCCTTCTATACGGTACTGACGCAGCGCAAAATCAAAAAGCTGGCGAAAAAAGCAGCCAAGCGACCGGATTTGTACAGTCCAGAGGCACAGATGCACTAGATTCAGCAAGAAATAGCGACAAACGTCCGAGTCTGCGCTTTGGATGTTTGTCTTTTCTATTTAGAGAGCTGTTTTCCATTTCTTCTGATTTATTTCAGAGTCTGAAGATTTTCTGAACGTATGGTATGATATAGGCAAATTACCAGAATGAAAAATAGAGAGAGAACGGAACACAGGAAGGGAGTGTCCAGGATGCAACAGCCACAACTGCTTCATGAAGAAAAAGTATTCAAAGACCCAGTTCACCGTTATGTTCATGTGCGGGACAAGTTTATTTGGGATTTGATCAATTCAGCAGAATTTCAACGGCTGCGCCGAATCAAGCAACTGGGCACCAGCTTTTTTACCTTTCATGGTGGCGAGCATAGCCGTTTTAACCATTCACTCGGCGTATATGAGCTGATGCGCAGGATTTTGGATACATTCGAAGGCAGAATTCAACTGACATACGAGGAAAAGCTCTTATGCTTATGTGCAGCCTTGCTTCACGATGTGGGACACGGACCGTTTTCCCATTCGTTTGAAAAGGTGTTCAAGTATCATCACGAGGACTGGACGCGCGCCATTTTGCTAGGTGATACACACATCAATCGGATTCTGCGCCGTTTTGATGATGACTTCCCGAAGAAGCTTGCCGAAGTGATTAATAAAACCTACGACAACAAGCTGATCGTCAGTTTGATCTCCAGCCAGCTGGATGCAGACCGGATGGACTACTTGCTGCGCGATGCCTACTATACCGGAGTCAACTATGGCAATTTTGAGATTGAACGGATCTTGCGTGTCATGCGCCCGCAAGAGGACGGGATTGTCTTTAAATTCAGCGGCATGCACGCAGTTGAGGACTATATCATGTCCCGCTATCAGATGTACTGGCAGGTTTATTTCCACCCAGTGACACGCAGTGCAGAGGTCGTGCTTTGCAAAATTTTTCAACGGGCAAAGCTGCTATTCTCGCAAGGCTATCCGTTTATCCAGCAGCCGATCATGCTCCTGCCCTTTTTGCAGGACAAGGTAGAGCTGGCGGACTATTTGGCTCTCGATGAATCGATTATTCTCTTTTACATGCAGATGTGGCGCAAAGAAAATGATCCGATATTGAAAGATTTGTGCTCGCGTTTTTTGGACAGGAATCTCTTTAAATACGTCGAATATAATCCAAGGGATTTCCGTTTGCTGGCAGAGCTGAAGGAAGAGTTCCAAGCTGCGGGAATTGACCCTATGTATTATTTGGAGGTAGACACAACCTCTGATCTTCCGTATGATTTTTACCGTGCCGGCGAAGAAGAGGAGCGGATTCCGATTATGCTCCAAATGCCGTCTGGCGAGCTTGTTGAGCTGTCGCAGAAGTCTGAGATTGTACAGGCCATTAGCGGAAAGCGGCGATTTGACTACAAATTGTACTTTCCATTGGATAAAGTCATGGCTTTGCCGGGGGAACTCTCCCGGAAGATTCGAGAACGTCTGGGAGTGATGGAAGATGCTTAATCGTCACGCCAAAATTATTCGCCTGATTGAGATTGTCGGCGAAGTGAGCGGGCGGAAAAAACTGCAGAAAATGGTGTACATAGGGAAACATCTGGAGATGGATTTCGATGAACGCTACGAGTTTCATATGTACGGACCATACTCGGAGGAATTGACACTGCGCGTGGACGAGCTGTGCAATATGGGGCTTCTGGATGAGCAGATGGAGAGCAAGGGCGCGATTCATATGTATCGTTACACGCTGAACGAAACCGGACGCGACTTTCTCCGCTTCCATGAGGTGGACTTTGGTCTCGGCGAGCGTGCCATACTGCGAATGAACGAGGAGAACTCTCGCTTTCTCGAACTTGTTTCGACTATCCTGTATTTCAACCATTTGCCCTATGAAGAGATGAAGGGCAAGATTTTCACCTTCAAAAGCAAACAGCGTTATACCGAGGAAGAAATCCAGAAGGGTCAGGCGTTTGTTGAGGAATTGCGTGCATTAATGAAGGAAGACGGCACGAACCTCATGTAACCAGTGAACTGCATAGGATAACCAGCACGGCGTACGAACTTGTAAGAGTTGGGGTACGTCTTTTTTTTGTTAAAAAAGTGGGGTGTTACGTAGGATGCAACATTTTTGGGGCAAAGGAAAAATGGTGTGGTTGGCAGGAGTGGTGACTCTTTTCACAGCTTTGCTGCAGCTCTCTGGCTGTTCTCCAGCCGAAAGCAATCCTACTCGTGGGCAAGAGAAAACGAATGAAATAGCTAGCTGGCCCTATCCTTTTGTCAAAGTCGAGGACCGTGTTTATGTCATCCAAAATCGTGATGAAAGCAAGGTAGCGAAGGATCTTATCGGAGAACAAATAGGGGTAGTAGAAAAGAAGTATGAATTTGAAGGAGATGAAGGCACATCGCCTGAAGCAGTCATTGTCTCCAATTATTTGGAGAAGGGCACTAAGCTATATGCCATCAAAGGCGTTGATCAAAGCGCTTCGATTGCGATAGAAGCAGGAGAAGATGAATTTTTCCAAGCTACAGAAGAAGGTGTAATCGGAAAAAATAAATCGAATTGAAGAGGATGCAGGGAAAGGGAATAGCCAATACTGTGTCGCCATGTCAGCCATTCAAATGGGCTGGCTTTTTTTGTCTCAGGTGGAGCAGGCATAATACGGGCATTGCTCCTTGACAAGTACATAGAAGAAACTGAAGCGACTTTGCGAAGAACCGCCACAAGCGAGAAGAGGGGGAAGAGGTTGTGGGAATCAAGCAAGTATGGCTGTGGCTGACACTCGTTGGCGTGTTACTGCTTACGGCGGTAACGGCATGGAGTGTATCGAGTACATCTGAACTAAAAATTGTTTATGTATACAGCGATAGTTGTGGATATTGCACGAGCTTTGGACCGACTTTTGAGAAGGTCATGCAGGAGTACCCCACAAATATCATCGATCGATTGGATATTAACAAAAAGCAGGAGCTGGGTGAGGCGCTGAATTTGGGAGCGGAGGCTACACCTACTATTTTTATCGTGGAGAAGGGGCAAGTCAAAGACAAGCTGGAAGGCGATGTGCCGGAGCAGCATCTGCGGGAATTTTTGCAAAAAAACATGAATGAATCTCTTTCTAAAAATGGTTAATATAGGTAAAATATCTGATAAGGAAGCGGTGGATTAATTGCGAAAATTCAGAGGGTGCCTATTCATTAGAGATGATCGGCCCTGCTAATAGGAAGGTGTTTCTTTGTGAAGAGGAAATCGTTTTTTCTGACCATATTATTGGCAACTGCGGTAGTAGCTAGTGGTGGTGTGGGAGAACCTGCTTCTGTGAACGCTGCACAGACAAATAAGGCGGCTCGGGACTATCAAAACCATGTGCACAAGGCGGATATTGAATATGCGGTGAAAAACCAATTGATGTGGCTGTTCCCTGATGGGAATTTTCGACCGGATCAAACGATTACGCAGGCTGATTTGGTTGTGGGTTTAGTGCAAGTGAAGGGGTTAAAAGAAGGGGATGCGATCAAGGATTTTCCTGTTGGTCATTGGGCGAAGACTTATTATGAGCGAGCGGTGAAGGATGGGATTTTGAAAGATGTTGCGGTAGAGCCGAATAAGGTTTTGACGCGGGAGGAAGCTGCTTTTTTGATGATCAATGCATGGGAGAGTGTGCGTCAAAAGAGGACTCAAAAAGACTCAGAACAAAATAAAAATCGATCGCAAGTTCATTATGCGGTAAGTAATTCATTGATGGCCGAAAAAACTGGAGAATTTCCTAATGGTGTACTTACAAGCAAATATGATAGTAAATCTATGATGACACGTGGAGATGCGGCGTATAGTTTACACAAACTTCATTTGGACTTAGTTGGTATATATGAAGCTGAAAAGTTGTTTACTACATTCCGCAATAGTTTAAAACTATCGAACGGTAATTTGACCTTGACTATCCCAAGCTCAGAAAAATATTCCTTAGATATTACATTATATTTAAACGGACCTAAAGTTAAAGATTATAACAATCATGGGAAAGCTTCGATAGACGTATCTCAAGCAACTAGTATGTTAGTTAGGATAGTATACAAGGGACAAGCCAGACCATTAGCACACTATAATTTCACTAACTTACCAAATAGTTTGGATCATAAGAACATACGGCGGTGAATTAGGTGAAAAAAGTCTTTCTTTTATTAATTTCTGCTGTGATTTTTCTTGGAGGATTTCTTGAAGCAGGATCTTATGTGAATAAAGCTAACGCAGCGGTAGTTAATCCGAATATTCATGGCACTATTCCAGGATATTTGGATCGTGACAAAAAAGTCATAGATAGTGGAACCTATAACTTAATAGGATTATCAGAAATTAATGATGACGAGACACTAAATGCTTCTATTGCTGATGTTACTGTAAAAGGTACAAAATCAGGCTCTGGCCAAGTCCTTAACTATTCTAAAAAATCAACTACGTCTGACAACGGATACCCAGTTGTAGATCTTGACGAAGCCCGTGCGTGGGCAGCTACTTTTAACGGAAACCCAGCTTTTATCTCATATGCAAATGGTTTAAACGGATTTGATGTGATAGACACGAAAGATAATAAAAAGTTATACACGGGCTACCTCCTCTCCCAAATTGCCGAAATGTCTGGAGGTAGCGGATTACCATATACGACAATACCGTACAGATCAAGTGAACACCCAAATCAGAGATTCAAAGGCGTCGTCAACTTCGAGACCACCCCCCAACCCAAAGCGGGCATCGGTATCGGGGCTAAATCCCAATACAAAGTTGGAGACACCGTACAAGTGAATATGTGGGCTGAGGACTTTAGTTTCTTTAACAGAGGAATTAAGGTCCTTAATTATTATATTTACAACGTAGACACTGGCAAAACTGAATACACCTTCCCCAGTGAAATTAAAACGCATTCAGCAATCGCCAAAGGGGATTACTCAAAAGGTGGTACAGGTAATCCTTTTCATATCGAAGTGTCTGGACAACAATATGTACCTACCAAACCCGGCAACTACGAAGCACGCCTCCTAATAACAGATCTTCACGATCGAAATAGCCAGAACGCCCCTTCACCGGGCGGAACAGGGGTACCTTATAAGGTACCCTTTAAAGTTGGCGATGTGCCTCCTCCTGATCCCGATCCTGTGCCTGAACCGGGTCCATCATGCACAATAGACAGCTCCAAAACAAAAATGGACATCAACGTAGACGGTGACAAAGACGTTAAAAACTACACGGCTGTGGCAAGTGGAAGCAGCATTTCCGTCGAAAAAAACGCAACAATCACGATTTTTGCCAAAAAGCCGGGAACGTTCAAAATGGATGGCGCGTTCATGTCCAACAGCAAAGGCGATAGAAAAATCGGGACAGGCAGTGTCGGTGCGTCTGGGACATACAAAGTGGTGTATACATCAGACGATGGAACAGAATGCTGGGAAAAATTCTTCACCGTTAGTAACAAGGGTGGCGAAGATAAATGTCCAATCATTACTCTTTCAAATTCATCCGTCCGCAATGGAGAAACGATAGAAATCTTTGCAACGGACCAGCTGTATTTTCGCGCCAAATATACAGACAAATACGGTGAAAGTGGGCCTGCGCTGCTGCGATGGGATGTGACCAAACCAAACGGCAAGGTGGTCACGCTACCCGGAGAGTACGATGACAGAGATAGATGGCGACCCTATAACTCAGAAAAGCTTAACCTGCCCTGGGGGGACGGCAGAAGCTCAGAAGATGTCATTTTTGAGCGGGGGAAAACCTACAAGCTCAAGCTGAACCTTTCAGCGACGGATTGGGCTGATCGACCAGAATGTAATTGGGAGATTACGATAAAGGTCAAAAATGCTGTCTGTGAAATCTCTGATCAAAACCAACTCAAGGCTAAAGTGTATGGCACCCCTCCGAATCCATTTTCGCCAACAGGCGACGAGGTTTTTCAACATCCTGGGGGCAAGCCGTCAACCTTGTACTGGGATGTCTACTTTTCATTTTTCTCGATGCTAAATGCGGACAGCTATGATACGAACATGCGCTTTTCCGCCAATGCTCCCGGCACATGGTATTTGATCGATGGCAGCAAAAGAACAGCGCTAACAGGCAAGCTGGCAGCGAATGAACAGTTTGATTTGATCCTTTCGGCAGACATAGCAGAAGCTTTCGGTGAGGTCTTGCTAGAGTTTGAGTCTGACAAAGGCTGCATCGAGCGAATCGTTTTTACCATCAAGTCAGATCGCAAGTGCTACAACCTGCTCGTTGCCATGGAGATTTCTACTACTGACCAAAAATGGTCGAAGGAAATTAAGCGGGGGGAGACGATCGAGCTTTCAGACGCTGACTACCAAGGTGGTTACCGATTTAAAGTGTTCACGTCTGCGGACTCACATTTCATCGTAAATTGGTTCGATCCAGGCACGCAGAAGTGGTCGTGGAAGCGAAATGGGGAAAATCTCGCTGCGAGTAGAAATAAACAGAACAACCACTGGGTTACCTTTCCAAAAGATAAGGATAGTGACCGCTTGCTAGAAGGCTTGTATATGGTAGAGATATCTGATCAAGAAGAGTGCTCTGGATTCTTCTTTGTAAAAATCGGAAAGTCCCCGCTTGAAGGAGAAAACCTCCTAATCCTAAAATCGAGCTTTACGATTACTCCAAATGATCCACAAGAGCCAGGAACCGAGGCTGCGATCAGATTCGATGTGAAAAATGACGGCAAGCTCAGCCATAATACGAAGCTGGCGGTACGTTGGGAAAGCTCTGACAAAGAAACCGTATTGGACGTAAATGATTTTAAGCCTGGGGAAGTGCGAAAGATAACCGTTCCGACGCGTTACCCGCAAAAATCTGAGCATTTCATTGCCAATATTAATCCTTCCAAGAATCTGCCGGACAACGAAACTATTTGGCCGGATAACCGCGCGCTTTGGCCTGTTAAGGTTATTGGAGGGGGAGATCCCAAGCCGCCAGATCCCAAACCACCCACAACTCCCGAGCCTGAAGGCCCTGGTGGTGATATGGATGGCGGAGAAATCGGATTAGAAATTTACGATTCCGATAACAGGCAGCTCCAAAAGCTGCAGGTCAATGTAGATGGAGTATGGGAAAGAGAACCAGCCAAAATTCGTGTGGCGATTGACCAGACGAAAATGAACGAGGGCTTTCAACGAGCGCAACAGGAAATCAACAAGAGCATCACAGACTACAAGGTGCTATTGGAGCAGTCCGCAAGCGGAGAGAATATCGAAAATGTTTCAGTCACAGCAACACCTGGCTGGATTGCAGATGCCAAAAGCATGGCTGTGTATGCTCCGGCGTTACTGGATTTACGCGTGAGTGGACCCGGTACCCCACAGCAATGGCAGGTTAGTAGTACATCTACAGGCGGTGACTACTTGTACACAGGTACGATTGTGCCGACGCAAACGACCTGGCGGCAAGTCTTGCAATCTGAAAAATATAAAGCAGAGATCAACGGATTTGTTATCACAATGAACTACAGCATTCGCTTCGATCTGTCCTATGAAATGTGTACAACAGATGAGGAAGAGAATAAGACGTGCGAGCCAAATCAAATCTCTAAGACGATGACAGGTCGCTACACGATCACGGTAAAAGGAGGAGAGCGATCATTCGAAGTATTTGAGCCAAATGCGACTGGCTCGATTCTTCATACAGAAGAATGGAAGGAGTACCACTCCAGGGACCGCTATCCAAATAGCCAGCCCAATGATTTCTACGCCGGGGAAAGAATTTTAGCGCAAATCGAGCTGCAGTCACGCCATCGTCATCCAGTGAGTAACCAATATCCGGTCATTACATCGGCACAGGCGTGGATATCGGAGTCGGGCTTGAGACAAACCTCGCTGCAATCCTTGTTGTCTTTGCGTGCGATGTCACCGCAGCTTTGGAAGGGACCTACCTACTCAGCATCAAAGCTGGGGACAAGAGAACAGGGAGTAGATATTCCACTGATGGGTGACAAGCAGCACGGTTTTAAAAAGGATGCAAGCTATGCAGTCTACTACCAGGTGCATTTTCGCTTTGACGTGAACAAAGGCTTTCCCTATACCAATAAAAGTGCTGGAAAAGGTCACGAGCTAAGTGATTACCGCATACCGTTCCGCATTATTGCAAACGCTTGGGAACGCCAAGGAATACGGAATCATACGACCCAGTAAATATGTTTGCACCCCCCATCTGTCTTTTCCTACTGTGAAGGGAGTAAAAGGAAGAGGGGGTTTTTTTGTGGGATACACAGTCAAGCGGGCGGTGTTGCTTGTACTCATGCTCGTTTTATGCTGGGGAAGTACGACTCCATTTGCTTGGGCCAAAAATAATCATCCGATTGTTGAAGAAGCATGGGCATGGGTGGAGGATGGCGAGTTGCGAATACAGGCTGCGCTTGCTAGCACAGAGCCGAAAATCATGCTTACGGTGATTCAGAACGGTGAGGAAAAATCCCTGGCGTTTCGAGAGGAATCACAGCTGTCTGTCGCAGTCAGCCCATCTGCTTCAGGTTCCATGACCGTACAATTACGTCTACCTTCCACAAAGAAACCGATCAGTGATTGGCAGCTAAACATACCTGATACCGTGATTCTAAGCGACGAGGGATTGGGGATCAGGGAAGAGTCGTGGGATAAAAAAGTGGCGAAAAAGGCGGAAAAAATAGAACCGATTGCTAACGAGGAGGCAGAAGTAGAGGCAGAGCCCGATTCTGATGAAAACGTTGATGAGTCAGCGGAAAACGAACAACAAGATTCCATACAGGAATGGGCTGATGACTTCTACGATGACTTTACGGTTGAGGATAAGTCCAATGAAGCTGCTTTGCGGAGCAGGGCTGTGATCTTTGAATTGGAGCCAAACGATACGTTTGGAAAAGCAGACTGGCTGTTTGATGGCAAGGACGGCCGCGGCAAGATCGCAAAGCCTGGCGATGTAGACATGTGGAAGATTAAAGCAACAAAAGACGGCCAGATGAATGTATCACTCCGGGAAATTCCACTTGGTCAGGATTACAATTTGTATGTATATAACACAGATCAGGAAGAAATGGGCCGATCGGAAAAGGCCGGAAATAGTGATGAAAGTGTAGAAGCGATCGCGATAGAAAAAAACAAATGGTACTACGTGAAGGTAAGTGGAAACGGCGATTCGTTTCACAAAGACTTTTATTATGTCATACGTGCGGATGTACTAGCTGATCAGCAAGATGGAAAGGTAGACGAATACGAACCGAACAACACCATTCAAACAGCCTATGAATTGCCAGCAGATTACAGTGCTTCACTGATAGGCAATCTTCATAACCGGACGGATGTTGATTTCTATCGCTTTTCATTTAGTTTGGCATCGACCGTTTTTATCGACCTCAAGGATATGCCAGAAGGGATGGATATCGATCTATACTTGCTGGATGAGTCCGGAAAAGAAATTGCCAAGTCAGAAAAGCCAAAGAACACAAATGAGCAGATCATTTTCAATACCAATCCGGGTACGTACTTTATAAAAGTGATGGCGAGCAAACGCTCCGGTTTTACACCCAATTCGTACAAGCTTACTGCAGTAGCCAAGACGATTCCTGTCATCTTGATCCCGGGAATAGGAGGTTCGCGCCTGGAAGCAGAAGAAGGGGGAAAAACAACAGAAATTTGGCTGGGACTGGGGGACAGCTTGATCGGGATCAATGATCCTAAGCATCGCCGATTGCTGTCGCTTGAGCCAATCAGGCCAAGCAGTGTAGATGTGAAGCCGAGAGAGCGAGGAGTGACCATCTATCCAGAACGGGCTGATGAAGGGTTTAGTGCGATCGAATATTTATCGTACTCACCCCTCGATCCTGTACGAAATATGACCGAGCAATACTACAGCATGGTAAAAAAGCTAGAAAAAACAGGATATAAAAAGCATCGCTCACTATTTGCCATGCCATATGATTGGCGGTATAGCAGCACGAAAAACTCTACTTATTTAAAGGAAAAAATCGATCTCGCCCTGCAAAGGTCTGGAGCACGTCAAGTGCATTTGGTCGTACACAGTATGGGCGGATTACTGGTCCGAGAGACTTTGTTGTCGAATATTTCGTATCAGTCAAAGGTAAACCGAATTGTCTACATGGGAACTCCGTTTCTAGGCTCACCGAGGGCCTATCAGGCTATCCGTTTCGGGTATAATTTTTCGATTCCATGGATGGATGAGGAAACAGGCAAAATCATTTCCGAATATGCGCCAGCTGTATATGAGCTACTACCCTCCAAAAGGTATTTTGAGACGGTGAGCTTCTTGAAAAAGAATCGAAATGACCTCTACACGTATGATGAATTTTTGCAGGACAAAAAGGTTCAGCTAAGCTATGCCCCCCTTGTCAAGCAGGGAGGAGCGCTTCATGAAAAATGGGAGAACAAAACAATCAATGTTCCGCAGTATTCGATAATCGGGACAGGTCAACCGACTTTTCTAGGCTATTGGTTCGACGCTTATCACAATGAATGGGCTCCTTATTACGATACAGGACTGGGAGATGGAACCGTACCTTATATTAGTGCCAACTACGCGCAAAAAGACATCAAAAAACGATACTACGTGGCAGGAGAGCATGCCAAGCTGCCGACCATCCCTGAAGTGATCGAGCAAGTCACGCAGCTTTTAAAAGGGGAGGAAAAGGTACAGCCAGGTCTCAGAAATACGGCTGCCAAGAGAGCGAATTATCTGTATTACGTGATTTCTCAGGAGGATCGGGAATTCCCGCAAATAACATTCACGAAATCGGGGCGGACAATGACGCTTGATCCAAAGGAAAAAGAATTATGGGAAGACCTGTCTATCGAATATCACAATCATATTGTGGTAATCCGCGTTCTGGATGAAGAAGAGATAGAGTTTGCATTACCTGTACCTCAAGAAGACAAGCCCGCGCCACGTTATTTCATCAACCGTTTTTCGTCAGAAGATTCGAGAGCTTATCAAGACACAGGCAGACCATTTATGCTGGACGAGCATGGTTTGACGGAAGTTATACCTGAGAAAGCGACGTGACTAAGAGAGGAAAATGAACCATGGACAATCTGTTTGTTTGGCTGTTTTTGGGGCCATTTGTATATTCAATCGAGCTAGGCGGACCGATTATCGGTTTATTAGTTGGCGGTTACTTACGAGCTGTCTTAGGATTTCGGTTTTGGATTACGTTAGGAGTCACTTTTGCAATCAGCTTCCTCTATTACATGATTGTCGTTCCGTCCAATACGATGTTTGGAGCTTTATTATTAGTGAAAGCGCTGATGGCAATCCATTCGGCCTTGCTATTGACGTTTCTTTTATGGATTTTCGATAAAATCTGGAATCGTTATCGGAAAAAGAGCGACCAGCAGCCCACAGAAGAATAACTGGGCACATAGGAAAATTGCGTCGCTGTTGGTTTGCGAGTAGAATATAGAAAGGAGAACTTTTGTCTGGAAGGGTGTATAACGTGGATATATTTGATAATAAAAAAGGCGGCTTTACGATCATGAGCGGCAAGACTGATGTACATGGAGGCTTTGGTCAAGGCGTTTTGGACCTGAATGCAGTTTCCTCGGTCATTATCGACGGTGATGAAGCTTATATTGATATGGGTGCTCTGCATGCAAAAAGTACCGTTGAAAAAGGTATCAAATGGACGGCCAACAAGGAAGAAGTGCCAAATGGAAAGCCATACTGGCTCGTTTGGGTAACTGTCGATCGTAACGAAGCGGGTCCTTATTATGCTGGTGCAACCGCATGCTATATGGAGATTGATCGCGAAGCACGTCGAGGCTACAAAATTTTGGCTGATCATGTGAATCGTATGGATTACTCCATGAAACGCCGCATCATGCTGTCTGATCTTGGCGAAAAAGAAAAGGCTGCTTTGAAAAAGCTTTTAATTGAAAATAACGCTACCATGTTTGAGAATTCAACCGAGGAATTAAAGCAAATTTTGTCCTAAACTTGGAAATCGTGAACGGTATGTGAACAAATGGTGAAATCAATTGTTACCAGTATTGAAGTCAGGTAAACTTGTTTTCATATCTGTGTACATGTACACTGGGTCAACAAACAGGGAAAGAGCCGTCACTCTTTCCCTGTTTGCGTTCATTTGGCCCTAATAAATGTAAACGGTTACTAGGCTTTATTTTCAGGTCATGCTTTCTGGGCTCACCGTATAAACTAATGGGGCTATAACCAAACTGTTTGACGGAAGGGGCGGTACCCATTGAACGAAGATCCCCGTGCACAGGAAGCCGATAACAATCATTTTGCCAAGTACGGCGGCGTCCATTTCCGCTCGCACGTAACACCTGTCGAAATTAACAACTTTATTCGCAAGCTTCCTGCCGGAAAAAGGGAAAGCTTGTTTGAAGTGCTGGAGCAATTGGACAAAGCAGGGTTGATCAGTGTCGTCAACGATCATGTTTTTGCTGATGGCGATGGTGTCATTGGTGGTGGAGAGACGCAGTCGTTACAATAAAATCGTATTGCCTTTCTTTAAGTATGGAAAAGGGACGTGCCTGCTCGCACGTCCCTTTCTTTTCTTAATCCGATGGTTTCCACCAGCTGCCCATTCTTTGCCAGAAGGTAGAAGGATCCGGTGGCTTTAAAGGCGTGGGAGCTTCATTTGCTGGCAAGTGATCCGTGCAGTATTCCTGCGGTTCAGTACCGCTGGCGAAATAGAACAATTGTGGTGTCGGACAATGCTCTGTTGCCAGCTTGCCGGAATGAGCATCGATGTACACAGAAACGACTCCAGCAGGCATGTCAAAGAGTGCGGGGGGCTGTCCCTTTAAAGCGCCTTCCATGAACTGCGCCCAGATTTTCTTGGATAAATAGCCTTCTTTAACGTCGTCCACTTTTTGGTTTTTGTCATAGCCAACCCATACTGTGGAAACGAGCTGTGGAGTGAAGCCACTAAGCCAGGCGTCATAATCTGTGGACCCTGTTTTTCCTGCGACCGGACGATTAATTTCATTGGCAACACGAAAACCGGTGCCTCCTCGTTCAAATACGCTTTGCATCATGTTTACCAAAAGGGCTGAGGCGACAGGATCAGCTACTTGGGTTTTTTTCGGCTTTTCCTCAATCAAAATATTGCCTTGATTGTCCTCGATGGAGGTAATGGCAATGGGCTTGACGGCTTCACCCTTGTTGACGATAGCGGCATAAGCTGCATTCAGCTCCAAAGGAGAGACGGGAGACGTTCCCAGAGCAAGCGAGGGGACGGCTTGCAAATTGCTTGTAATCCCCAGATTTTTTGCTTCATCCACGACCTTTTGCGGCCCCAAAAAATCGATCGTTTTGACAGCGTAAATATTGTCTGATGTTTTGATGGCTTCACGCATGTTGATCATATCGTGAGCATATCTGCCGCCAAAATTGCTCGGAATGTACTGCTTGTTAGTATCGTAGGTAAACACAGTTGGTTCACTTTTCATCAAGGTCAATGGTGTATAGCCGTTTTGCAAGGCAGCTAAATACATGATGGGCTTAAATGACGAGCCTGGCTGTCTTTTTCCCAGTACGCGGTTATACTGACTCATTTTGTAATCTCGTCCGCCAACCATGGCTTTGATATAGCCCGTAGTAGGGTCCATCGCAATTAAGGCAGCTTGCAGATTGGGCGAATCCTTAGGCAAAATGGAGGCAACGATTTCTTCTGCTTTCTTTTGCATGACAGGGTCTAGTGTCGTATGGATTTTGAGCCCGCCGTGAATAAACAGCTCCTCGTCGATGCCGTATTTATTTTTCACAAGGCTAGCTATGTAATCACGGAAATAAGGCGCTTGCTCTCCCATATTTTCATTCGTTCTCGCCTTGAGCTTGATGGGCTCAGCAAAAGCCTGATCAGCCTGCTTTGACGAGATCATCCCGTCTCTCTCCATAGCATCAAGAATAAGCTTTTGACGTGATTTTGCCCGTTCAAAGTCATTAAAAGGTGAATAGTAGGTCGGTCCCTTAGGGATGCCTGCCAACATCGCGCTTTCGGCAATCGACAAGTCCTTGGCGTTTTTGCCAAAATACGTTTGTGCCGCTGCCTGGGCTCCATAAGCGGAATGCCCATAATAAATCTGGTTCATATACATCTCAAGAATTTCATCCTTGCTGTAATTGAGCTCAAGCTGAATGGACAGAAGCGCTTCCTTGATTTTTCGTTCCCACGTTTTATCTAGGCTCAAATAGAGGTTGCGGGCAAGCTGCTGCGTAATGGTACTCGCGCCTTGGCGCATGTCCATATTGATGACATCGACGTAGGCAGCCATAGCTAAACGCTTCAAGTCAAAGCCATAATGCTCTCGGAAAGAACGATCCTCAATGGCAATCGTCGCGTCAATGAGAGCAGGTGAGATTTCTTGAATCGGGACCAATATACGATTTTCACCTCGGTGCATGGTGTCCAGAACATCGCCATTGGAGGCGTATATGGTTGTCGTTTGTTTGACAAATGTTTCTGGTAGCGGCTGTGAACGTAGGTACAAAATTAACAGCAAAATAGCAAATGATAAGCATAATAGGCTGAGTATGAAAAATTTTACAAATTTCTTGGCCCAGCGTAGATAGCGGAGCAACGGAGCCTCCCGAATTACTTCCATATGTGCCTACCCCTCCTTTCTACCGATTGAATCTCCAAATCGGGACATACTAAGACACAGGTTAACTTTAGTATGGGTCACTTGCTGGCTGGATAAACTTGCCTCGTTGCAAAGAAGATGATTGAATAAAAAAACCCTTGCTTTTTGTTAGACAGCATCTATAATTTTCTTGTTATATGGTATTTTCATGCGGTTACTTGAAGGAGGTTACATAACCATGAATATGGAATTGTGGTACACCGAAAAACAAACGGAAAATCACGGCATTACAACGAAAATTACGGATACCCTATACAGTGAAAAATCCGAGTTTCAACAAATCGATGTCATTACTACCAAGCAGTTTGGTCGCATGTTAGTACTCGATGGCATGGTTATGACCACTGATGTCGACGAGTTTGTTTACCACGAGATGATTTCTCACATTGCCCTCAACACTCACCCGAATCCGAAAAAGGTTCTGGTAGTAGGTGGCGGCGATGGCGGTGCGATCCGTGAAATCGTGAAGCATGCATCCGTGGAAAAAGCGGTTTTGGCTGAAATCGACGGTGGCGTAATTGAATCCTGCAAAAAATACTTCCCTGAGATTGCAAGTGCATTGACTGGCAACCCGCGTGTTGATGTACAGGTAATTGATGGTATTAAACATATCCACGATCACAAAGGTGAATATGACGTAATCATGGTTGACTCTACTGAGCCAGTAGGACCCGCGGTAGGTCTGTTCGAAAAAGGATTCTATCAAGGCATCCATGACGCCCTGAAACCAGACGGTATCATGGTAGCGCAAACAGAATCTCCTTGGTTCAACCGTGAGCTGATCAAGCGCGTATTCAAAGACTTGAAATCGATTTTCCCGGTTACTCGTCTGTACACTTGCAGCATCCCTACTTATCCATCTGGGCTGTGGAGCTTCACAATTGCTTCCAAACAGTACGATCCATTGGAAGTAGATGCAACTAAAATCAAAAATTTGAACACAAAATACTACAATGCGGAAGTTCACCACGCAGCATTCAAGCTGCCAAACTTTGTGGCTGAGCTGACTCGCGACTAGTTGGAGGAGGACGAGTGAACATGCGTTTTGACGAAGCATATTCCGGTAATGTCTTCATCCGTAGTCACGGGAACTACGAAGAGAGCCAAGCTGTCATTTATGGCATGCCGATGGATTGGACAGTTAGCTTTCGTCCAGGGTCCCGTTTTGGCCCGACTCGTATCCGTGAAGTATCCATTGGACTGGAAGAATACAGCCCGTATTTGGACAGGCTGTTGGAAGACATCACGTATTTTGATGCTGGTGATATTCCACTTCCTTTTGGAAACGTGGAAGGTAGCTTGGATGCGATTCGTACATTCGTGGCAAAGGTTCTCGAGGACGGTAAATTTCCACTTGGTCTAGGTGGAGAGCATCTCGTTTCCTGGCCTGTGTTCCAAGCGGTTTATGAAAAATACAAGGATATGGTCGTATTCCACTTTGACGCGCATACTGACCTGCGTGACAACTACGAGGGATACCAATATTCCCACTCAACGCCAATCAAAAAGGTGTGCAACCTGATTGGTGGAAAAAATGTCTATTCGTTCGGGATTCGCAGCGGCATGAGAGAAGAGTTTGAGTGGGCAAAAGAAAACATGCACCTGTACAAATACGATGTGCTGGAGCCAGTAAAGCAGGTACTGCCGACAATCGGCAATCGCCCAATTTACTTGTCGATTGACATCGATGTCCTGGACCCTGCACATGCACCAGGTACAGGAACAACTGAAGCTGGCGGTATTACCTCTCGTGAGCTGCTCGATACCATTCATTTCATGGCTAACAATGGCGCAAATGTCATTGGCTGTGACTTGGTGGAAGTAGCCCCGGTATACGATCACAGTGAAATGACACAGATCGTTGCATCCAAAATCGTGCGCGAGCTGCTCCTCAGCTTTGTAAAATAATTGTGATGTGAATAGAGCCTCCGGTTTTTGTATAGAAACCGGGGGTTTTTCGAATAATTAAATAAACATTTTTGTTTACAAAGTATATAAAAGAAGGTAGAATCTTATGTAAGAAAATGTTTCCAAATGCTTTTCAGGTATCCGGGGGAGTTGTTTGTTATGAGAGAGGTTTTTGCCCACGTCCAATTTCGAAAGCTGTTCTTCTCGAATCTCTTTTCAGGTTTTGGCCAAGGTATGACGATGATCGGTATTGCCTGGTATCTCGTCGAAACAACAGGATCGGCACAGCTGCTTGGCTCCACCATGTTTACTTCAGCGGTTTTCATGTTTTTTATTGGACCTTATATTGGAACCCTAATTGATCGTTATTCCCGTAAAAAAATGCTGCTAGTCGAAAATCTGATCGGATTTAGTGTGCTGGGTTCCCTCGCCGTCTGGGGATTTTTCGGAGATTACGCGGAGTGGATGCTGATCGTGATTTATCTCGTCACGACCTTTATGTATCAGATTCACTACCCGGCCCAATCAGCTCTAGTGCAGGAGACCTTTGCGCCAAAGCATTACAACGACATCAACAGCCTGTTAGAGATTGAAGGACAGACCGCTACGGTACTTGCAGGGGCCGGTTCCGGGATTTTGCTCAGCACTTACGGACTTCATGTGGTCATCTTGTTTAATGCGCTCACGTACCTGTTTGCCTTCTGTCTTTTGTCCACGATGAAATACACATTTACACTGGAGCGGGAAGCAAAGCTGAATCAAGGCGTATCCTGGGTGGGTCAGCTCGTACAAAGCTGGCGGTACATTCAGGAAAAGAAAGGCTTCCTTATCTTTGGGGTTTCGGCCTTGATGCCGTTTATTGCGGTTATGGCCAGCAATTTGCTCAAGCCGGTATACGTCAGCCAGACGCTCAAGGCGGATGTATCGACCTTTTCTCTTGGGGAAATGGCGTATGCGCTGGGGGCTGTAGGAGCGGGCATTTTGGTCTCTCTCGTCGTGCGAAAAATGGGACAATTATCAGCAATGATCGGCAATACCCTGCTGTTTGCCGTCGTCATGATCGCAATGGTTGCCTTGCCATTTGGCTGGGCACTGATTGCGGCTTACATGGTCTACGGCTGGAGTAATGCGTCGGTCAGACTGATTCGCCAATCCCTTTATATGACGGTTGTGCCCAAGCAGTTTATGGGACGTGTCATGAGCTTTTTCAATTCGATCGGGATGATGATGCGCTTGATTTTAATCGGATTGTTTACTGTTATGATCGACTACACGGGTGCAGGTACAGGCTATCTAGTCTTGGCTGGCTTGCTTCTGCTCGCTGCATTGGGCGTAGCAGCAACGATGAAATATTTGCTTTCGGATGCAGAAGCGCAGGCTGCGGTTGCAAGCGAACAGCGATGATCGTACAATGAACGGATATTGCTGCTAGTGGTAGTACAGAAAGTGGAGTGTGGAGACGGATATGCAAGATGTACAAATCAAACTGACAGCCAAACACCTCGTGGAGGGCATTTGGGACGCGTCCACCCATCATTACGAGGGCAAACGTGTACAAAAGGCAGCGTCCTGGTACGTCACCTACAAGGAGCAAATGGAAGGTGCAGGCGAGGTCAGTACTACGATAAAGTTGTCGGATAAAGCAATAACATTGATTCGCCAAGGCGGAGTTTCTACGAGACAGCAGTTTGAAAAAGGGGCAAGTACACAGTCCTTGTACCAAAGTCCCTATGGCCCTTTTACCATGGAGACACATACGAACAAGCTGCGCATTCAGTATGAAAATGAATTGCCTGTGTTGATTGAAATCGCGTATCAGCTATGGATGAACGAGCAATACACCGGTGAGCATGAGCTGCGAATAGAGCTAGGTAAATAAGCCGCCCTTGGCAAGGGCGGTTTTTTACACGTACAATAGGAGTACTCGCGGTTGGATGTGGAAGGGGGATTTTGTCGGATGTTTATACTCGTAAACGGACTTATCGCGGGTCTGGGACTGGCAGCGTTCTTGGCGCTGGGTGACGGATTGTTTGATACACAAACGTTTCCCGTGCTAATCGACGTCAGCTATGTATCTGGCATGGAAAACCTGCCATCTATTGTAGAGCTGTTGATTCATCTTCTGATTAGTGTCATCATTGCCTTTTTTCTGATGCACTTTTATCCGCGGGAGCGTGGGGCAGGTGCATTCAAATATCTTGGTTTTTGGATGCTTGGCTTTGCCGTTGCCTTCTTGCCGTTTAGTCTGCTGAGCAATACGCCGATGACATGGCTTGCCTTTTTGATATGGGTATTGGGGCATCTAATGTATACCGTTATGCTAGCGATTCAGGTTGGGCGAAATAGATAGCGGATGTTTCGATAAAAATGTGGAGTTTGCCGAATATTCGGCATAGTGATGGTTTTTTGGCAGCATGGATGAGAGGAGAGAATGCCAGGATGCCGTTGTCTGATACGGTTGAAATGTTACAGGCAATACTGGGGGCCATTGACGAAGGAATTCATGTGGTCGACGCTGACGGGATAACGATTTTTTACAATCATGTCGCAGCAAAGCTGGACGGGTTAACGTCAGAGGAAGTGTTGGGAAAGCCTCTTCTGGAGGTTTTTCCTTCCCTGGATCGTGAATCGAGCACCTTGCTTCGAGTGATTGAAAGCGGAGAATCCATTTACAACCAGACACAGGTATACAAAAACTGGAAGGGCATGCGTGTAGAGACGATCAATACAACACTCCCGGTGCGCGTAGGAAAGAGACTTGTTGGTGCAGTAGAGGTAGCCAAGGATATCGGTAAGCTAAAAGCGCTGTCGGAGCGATTGGTGGATTTGCAGGCAAAAATCAGCAAACCAAAGCGAACGAAGCGTACGGTGGATGAGGTAACGTTCCATTTTGAAGATATTTTAACGAGTAGTGAAAAAATGAAGCAGCTGAAAGAACGGGCTCGCCGCGCAGCACGTACGACCTCCCCTGTCCTCATTTACGGGGAGACGGGAACGGGTAAAGAGCTGTTCGTTCAATCGATTCACCATGCTTCGGCACGCAGCACGATGCCATTTATTGCGCAAAACTGTGCAGCACTGCCCGCCTCTCTTTTGGAGAGCTTGCTGTTCGGTACGACCAAGGGGAGCTTTACAGGAGCGGATGATCGTCCGGGTCTGTTTGAATTGGCAGATGGCGGTACCTTGTTCTTAGATGAGCTAAACAGTATGCCGCTTGATTTGCAGGCAAAGCTGCTGCGTGTATTGCAGGACGGACAAATCAGGCGGATCGGCGGCAGTAAATCGACGAGGGTGGATGTGCGTGTGATCGCTGCGGTCAATGAAGCCCCGCAATCGCTTGTTCAGCGAGGCTTGATGCGGACTGACCTGTATTATCGGATTAACGTCGTATCCTTTGAATTGCCGCCTTTGCGAGAGCGCAAAGAAGATATCGACCTGTTAGTGGGGCATTTTTTGGAGAAGTTTAACGGGCAATTCGGTATGAATGTGCGTGGGACCAGCAAGGAGGTAGCGCGCTTGTTCGCAGGCTACGACTGGCCGGGTAATGTTCGCGAGCTTGAGCATGTCGTGGAAGCCGCGATGAATATGGTAGAGGCAGATTCCATCGAGCTGGAGCATTTACCGCCACATGTATTAGATCGCAATTTGGCAGACGAGTCTGAAGATCAACCGATGACGGACTTATCTGCCTTGCTTGAGGCTAGCGAGGGACGAACCTTGCCCGATATCATGCGGGAGCTTGAGGAGCGAATGATCGGTGAAGCCATGAAATCGACCGAGGGCAATGTACTCCGCGCCGCAAAGCTGCTCGGAATACCCAGGCAGACCCTGCAATACAAGCTGTCGCAGCGGATGATTCCTCCCTGTTGAATGCCGAAAATTCGGCAGAATGAATCAATGACCAAAAGGAAGATGCGCTTACAAAACGCTCTATTCCTTATTTTCTAAATGTTTTGATTTGGTTGGCACGACCCTTGCATCTCTTTATTGGCGAGTGAAACGCATGAGCTTCACTACTGATGAGAGGAGATGTGACGCAGATGACGGTAGCAACAAAACGTGATTGGCGCTCGGTTGAGCTTTGGAAGGATGTAACGGATGAACAGTGGAATGACTGGATGTGGCAATTGACCCACACCATCAAAACGGTTGACGACCTGAAGCAGGTTATTAACCTGACTCCGGAAGAGGAAGAGGGCGTGCGCATTTCCACGCAAACGATTCCTTTGAACATTACGCCTTATTACGCTAACCTGATGGACCCAGACGATCCGACTGATCCGGTTCGCATGCAGTCTGTACCTTTGTCTTCTGAAATGGTTCGTACGAAATACGACATGGAAGACCCGCTGCATGAAGATACAGATTCACCGGTACCTGGACTGACTCATCGCTATCCAGACCGTGTCCTGTTTCTGGTGACAAACCAATGCTCCATGTATTGCCGCTACTGTACGCGCCGCCGCTTCTCTGGCCAGATCGGCATGGGTGTGCCAAAGAAACAGCTCGATGCCTGTATCGATTACATCCGCAGCAGACCAGAAGTACGCGATGTTCTGCTCTCTGGTGGCGACGGTCTGCTGATCAACGACCGCATCCTGGAATATATCATCAGCAGCCTGCGCGATATCCCGCACGTAGAAATTATCCGTATTGGTACACGTGCACCCGTTGTGTTCCCGCAGCGCATTACAGAAAATCTGTGCAATATCTTGAAAAAATATCATCCTGTGTGGCTCAATACACACTTCAACCATCCAAAAGAAATTACACCAGAAGCGAAGCAAGCTTGCGAAATGCTGGCAAACGCTGGCGTGCCACTCGGAAACCAGGCTGTTATTTTGGCTGGTATCAACGATTGCGCGAATACCATGAAAAAGCTCGTGCAGGATTTGGTCAAAATCCGCGTGCGTCCATACTACATTTATCAATGCGACCTGTCTGAGGGGATCGGACACTTCCGCGCTCCAGTCAGCAAAGGGATCGAAATCATGGAACACCTGCGCGGTCATACCTCTGGCTATGCAGTACCGACTTTCGTTGTCGATGCTCCACACGGCGGCGGAAAAATTCCGGTCAGCCCGAACTACATCATTTCCCAAGCGTCGGATAAAGTGGTTTTGCGCAACTTTGAGGGTGTTATCACCTCGTATCCAGAGCCGAAGCAATACCATGAGCACGATGAGGAAAATTGCGAATACTGCAAAGCAGCAAAAGGAAAAGCAGTCGGTATCGCAGCTCTCATGCAGGACGAAGCAGACAATCTGGAGCCTACTGATCTGCCACGCAACAAACGGATCAAGGCAACCAAGGTCAAATCCTTGGCAGACGTTCGTCTGGAGCAAAAAACGAAAAAGGAAGATACAGATACCACTTCAAAAGAAGCTTCTGGAAAATAAGACTGAAAGTACAGCTGCCATGCATGTGGTGGCTGTTTTTTTGTGGACCACGAAAAGTCGTGACGTAGCCTGGCTGCGATCGAGGCATTCTTGTCTGAATTTTTCCAACTCTTGATTGAGGATGGTTGATCAGAGTTTTGTGTGATAATATCAAGTTACGGTGAAAGTGAGCGATCGTTCAGTTTTATTTCATTTTTCAAATAAATAAGTTTTACAGACTGAATAGTCATTCATTTTCATCCTCGATTCTGATAAGATAACTACAAAAGACAACTCGCAATGAGGGGGAGAAGAAAAGATGCTGGCACTAATTAATCTCATTGCTTTTTTCCTGGTTCTGGCTTATGGGCTGTATTTGGCAGGACATGTTGTGTACAGTCGGTACTTGTTCATCAAGCTGGGGAAAAAGCCGGATGTGAAGGATGACTTTGGCGCACGTATCAATTTGATGCTGGACAACGTCATTTTCCACAAAAAGCTGTTAAAAGACAAAAAGAGCGGCGTCATGCACGTCGTCATGTTTTATGGCTTTATCCTTTTGCAGTTTGGTGCAATCGAGCTGATCATCAAAGGACTTTCAAAAGGATTTGAGCTTCCCTTTGGCAGCGCTCACAAATACTTCAGTGTCATGCAGGAAATCACGACATTTTTAATTCTTGCTGCAGTAAGCTATGCGTTTTACCGCCGCTATATTGAAAAGCTGGGGCGTCTGAAGCGGGGATTCAAATCAGGAATTGTCCTTTTACTCATCTCCTCTCTGATGGCGACTGTTCTTCTCTCTCTCGCTTTTGAGCAAATCTGGCTCGGTCATGAAGCATCTGGCTTGGCACCGATTTCGTCTTTATTTGCGATGCTGTTCGCAGCGCTCGGCGTAGGTACGACAGCAGCTGCTGCTCTCTTTTACGTTTTCTGGTGGCTGCATCTGATTATTTTGTTGGGCTTCGCTGTCTACGTTCCACAGTCCAAGCACGCTCACTTGCTGTTTGCCCCAGTCAACGTCTGGTTTAAAAAGCTCGACCCTCCAGGCAAGCTCTCCAGTATTAATTTTGAGGATGAGACGCAAGAGGTGTTTGGCGTTGGCAAGATCGAGGACTTTACGCAAACACAGCTGATTGACCTGTACGCTTGTGTGGAGTGCGGTCGTTGCACGAATATGTGCCCGGCTTCTGGTACAGGCAAGATGCTTTCCCCGATGGATTTGATTACGAAAATGCGCGATCATCTGACGGAAAAAGGCGCGGCGGTTACCTCGCGTACACCTTGGATGCCGAGCTTTGCCTTTGCACAAACAGCAGCAAACCAGATCGCTTTTCAATCCTCTGAGGTAGCAGCGACAGCCGAGGGTGGGACTGCAACGATTTATGATAAAAATCTGATTGGCGATGTCATCACAGAGCAGGAGCTGTGGGCTTGTACGACCTGTCGCAACTGTGAGGATCAATGCCCGGTCATGAATGAGCACGTAGACAAAATTATCGACATGCGTCGTTATCTGGTCATGACAGAAGGCAGCATGCCGCAAGAAGCACAGCGTGCCTTGAACAATATTGAGCGCCAAGGCAATCCTTGGGGAATTAACCGCAAAGACCGTACGAAATGGATTGAAGGCCTGAACGGGCAGTATGAAGTACCAACGGTCAAGCAAGCAGAAGAATTCGAGTATTTGTTCTGGGTCGGCTCCATGGGCTCTTTTGACCTGCGCAGCCAAAAAATCTCCCATGCCTTCGTCAAATTGATGCACGAAGCAGGCGTCAAATTTGCGATTCTCGGTAACGAGGAAAAGAACTCCGGCGATACAGCAAGACGCATCGGAAACGAATTCTTGTTCCAGCAGCTGGCACAAGAAAATATCGCTCTGTTCGAAGGCTACGAGGTCAAAAAGATCGTGACATGTGACCCGCATGCGTACAATACGTTCAAAAACGAGTATCCGGAGTTTGGTCTCACGGCAGAGGTATACCACCATTCCGAGCTGTTGGCGCAGTGGGTAAAAGAGGGCCGTCTGAAGCCAAACAAGGAAGTCAACGAGCGCATTACGTACCACGATTCCTGCTACCTCGGACGCTACAACGAAATTTACGACAAGCCACGCGTGATTCTGGAAGCCATTCCTGGAGTAGAGGTCGTGGAAATGAAGCGCAGCGGCTGTGACAGCATGTGCTGTGGTGCCGGTGGCGGACTTATGTGGATGGAGGAGCATGAGGGCTCTCGTGTCAACGTGACGCGCACCGAGCAGGCTCTGGAGGTCAATCCGACAGCGATCGCGAGTGCGTGCCCATACTGCTTGACGATGATGAACGATGGAATCAAAACCAAAGAGCAGGAAGATCACGTGAAAACACGTGACGTGGCAGAAATTTTGGCTGACGCGATTTAACCGTGTATGTATGCCCGATCCCTACCGTTTTCGCAAAGGTAGGGATTTTTCTTTTCTTTACCTAAAAAGTGTAAGAAATGCTGCGCTGCTGGATCAAAAAGATTGGAGGGGAGTGAGAAGGCTGGAACTGGCACAAAATCAGTTGGACAAAACGAAGGAAGCGCTATTTGAAGAAGTGATGCAGGTCTATCTGAAAAAGGTTTTGCGGCTCGTCTATCTGATCGTCAAAGACCGGAGCAGCGCAGAAGATATTACGCAGGAAGTGTTCCTGAAAGCATACAAAAACTTGGGCAGCTTTCGCGAAGAGAGCTCGATGCAGACCTGGATCTACCGGATTGCTGTGAATGAAGCGAGGAAGCATCAGCGTTCTTGGTCTTTTCGCCATTTATTTTATAAACCGGATGTGGATGCAGGAATCGTAGAGGGCACCGAGGCGGCTGTGATTCAGTCGGATCATCGAATTCGTTTCGCGCGAATAGTGATGGAATTGCCGAGCAGCTATCGGCAGCTCATTATCCTTCACTACTACGAAGAGTTGACCGCTGAAGAAGTAGCAGACATTCTGGGCATTACGACAGGTGCGGTATACACCAAGCTGCATCGCGCACGTCAAAAACTGAAGGAACGGCTGGAGAAGGAGGGAGCATGGTGAAGCTGGAGAAAATGCTGGAGGAATTTAAAGAAACAGCGGACCAAACGCTGCTGCGTGACATACAAGATACGACGAAGCTAGAACAGCGAATTCGCCAGAAAATGAATGCCAGTCGCAACAAGAAACGTCCCTATCTCGCCTACACGGTATGTGCGGCTGTTGCCATTGCCATGCTCTTTGTCGGGGCTGCTCCTTTTTTCAAACAAAACGAAGCAGTCGGTGGTGGTGGCCAGGCAACCTCCGTCCCACCTGTTGCTATTCCATCTGACCAAGCGATTATGCAAAAAGTACAGGAATTGAAAAGCGTGCTGCACATTGATCTGCCGCAGGACCGAGTAACAGAGCTGCTTTCGACACCAGACCATGTAGCAAGTGAAAACGGTGGGAGCGGGGATGATGGAGCAGATGAATATTGGGAGTACTCTCTTTTCAGCAAAATGGGGTATGTGTCATCACCGAAATCTATGATTATGATTGACGAGGAAGGATTGCTAAATAGGGACACAGGCATTTCAGTAAATATTGGCTGGGAGGACAAAAAGCTCCTTTGGTATTCGTTGATTTATCCCCAGGGGAAAGATCTTTATTTATACAAAATGAACAGCAACGGAACTGTTTCGGAAAGCAGAATATTGGAATCTCAACCCACACCATCGATACTCGATCTGTCGCCAGAAGAAGAGGAGCTATATTTCAGCTACATGGATAAGAAAAAAGACGAGATTTTACGCGATATGACTATAGAACAAATCTTGAAAATGTATATAAGAGCACAGCAAGACGGAGACCTCGAGATGCAATACGCCTTGCACATCCAGGATGAAGAATACGAGAAGCCGACTCTGGAACAATTTTTAAGCGACGTGAAAAAAGATCCGATCGGTGCAGAAAACACCATGAGACATGTGAAAATGCTCCGGGAGCAGACGGATACGCTGGAGTACCAGTGGACCGATAAAACGGAAGGTATCGTCTGGATGAAGTTCAAAGATAACCGTAAAAAATTAGGATACCGCATGATCCATAACAAGAAGCGCGTCTGGAAAGTAAGCTGGATGCCGATCCAATAATACAAGCAGCCTGACAAGCAGGAAAAGTCAGGCTGTTCTTTTTTTCGTAATTCATTGACTAATTGAGAACAAGACGGCAAAATGTAAATATACAAAAATGAGCGAACGCTCGATCAATTCAATTTTCGTTGATGAGCTATTCTGCAGCAGAATGGAGGGTCATTCGATGAAGACAGTGATTGTGGGGGCAGCACGTACCCCGTTCGGTAAGTTTGGAGGGTCATTGAAAGCTTTGTCTGCTGTAGATTTGGGAGCAGTAGTGATCAAGGAAGCACTGGAGCGCTCCGGTGTTTCGGGGGATCAGGTGGACGAGGTCATCATGGGCATGGTCGTACAGGCAGGAGCGGGTCAGGTTCCATCGCGTCAGGCCGCCAGAAAAGCGGGACTGCCTTGGGATGTAGCGAGCGAGACAATCAACAAGGTATGTGCCTCCGGTATGCGAGCCGTTACGATGGGAGATCAGATCATCCGTGCAGGAGATGGCGAGATTATCGTCGCAGGTGGCATGGAAAGCATGAGCAACGCGCCTTATGCCCTTCCAGATGCTCGTTACGGGATGCGGATGGGAGACGCGACAGTTCGTGATCTGATGATGCACGACGGGCTTACATGTCCGTTTGATCAGGTGCCGATGGCGGTTCACGGCAGCAATGTGGCAGAAGAGTATGAAATCACTCGTGAGGCTCAGGATGAGTGGGCACTCCGCAGCCAGCAGCGAACGGCACAGGCGGTTGCCAGTGGGCGCTTTGACGAAGAGATTGTAGCAGTATCGATTCCCCAGCGAAAAGGCGAGCCAGTGCAGGTCACTAAAGATGAGGGACCGCGTCCGGATACAACAATGGAGGGACTGGCCAAGCTGCCGCCAGTTTATAAAAAGGACGGAACGATTACGGCGGGCAATGCACCCGGGATTAATGATGGTGCAGCAGCGATGGTGTTGATGTCCGATGCCAAAGCAGAGGAGCTCGGGATCAAGCCTCTTGCAACAATCCTCGGACATGCACAGGTAGGGGCAGAAGCTCCTTATATTGCGACAACTCCAGGCCTCGCCATCAACAAGCTTTTGGAAAAGACGGGAATCTCCCTCGATAAAATTGACTTGTTTGAGGTCAATGAGGCGTTTGCAGCAGTGACGCTGACAAGCGGAAAAATCGTTGGATGGGATGATGAAAAAGTAAATGTAAACGGGGGAGCGATCGCGCTCGGTCACCCGATCGGAGCGAGTGGAGCGCGGATTATCATGCACCTCGCGTATGAGCTGAAAAGACGCGGTGGCGGTTTGGGCATCGCAGCGATATGCAGTGGAGCGGCACAGGGTGACGCTATCCTGATTAAAGTGGAGTAGGGAGGCCTTTTTCATGAACGTACAAACGATTATGGTCATCGGAGCGGGACAAATGGGCAGCGGTATCGCTCAAGTAGCAGCGCAGGCAGGCTTTCGGGTATATCTGAATGATATCCGACAAGAATTCGTCGAGCGCGGTCTGGCTACGATCACAGGCAATCTTTCACGCAACGTGGAAAAAGGCAAGCTCAGTGAAGAGGAAAAACAAGCGATTCTCTCTCGTCTCGTTTTGTCGACTGATTTGGCTGATGGCCGGCGTGTAGATTTTGTAGTAGAGGCCGTTACCGAAAACATGGCTGTCAAAACGCAAATTTTCACCAAGCTCGATGAAGTATGCCCACCGCATACTGTCCTTGCGAGCAACACCTCCTCGTTGCCTATTACCGAAATTGCGGCTGTAACCACACGTCCTGAAAAGGTAATCGGAATGCACTTCATGAACCCAGTTCCGGTGATGAAGCTGGTCGAAATTATTCGAGGATTGCAAACAGCGGACGAGGTTTACCAGCTTACTGAGGATCTATCCAAGCAGATGGGCAAAGTCCCTGTCAGCGTGAACGACTTCCCAGGATTTGTCTCTAACCGCGTGCTGATGCCGATGATCAATGAAGCGATCTACTGCGTATATGAAGGCGTTGCGACCCCAGAGGCGATTGACGAAGTGATGAAGCTGGGGATGAATCATCCGATGGGCCCGCTCAAGCTCGCTGATTTTATCGGTCTGGACACATGCCTTTACATCATGGAGGTCCTGCATGAAGGATTTGCGGACTCCAAATACCGCCCATGCCCACTATTGCGAAAATATGTGAAAGCAGGCTGGCTCGGTAAAAAATCCGGTCGTGGTTTCTACGCGTACAACTAACAGAGAAATTCGTATGAAAGGTAGGACAGACATGGATTTCCGATTGAACGAAGAACAAGAAATGATGCGACGCATGGTGCGCGATTTTGCCCAAAAGGAGATAGCGCCCTTCGTCCCGGTAATGGAGGAAACGGATCAATTCCCTCGCCACATTATTAAGAAGATGGGCGAAATGGGGCTGATGGGAATTCCGATCGCCGAGGAATGGGGCGGAGCAGGGGCGGACTTTATCTCCTACATTTTAGCGATTCACGAGATATCCAAGGTAAGTGCAACCGTAGGCGTGATTTTGTCTGTGCACACCTCGGTAGGTACGAATCCGATTCTTTATTTCGGGACTGACGAGCAGAAGAAAAAATACATGCCAAAGCTGGCAGGCGGAGAATATCTCGGGGCTTTCGCGCTCACGGAGCCTCACGCTGGCTCGGATGCGAGCAGTATACGGACGACTGCCGTCAGACAAGGTGATGAGTACATCCTCAACGGAAACAAGGTGTTTATCACAAACGGCGGCGAGGCAGATACGTATATCGCGTTTGCTGTAACAGATTCCACCAAAGGAACAAAAGGAATTTCTGCCTTTATCGTGGAAAAGGATACACCAGGATTTTCCGTTGGGAAAAAAGAAAAGAAAATGGGCCTGCACGGCTCCTATACAACAGAGCTGGTTTTCGACAATGCACGTGTACCTGCCGCTAATCTGCTGGGCGATGAAGGAGAAGGCTTTTGCATCGCCATGGCTAATCTGGACTCAGGCCGAATCGGGATTGCCGCACAAGCGTTGGGAATTGCCGAGGCAGCAGTGCAATACGCCACGGAGTATGCAAAAGAGCGCAAGCAATTCGGTCAAGCAATCGGCAAACAGCAAGCAATCGGCTTCAAGCTTGCGGATATGGCAACAAAGGCGGAGGTAGCCCGCCTGTTGGTCTATCGTGCAGCATGGCTCAGAAGTCAAGGCATTTCCTGCGGGATGGAAGCGTCCATGGCCAAGCGCTTTGCGACGGATACCGCGATGGAGCTGGCGACGGAGGCTGTGCAAATCTTTGGAGGCTATGGCTACACGAGGGAATACCCGGTGGAACGGTTGTTCCGCGATGCCAAGGTTACCCAAATATATGAAGGCACCAACGAAATTCAGCGTATTGTGATCGCCAAGCATTTGCTTGCTGACTAATAGTGCAAAGTCCGGCAGGGGCATTTCCAGAGACGGACTTGCGAACAGCACATGGGGGAGTGATAGATATGAATTTCCAACTGACTGAAGAACATGACATGATGCGAAAAATGATCCGCGACTTTGCCGAGACCCAAGTGGCTCCGACAGCAGCGGAACGTGATGAGGAAGAGCGTTTTGACCGTTCCATTTTCGAACAGATGGCAGAGCTTGGACTGACCGGTATTCCATGGCCGGAAGAGTACGGCGGGGCAGGCGCTGACTATTTGAGCTACGTCATTGCAGTGGAAGAACTCTCCCGTGTGGATGCCTCGATTGGCGTGACTTTGTCCGCACAGGTTTCATTGGCTAGCTGGCCAATCTACAAGTTTGGTACGGAGGAGCAGAAGCAAAAGTTTCTGCGTCCGCTGGCAGAAGGAAAGAAAATGGGTGCATACTGTTTGACGGAGCCAGGTTCTGGTTCTGATTCGGCTGGAATGCGCACGACTGCGGTACTAGATGGAGATCACTACGTATTAAACGGTAGCAAAATCTTCATTACCAACGCAGGCGAAGCGGAAATCTACATCGTTTTTGCCGTTACCAGTCCTGAGCTGAAGCACAAAGGAATCACAGCCTTTATCGTGGAAAAAGGCATGGACGGCTTTACGATGGGGAAAAAAGAAAAGAAATTGGGCATTCGCTCCTCGCCAACACTCGCAGTCAATTTTGACAACGTTCGCGTGCCAGTAGAAAACATGCTGGGCGAAGAAGGCCAAGGCTTCAAGATCGCGATGATGACCCTGGATGGAGGACGAAACGGAATCGCAGCACAAGCATTGGGAATTGCTCAGGGAGCATTCGAGCATGCACGTGATTATGCCAAAGAACGCAAACAGTTTGGCAAACCAATCGCTGCACTGCAGGCTATTCAGTTTAAGCTGGCGGATATGGCGACCAAAATCGAGGCGTCGCGTCTGCTTACGTACCAAGCTGCTTGGTTGGAGGATCAAGGCTTGCCGTACGGAAAAGCTTCTGCGATGTCCAAAGTTTTCGCAGGGGATACGGCGATGGAAGTCACAACCGAGGCTGTGCAAGTATTTGGTGGCTACGGCTACACGCGTGAATATCCGGTGGAACGCTTCATGCGGGATGCAAAAATCACCCAAATCTATGAAGGAACCAACGAAATTCAGCGTGTTGTTATTAGCAATTACTTGCTGAAAGAATAGAATCGCCATGATATAAAATGCGGTAGTAAAAAGTTTATTGGCGGTAAACGGTTTTTCTGTGGATAGGAACGGGAAAAGAAAGGTTTGGCATTGGGCTCTTACTCGCGTATAATGGTTCCGAAACGATACTGAGTAGAGTGTTTGCGCCTTTCTTTTCCATAAGGTGTCTGACCAAACGCTCAGTCGGTTGGAAAGGTGGATTTATTGTGTCCGAAAAAAGAAAAACCATACCGTCCCTAGTAAAGGACCCTAAGCTGATTGAAAAACGACGGGAACAGATTATTGAGGCTGCCGTTCATCTCTTTATTCATAAAGGCTTCCATAAAACGACGACGAGAGAGATTGCTCGGGCGTCTGGTTTTAGTATCGGGACTTTATACGAATATATCGAGTCAAAAGAAGATGTTCTCTATCTCGTATGCGATGCGATCCATGCGGAGATGGAAACTCGTTTGCGTGAAGCGATTAACTTTAACGGAACGGGTCTGAAGATTTTAAAGCTCGCACTGAAGAGCCTCATTTGTGTGATGGATCAGATGAGCGACCGCGTATTGCTCATTTATCAAGAATCCAAATCACTTCCAAAAGAAACGCTTCGCTATGTGCTGGGGCGTGAGGAAGAAATTTCGCATATTTTTGTGGAGATCCTGCATCGGGGGATTGCTGATGGATCACTGCGCATTGATGAAAAGCATGTCAAGCTGATGGCTGACAATATCATGGTGCTGGGTGAGATGTGGGTATTCCGCCGCTGGGCGCTGCACAAGCACTATTCATTAGAGGAGTACACCGAGAAGCAGATCACGCTGTTGCTTCGTGAAATCAGTGTCTCCGAATGAATAGAAAACGTTTAAGGTAGCCTCGATAGAGGTTTTCTTAACTGCTTTTCTAAAAAGATTCTCGGGGAGAGTGGAACGATGGAAACCGAAGTGTATCGTCCGCAAAACAAGGTTCGTTTTGTGACCGCAGCCAGCTTGTATGACGGTCATGACGCCTCGATCAATATTATGCGTCGCATTTTGCAATCATCTGGAGTGGAAGTGATCCATTTGGGTCATAACCGCTCTGTTGACGACATCGTGACGGCTGCCATACAAGAGGATGTGCAAGGAATTGCCATCAGCTCGTATCAGGGTGGTCATGTGGAGTATTTTAAGTACATTATTGATCTGTTGCGCGAGCGAGGAGCTGAACACATCCGCGTATTTGGTGGCGGAGGCGGTGTCATCGTTCCACGCGAGATTCGAGAACTCGAGGAATACGGAGTCTGTAAAATCTATTCACCTGATGATGGCAGACATCTAGGTCTGCAAGGCATGATAAATGATATGATTCGTAAGTCTGACTTCCCTACCGTCAAGCAGCTTGGCGCTGAGGTTGCAGGGCTGCAAGAGCAAAATCACCAGGCGATAGCCCGGCTTATTTCCGTTGCGGAATATGCAGTTGATCAGGCAGAATGGGCCGAGCCGCTCAAAAACAGTCTGAGTGAACCAGAAGCCACTATCCCTGTACTCGGGATTACAGGTACGGGCGGTGCAGGAAAAAGCTCGCTTACCGATGAACTGGTTCGCCGTTTTGTTCGCACCTATGCAGATAAGACGGTCGCGATTTTGTCTGTCGATCCGTCCAAGCAAAAATCCGGTGGGGCATTGCTTGGCGATCGTATCCGCATGAATGCCAATACCACACCACGCGTCTATATGCGCAGTTTAGCTACACGCAAATCGGGAATGGAGCTGTCCGCAGCAGTGAAGGACGCAATCCGGGTAGCACGTGCGGCTCATTTTGATCTGATTATTGTAGAGACGAGCGGGATCGGTCAGGGAGATGCGCAAGTAACGGAAGTGTGCGATGTCTCCATGTACGTGATGACCAGCGAATTCGGTGCCCCTTCTCAGCTTGAAAAAATCGACATGCTCGACTTTGCCGATTTGATTGCGATTAACAAGTTTGAACGCAAAGGCTCGGAGGATGCTCTGCGGGAGGTACGCAAGCAGTATCGCCGCAACCATCAGCTGTTTGAGCTTCCAGACGAAAAGGTGCCTGTATACGGTACGATTGCCAGCCAGTTCAACGATCCTGGAACCAATGTATTGTTCGCGGCATTGATGCATCGAATCGTCGAGAAAACCGGTGTGGAATGGGCTGTTGACGGTCTAGATACGAACCCTGTAAAAATTCATAAAACTTCGTTGATTCCGACAGAAAGAATCAACTATTTGCAAGAGATAGCCAATACAGTTCGCAACTATCGTCTATACGCAGAAGAACAGTCTGCCATTGCACGCAAGCTGTTCCAGTTGCATGGAGCAAAGGACACGCTGCTCGCCTCAGGAGATTCTGCTGCAGCTGAAGTGGTAAGCGTACTTGAGAAGCAGATTACATTGTTCGAAGAAAAGCTCCATCCCGAATGCAAGCGTATTCTTGAAAACTGGCCAAAGCTAAAGGAAGCATACAAGCAAGATCAGTTCGTCACCAAAATCCGCGACAAGGAAATCGTCACCAAGCTGTTCAGCGAGTCCTTATCAGGTACCCGTATATCCAAAGTGGCTGTTCCTGACTATCAGGACTGGGGCGAGCTGCTGAAATGGTCATTAAAAGAAAATGTCCCAGGGGAGTTTCCTTACACAGCAGGTGTCTTTCCGTTCAAACGGGAAGGAGAGGACCCGAAGCGGCAGTTTGCTGGTGAGGGCACTCCAGAGCGGACGAATCGACGCTTCCATTTCCTGTCGCAAAATGACGAGGCGAAGCGACTCAGTACAGCCTTTGACTCGGTCACCCTTTACGGGGAAGACCCGGATTATCGTCCTGACATTTACGGGAAAATCGGTACGAGCGGCGTAAGCATTTGTACGTTGGATGACATGAAAAAGCTGTATGCAGGCTTTGACCTGTGCGCGCCGAGCACTTCTGTATCCATGACGATCAATGGACCGGCGCCGATGATATTGGCGATGTTCATGAATACGGCGATCGAGCAGCAAGTAGAGGCATTTGTTCAACGCGAGGGGCGTCAGCCTAGCGAGGAAGAGAGCGCCAAAATTAAAGCGTATACGCTCTCGACTGTCCGTGGAACGGTGCAAGCCGACATCCTCAAGGAAGATCAGGGACAAAACACGTGCATTTTCTCCACCGAGTTTGCCTTGCGCATGATGGGGGATATCCAGCAGTATTTCATCGACCAGAAGGTACGCAATTACTACTCTGTCTCCATCTCTGGCTACCACATCGCAGAAGCAGGAGCCAATCCGATTACGCAGCTGGCGTTTACGCTGTCCAACGGCTTTACGTACGTGGAGTATTATTTGAGCCGTGGTATGCACATCGATGACTTTGCGCCGAATCTGTCCTTTTTCTTCTCCAATGGACTTGATCCTGAGTACACGGTCATCGGTCGGGTAGCTCGCCGTATTTGGGCTACCGTGATGAAAAATCGATACGGCGGCAATGATCGCAGTCAAAAGCTGAAATATCACATCCAGACCTCCGGGCGTTCTCTGCACGCGCAGGAGATGGATTTCAACGATATCAGAACGACGCTGCAAGCCCTGGTAGCGATTTATGACAACTGCAACTCTCTTCATACCAACGCGTACGATGAAGCGATCACGACCCCGACAGAGAACTCTGTGCGCCGTGCAATGGCGATTCAGATGATCATCAACAAAGAGATGGGTCTCGCGAAAAATGAAAATCCACTGCAAGGTGCATTTATCATCGATGAGCTGACTGATCTGGTTGAAGAAGCGGTCATGCAGGAGTTTGAGCGCATCAGCTCTCGTGGTGGCGTTCTGGGTGCGATGGAGACACAATACCAGCGCGGCAAAATCCAGGATGAGTCTATGTATTATGAGATGAAAAAGCATACAGGTGAGTTGCCGATTATCGGGGTGAACACCTTTATTAATCCAAACGCATCTGAGGACGATTATGAGATCGAGCTGGCTCGTGCGACAGAAGACGAAAAGGAGCAGCAGATTCTCAATCTCCGAGCGTTCCAGGAGAGCAACCGTGACAAGTCACAGGTAGCCTTGCGCAAACTGCAGGAAGTGGCGATGGCAGGCGGCAACATCTTTGCGGAGCTGATGGAGACGGTGAAGGTAGCGTCTCTGGGACAAATAAGTGCAGCCTTGTACGAAGTAGGCGGACAATACCGCAGAAATATGTAAATAGTAATCCCTCGGTAGAGCTGCCGAGGGATTGTTTGCTGACGCGCTTGTTTAGTTGTTTGCGTGTTGATTTTTTACTTGTTCTGTGTGCTCTTCTGATTTTCCGAGGGGAACGCTTAAACATAGCCAGGCAGTGTCTTTTATCTGCTTTTCGTCCCCTTTCCTGTATACATAAAGATGATACAGGGAATGGGAAAAAACGGGAAGAGAATGGGTGTCGATAATAAATGGACCGCCCCTGTTTGAAAGCCTTGCATTTTCGTCTAAAATAAGGAATACTGTATGATAGCCTTCGTATGTTGTACAATCGAAGAATCCGCTATTATTCCTGTTTACCTATACAAAACCTGCGTCTCTTGATTGTGGCGAGGACTGTATTGAAGCCAATAGTTTTCTAATGGAAAGGACGTGCCCTGAGTGAGTCAATTGTTTGCTCATATTGATTCCGAGAAACTGAGTGAGATGGCATTGGTTGATATTGCGTATGAAATCTTGCGTGAAACCAATCGTACCTACAACTTCCGCGAGCTGATGGATGAACTTGTTACCCTCCGTAAGATGACAAACGAACAACTCATGGCTATCATCGCTCAAGTATACACAGAAATTAATATTGATGGTCGTTTCGTTTGTCTTGGTGACAATGTCTGGGGCTTGAAGCGTTGGTACCCGACTGATACCGTTGATGAAACACAAGAAGGCGGCGGAACCAAGAAGAAGAAAGTGGTTCTGGACGACGATTTCGATGACTACGATGCCGAAGATGAAGGCGTTGAAGAATTCGAAGAAGACGATGTTGTCATTTTTGAAGAAGAAGATGATTTCGTTGATGAGGACGCTGAGATCGAGGAAGAAGAGATTGATGGCGAGATCGACGAAGAAGAGATAGAAGAAGAGGAAGAAATCTTTGAAGACGAAGAGATAGAAGAGGAGGATTCGGCTAACGACGTCGAAGAGGATGAAGAGAAATTATAAGTCCTTGACTTCCGCTTGAGGGACAGATAAAATACTCCTTGGGCTTCACATGAAGAAGTTTAAATAAGGGAAACTATAAAACAAAAGTGCCCCTACCCCATGTCTGCACGGGATAGGACTCGCTTTTGTTTTTCTTTTTTTGGGAGCCGTCTTTATTCGTTTTTTTTTTCGTGTAGAAAAGTGGTGTGCGAAGCCATTTGCATCTGGCATCACTGCGGTAAAACCTTCCGCAAAAACGCGGTCGCTTCTTCTTGAGTAGGCCACGATCAAGGTTTTTTCACTAAAACAAAAGGGTTAGGGAAAGAGGGGACGTTAACGATGACGAAGTATATTTTTGTGACAGGCGGGGTCGTATCCTCGTTAGGAAAAGGAATTACAGCGGCTTCTCTGGGCCGACTCCTGAAGAATCGGGGACTGAAGGTAACCATCCAGAAATTTGACCCATACATCAACGTTGACCCGGGTACGATGAGCCCGTATCAGCACGGGGAAGTATTCGTTACGGATGACGGTGCGGAAACAGATCTGGATTTGGGCCACTACGAGCGTTTCATTGATATCAATCTGAGTGCTAACTCCAACGTAACGAGTGGTAAAATTTACTCCACTGTCATCGCAAAAGAGCGTCGTGGTGACTATTTGGGCGGAACGGTTCAAGTTATTCCTCATATTACCAACGAGATCAAGGACCGGGTATTCCGCGCTGGCCGCGAAACGGGAGCAGATGTAGTTATTACAGAGATTGGTGGAACTGTTGGCGATATCGAGAGCTTGCCAGTACTCGAAGCAATCCGTCAAATCAAGAGCGACATCGGCCGTGAGAACGTTATGTACATTCACGTGACCTTGGTTCCTTACATCAAGGCTGCAGGTGAAATGAAAACAAAACCAACTCAGCACAGCGTGAAGGAATTGCGCAGCCTGGGTATCCAACCAACCGTCATCGTTACACGTACAGAACAACCTATGACGCAAGAGATGAAAGACAAGCTTGCTCTGTTCTGTGACATCGACAAAAACGCTGTTATTGAGTGTGTGGATGCAGAGACGCTTTATGATGTTCCCCTTCAATTGCAAGCACAAGGCTTGGATGATTACGTATGCCGCCATCTCGGCCTGACCTGCCACGAAGCAGATATGACCGAATGGAAAGCACTCGTTAGCAAGATCAAAAACCTGTCCAAAACAACAACTATCGCAATCGTTGGTAAGTATGTAGAGCTGCATGACGCTTATTTGTCTGTTGCAGAAGCACTGTACCATGCTGGATATGCCAATGATTCTAACGTAGAAATCAAATGGGTAAGCGCAGAAGAAGTAACGCCAGAAAACGTAGGCGAACTGCTCGGTGATGTAAACGGAATTCTCGTACCAGGTGGCTTCGGTGATCGCGGTATTGAGGGCAAAATCATCGCTACGCGTTATGCTCGTGAAAATAAAGTACCTTTCTTCGGTATTTGCCTGGGTATGCAAATTGCTGTTATCGAATACGCTCGCCACGTTGCAGGTATGGACGGAGCAAACAGCTCCGAAATCAACCCAAGCACACCGTTCCCGGTTATCGATCTGCTGCCTGAGCAAAAGGAAATCGAGGACAAGGGCGGAACCATGCGTCTTGGCGTTGGTCCTTCCAAAGTGGAAGAAGGCAGCCTGACTGCACAAGCTTACGGCAGTACATTAGTATATGAGCGTCATCGTCATCGTTATGAAGTGAACAACGAGTACCGTGAACAATTGGTGGAGCAAGGCCTTCGCATCGCGGGTACTACACCAGATGGACGTTTGGTAGAAATCGTGGAGGTTCCAGACCACCCTTGGTTCCTGGCTACACAGTTCCACCCGGAATTTACTTCTCGTCCAAACCGCCCACAACCGTTGTTCCGTGATTTTGTAAAAGCTTCCCTGAACCTGAACAAATAAATGGAATGATAAAATATGCACCAGCGACCGAGCGTCGTTGGTGCGTTTTCTCTGTTACCTAGTGAAAAAGGGGAGCGAGCCAAGCCACCCAATACGCTGCTGGAACCAGCAGAATTTGCGCCAATATCGTGCCAAAAAAGCGAGAGATCATCAGCCAAAGGTACATATTGCGTATGGATTCATGTGTAGCTTGTCCCTGCATGGCTTTTTCGGTTAAAAGAGCTACCTGGGGGTCTACCAGAATGGTCATGAAAATGGTAGCGAATCCGTTGATCATCCCAGACGACATCAATACCGTTGCTTTGTAGTCCGGTACCAGAAGAATGGCGTAGAGGCTTGCGAGCACGCTGCTTGTGTAAACGGCTGTTCCCAGTGCATTGAGAAGCAGAAGCCGTTTCGGGATTCCTTGGATACGAAAGCGTGAGATAAACTCCAGGTTAGGGATACGGACATGATGGCGAACGCTCTTGATACTATCTACCGTCACAGCTGTGCGCAGCATTTGCGGAATCGACCCAGCAAGCTCCAGATGCGAAATCAATCGCTTGGAGAGCTGAACAAAGGTCGGGAACAAAAAAATAGCCGCCAGTGTGCCCAGAGAGGATGCAGCGATGATCAAGTGGAGCTTCATACTTGGATCTGTATGAGAGATAGCCGCCTGGTCCATCAAGCCGCCAGTGAATGGTCCTTGAATCAGGTTGGAGGTTCGCGATATCAGCAGGACGATCCCGACGAGTGACAAGGCAACAGCCAATCTGCCCGTCAAAACTCCTGCAAAACGGATTCCGTAGGACAGGGTCTCTGTTGTGTGAATAATGAATGTTAACAAACAGATCAGCCATAAAACATCCATAAGAGTATGTAACACTCCTCGCTCAAGCTGAAAAATGGTATTCCTATTATACAGTAAGTGATTGAAGTGGGAAAATTTCAACGTGGTCCGGCAGGAGTTTCCTGATTTTAGGCGAACCCTAATGATTTAAGGAAAAGGCTTTCGTCAGGGGGGAATCGAAGTGTTGGACAAACATGATAAAAAAGTACTGGTTGTGGATGATCAGTACGGTATCCGTATTTTGCTGTATGAGGTACTGGGTAAGGAAGGCTACAAGACGTTTCAGGCAGCAAATGGAAAAATGGCGCTGGAAATCGTGGAAAAGGAATCGCCAGATCTGGTCATTCTCGACATGAAGATCCCTGGCATGGATGGAATCGAAATTTTGAAGCATATCAAGAAAATCAATCAGGATATCAAAGTAATCATGATGACAGCGTACGGTGAGCTGGACATGATTAAAGAAGCAACACAGCTAGGCGCTCTGACGCATTTTACCAAACCATTCGATATAGACGAACTGCGGATGGCCGTTCATCAGCAGCTGGCTTGCTAGTCTTTTATGCCTCGCTTGTATGGGTACAAGCGTACCTGTTAACAAGCGGGTGACTGTGGTATAATAAGCCACATGACTGAAGTCTGCTAGAGGAGGATTTACAATAATGCCACTGGTACCTATGACCGCTTTTACCGAAGACGTCAGATTGCATAAATACGCCGTCGGTCAATTTAACCTGAACAATCTGGAGTTTACTCAAGCGATTACGGAAGCAGCGATGGAAGAAAAATCGCCTGTAATCTTTGGTGTTTCTGAAGGCGCGCTTAAATACATGGGGTTGGATTATACCGTAGCCATTGCCAAAGTGGCAGCAGAACGCTCAGGAGTTCCAGTAGCGTTGCATCTTGATCATGGTAGCAACTTTGACATGGTTATGAAATGCATCCGCGCAGGATTCTCTTCCGTTATGTTTGACGGTTCCCACCATTCATTTGAAGATAACCTTCGCCTGACCAAGCAGGTTGTTGAGGCTGCGCATGCAGTTGGCGTTTCTGTTGAAGGTGAACTCGGTACCATCGGTGGGGTAGAAGACGACCTGTCTGTTGACGAGGAAGATGCTACCCTAGCAAATCCTGAGGAAGCGATTCGCTTCTGGGAAGAAACAAAAGTAGACTATGTAGCAATCGCTGTAGGAACAGCACACGGTATGTACAAAGGGGTTCCAAAAATCCGCTTTGACATCATCGAAAAAGTGGCGAACAACATCGGTGCGCCAATCGTGCTGCACGGTGGTTCCGGCGTTCCGGACGATGCAATCGTGAAATCGATTAGCCTGGGCGTAGGGAAAATCAATGTAAACACAGAAAGTCAAGTCGCATGCACCGAAGCGGTACGCAAAGCACTAGCTGCCAAACCGAATGAGATCGACCCGCGCAAATATCTGGGTCCTGCTCGCGATGCGATCAAGGAAGTAGTTAAAGGCAAAATGCGTCTATTCGGCAGTAGCAACCGCGCGTAACCAAGGAGGCCTATCATGCGTTTTTTGATTGATACAGCAAACGTTGAAGAAATTCGCGAAATTCACGAGTGGGGCGTTCTTGCGGGCGTTACTACGAACCCTTCTCTGGTAGCAAAAGAAGGCCGTGATTTTGTGGAGACTTTGAAAGAAATTATTGATATCGTTGATGGCCCGATCAGTGCTGAGGTAATTAGCGTTGATGCAAAGGGCATGATAGAAGAAGGAGAGAAGCTAGCTTCTCTGTCCAAAAACATTGTAATCAAGCTGCCGATGACTGCAGAAGGACTGAAAGCAGCGAAATACTTTTCCAAGCGTAAAATCAAAACCAATGTAACCCTGGTATTCTCTGCAAATCAGGCGTTGCTGGCTGCACGTGCAGGCGCAAGCTTCGTGTCTCCGTTCTTGGGTCGTTTGGACGACATTGGACAAGACGGGATGCAACTGATTGAGGATATCGCAGAGATTTTCTCTGTACACGGGATTGAAACCGAAATTATCGCAGCGTCCGTTCGCCACCCTGTCCACGTGACAGAGGCAGCTCGCCGCGGTTCGCATTACGCGACGATCCCAGTAAAAGTATTCAAGCAACTGATTGCTCACCCGCTAACTGATAGCGGACTGGAAAAATTCCTAGCTGACTGGGCAAGCATGCAAAAATAATAGGACACCTATTGAAAGTCCGAGCACCTTTTCCATTGGGGAAGGTGCTTCTTTCCCGATTACGCCTGAGGAGAGCAAAGCATGGATAAGCTGATCATCAATGGTGGGAAACCGCTCGCGGGGACGGTAACCATCAGCGGAGCAAAAAACAGCGCTGTCGCACTGATTCCAGCCGCGTTGCTGGCAGATGGACCCGTTGTCATCGAAAATCTGCCCCGTATTCAGGATGTAGATATTTATCATGAGCTCCTGCAAGAAATGGGAGCCGACGTGCTATTCGAAGAAGACTGGATGGAAGTAGACGGACGCATGATGCGACTGATGCTGATGCCCAATGGCCGGATTAAAAAGCTTCGTGCCTCTTATTATTTATGGGGTGCGCTTTTGGCCAAGTTCGGCGAAGCGCAGGTCGGTTTGCCAGGCGGCTGTGATTTAGGGCCTCGTCCTGTCGATTTGCATATCAAAGGCTTTGAGATGATGGGCGCTGAGGTGGAAAACAAGAATGGTGTGATGACCATCCGCGCCAAAAATGGTCGCTTGCGGGGCGCGCGCATTTATCTCGATCTCGTAAGTGTCGGAGCTACGATCAATATCATGCTGGCTGCTGCCAAAGCAGAGGGCGTGACTATTATTGAAAACGCAGCGCGTGAGCCGGAGATCGTTGATGTAGCTACTTTGTTGAACAATATGGGAGCAAACATCAAAGGTGCCGGTACGGATATGATCCGTATTCAGGGTGTGGAACGATTGCGTGGCTGCCGTCACACGATCATTCCTGACCGGATAGAGGCAGGCACATATATGATTGCAGCAGCAGCGACCAACGGCAATGTGCTGGTGGAGAACGTCATTCCCAAGCACCTGGAGTCGCTTACTGCCAAGCTGCGCGAAATCGGAGCACAAGTCGTAGAGCTGGATGATTGTATTCAAGTCATCGGACAGGAAGGATATCGTTCTATCGACGTAAAGACGAGTCCGTATCCTGGTTTTCCAACCGATCTGCAGCAGCCAATCACAACTCTATTGACCTTGGCAAAGGGTTCAAGCATTGTGACGGACAACATCTACAGCTCGCGTTTTCGCCATGTTGATGAACTGCGACGCATGGGTGCAACACTCAAGGTCGAGGGGCGCTCCGCAGTGATTGAGGGCGGAGTCAAGCTGAACGGCGCCAAGGTCGTTGCATCAGATTTGCGCGCAGGGGCAGCTTTGTTCATCGCTGGATTAGCGACGAGCGGTACGACTGAGCTGGAAGGGCTGGATCATATTGATCGCGGCTATGAAAATTTAGTAGGAAAGCTACAAGCGTTGGGAGCAGATGTGCAACGGATAGGCTTGCAGCACTCAGAAAACCACCAGCGTTAACCAACCACCAGGAGAGGAGTCTTCCAGAATGGAACGCAGTTTAACACTAGAATTGGTTAGGGTGACCGAGGCAGCGGCTTTGGCATCTGCCAGTTGGATGGGTCTAGGGAAAAAAGATGAGGCTGATGATGCAGCAACGACCGCCATGCGTAAAGAGTTTGAAAAAGTACCAATGGACGGAGTTGTTGTTATCGGTGAGGGAGAAATGGATGAGGCACCGATGCTCTATATTGGAGAGCGTTTGGGCCAAGGCGTAGCTCCTGCCGTGGATGTAGCCGTCGATCCTTTGGAAGGAACCAACATTCTCGCCAAAGGAACCTGGGGAGCCATCTCTGTTATTGCGATTGCTGACCGGGGAAATTTGTTGCATGCTCCTGATATGTATATGGAGAAAATTGCAGTAGGACCGCAAGCGGTGGGCAAAGTAGATATTAACGCCCCTATTCGGGATAATTTAAAAGCTGTCGCACAGGCCCAAGGAAAAGACATTAGTGATCTGGTTGCGATCGTATTGGATCGGGATCGTCACCAAAAAATTATCCATGAAATTCGCGAAGCGGGTGCGCGCATCCGTTTGATTTCCGACGGGGACGTTGCAGCTGCAATCAACACCGCTTTTCCAAATACCGGTGTAGACATTATGTTCGGTTCTGGCGGAGCGCCTGAGGGTGTATTGGCTGCGGTAGCGCTAAAATGTCTAGGCGGCGAAATCCAGGGAAAACTGTTGCCGCAAAATGAAGAAGAGATTGCACGATGTGTAAAAATGGGGTTAACGAATCCGCACCAGGTTCTGTTCATGAACGACTTGGTGAAAGGCGATGACGCCATTTTTGCTGCTACGGGTGTCACAGATGGCGAATTGCTAAAAGGTATTCGCTTCCAAGGAATGCGTGCTACAACGAACTCTGTGGTTATGCGTGCAAAAACGGGTACTGTACGTTTCATTGAGGGGAACCACCGTTTGGAACGCAAAACGACTTTGTAGATCGATTAACGATCGTAGGGTTTGACTCATAAAAGCGTTAAAGTAAATAAAGAGTGGTGGATGTATGTTACTTTCTGAACTAGAAGAAAAGAAGCTGACCGATCTCTACAAGCTGGCAAAGGAATATCACATTCCTTACTACTCGCAGCTGAAGAAAAAAGAACTGATTTTCGCAATTCTTCGCGCGAGAGCTGAAAAAGACGGTCTGATGTTTATGGAGGGAGTTTTGGAAATCCTACCAGAAGGCTATGGATTTCTACGCCCGATCAACTATCTCCCAAGCTCGGAGGATATCTACATCTCCCAATCGCAGATTCGTCGCTTCGATCTGCGAATGGGGGATGTGGTGTCGGGTAAAGCCCGCCCTCCAAAGGAAAACGAGCGATATTTCGGCCTTTTGCAAGTAGAAGCAGTAAACGGAGAAGACCCTGAAACAGCTGCGGAGCGTCTTCATTTCCCCGCTTTGACACCGCTGTATCCTCAAACCAAGCTTGTGTTGGAAACAGCTCCTGAACGAGTTTCTACCCGCCTGATGGATCTCCTGGCTCCTGTTGGACTTGGACAACGCGGATTAATCGTTGCTCCGCCTAAAGCGGGGAAAACGATGCTACTCAAAGAGATTGCCAACAGCATTACGGAGAGTCGCCCTGATATTCATTTGTTTGTGCTGCTCATTGATGAGCGTCCAGAAGAGGTTACGGATATGCAGCGCTCAGTCAAAGGTGAGGTAGTGGCCTCAACGTTTGATGAGCTGCCGGAGAATCATATCAAAGTAGCTGAGCTTGTTTTGGAGCGAGCGAAGCGTCTGGTTGAGCACAAAAAAGACGTAGTGATTCTGCTCGATTCAATTACTCGTTTGGCACGTGCGTACAATCTCGTGATTCCACCAAGTGGACGGACGCTATCTGGGGGGATTGACCCAGCAGCTTTCCATCGTCCGAAAAGGTTCTTTGGTTCTGCGCGTAACATTGAAGAGGGCGGCAGCCTGACGATCCTGGCAACTGCTTTGGTAGAGACAGGCTCGCGCATGGACGACGTGATTTATGAAGAATTCAAAGGGACGGGAAACATGGAGCTTCATTTGGATCGCAAGCTGGCAGAACGCCGCATTTTCCCAGCGATCGACATTCGTCGCTCTGGAACACGCCGCGAAGAGCTGCTGCTCACCAAAGAAGAGCTGGATAAGCTGTGGATGATCCGTAAAAATATGAACGAAACAAACGAGTTTGTGGATTCATTTATTAAAAAGCTGGCAGATACCAAGACAAACGACGAATTTTTACAAACCCTGGAATCCAAGCAAGGACGAGGGAAAACAGCAAATACGACGGCGAGTTCTTCATGACTCTCCGTCATTTTTTTTTGCCTATGGGCATACCGTTAGGAAGGAGTGGCTGAAAAAAGGAGGGGTGTTTCAGTGGAGTACGTGCAAGTAACTGCTCCGGTAACGAGCCAGGAGGAAGCGAAAACGGCCGTTGTGGAGCAGGCTTTGTTCCAAGCCTTTAATCCGTATGCGAGCCTGGTCAAGCCGAATACGTCGCCAAAAGGAAACGTGATGATGTACGCAGTTCGCCAGGGGGACACTCTCTCAGGAATCGCCCAAAGGTATGGGCTGACTTTAAGAAAATTAGTAGAATCCAACAAGATAAATAACCCTCATCTTCTTGCGGTAGGGATGAAGCTCGTTATCAGTCAAGACGAAGTCACTCATATGGTGAAAAGAGGAGAAACATTAAACTACGTCTTGCAGCGATATGGTGTCAGCAGAGAGCTGTTGATTGAGCGCAATCCGCTGCTTAATTGGCTGTCGGACAACCTGTATATTGGACAGGTACTCTACATCCCTATCGCGGGCACGAAGCAGATGCAGACGGAAGAGCTTGCCAAAAAACGGAATACGACGCAAGCAGCCAGCAGGCAGGTGGTGGGCAGGATCAGAGGCGGGATGGAGTGGCCGGTCAAAGAGGCGACGATTACAAGTGGATTTGGTGTTCGCTGGGGAAGAGCGCATAAAGGAGTCGACCTGTGGAATCAAGCAGAATCACAAACACCGATCTATGCTGCAAAGGCAGGCACGGTCTTGGAGGCGGGTGCAAACCGCTCTGGCTATGGGCGCATGGTCGTGTTGGATCATGGAGACGGTCTCCAGACTTTTTACGCGCATATGCGCAGTATAGCGGTAGCACCCGGGCAAATGGTGGATGCGGGAGACATGCTCGGCTATATGGGGCAGACAGGAGACTCCACGGGCTATCATTTGCACTTTGAAGTGAGGCAGGATGATGTGCCGATTAATCCGCTTCCATACCTCGGCAGGTAACCCTTCACAATTTACATTGCTTTTTCAATGCGATACAATGGGCAAAGCAAAGAAGTGAGGCGATTTCCCTATGTATTTAGTATACGCAGATGAAAACGGCAATGTTTACGACCACCCCGGCTTATTCGCTGTGGCGCGTAACGGAGATATATTGACAGAAGTAATGGAAGAAGAATTGATCCCGCTCCCGGAAGGATCTACGCTGGTCAGTTTGCCAGATACAGTTCCAATCGGAATGAACCCAGAGACCGGTGAAATGATCAAGCTGGATGGCTGTACGGCTGTAGGAGCGCTCGTGCCACAGGGGATTACACGCCTGCTGCTGCCAGGCTACGTAAAAAGCAACAAGGATAGCAAGCTTCCTTTGTTTGGCTATTCCGCAGTTGTTTGGAAAGACGATCGCTTTTGGGTTGCTGGTCGGGCAAGTGATGATATTTATAAATGGGACCCGCTGAACTTTCCGATGGAAGAACTGCGTCAGCGAGTGGAAAAGACATTGGAGCTGTTCCCGCAAAACCGGATTTTAAACCACTTGTCCCATTGTGCTTTGGAATACGAGTGTCTGACAGCCTCCAATAACTTTTTCAACCGCTGGGAAGGCAGCTTGCCTGTTTCCTATACCTGTAATGCGGGTTGCTACGGATGTATTTCCGAGCAGCCGGAGGACAGTGGCTTCCCGTCACCGCAAACCCGGATGAACTTCAAGCCGACAGAGGACGAGCTGGTTGAGGTCATGCTCCACCATTTGCAAACACCGGAGAGCATCATCAGCTTTGGCCAAGGCTGTGAAGGCGAGCCTTCGACGATGGCTTCTATCATTGTTCCGGCGATGCGACGTGTCCGTGAGACAACCGACATGGGCTTCATTAACATTAATACGAATGCGGGTCTGACTGACCACATCAAAGGGATTGTAGACGCAGGTCTCGACCTGATGCGCGTGAGTATCATCAGTGCCATTGACGAGCATTATAACGCTTATTACCGCCCTCGCAACTACACGCTGGAAAATGTTGCGCGCTCGGCTGAGTATGCGGCTTCCAAAGGTGTATACACCTCTATTAACTACCTTTGCTTCCCAGGTGTTTTTGACCGTGAAGAAGAGATGGAGGCCATGATTAATTTCATTCGCCGCACAGGAATCAAGCTGATCCAGATGCGCAATCTGAACATCGATCCAGAAAGCTACCTGTCCATGATTCCAAAAGCTCAAGGTGAGGTTTTCGGAATGAAGCAGGCGATTGAAATTTATCAGGAAGAATTGCCAGATGTGGTAATTGGTTCGTTTACGCATATCCCGCCAGAGGAGCTTCATCGCAGGAAAAACATGGCTTGATCGTTCAAGCTGTTGCATTTCGACTGTCAGCGTGCTACTATCTGATATGTGTTGATATAACTCTGTTTCGGCAAACGATTCAGGGCGGAAAGAGGTGTAGATGAGATGAAACAAGGTATTCATCCTAAGTACAACGTAGTAACTGTTACATGTGCATGCGGTAACGAATTTGAATCTGGTTCCGTGAAACAAGCGTTGAAAGTGGAGATCTGCTCCAACTGCCATCCTTTCTTCACAGGAAAACAAAAATTCGTTGACGCTGGCGGACGTGTAGACCGTTTCAAACGCAAATACAATCTTTCCTAATCGGAAAGGATTGGAGCAACCAGGTAGAGCGATCTACCTGGTTTTGTTTTTGTCTGGCTATTTGATCCGGAGGGTGTATTTGCCAAAAAATATCTTTCCGTCCTTCGTGATCTACCTCTACAATATATTCATAAACCGTGGGAGATGCCGGAGGAAGTGCAGGAGCAGGCAAAGTGTGTCATGGGCCTCGACGATCCGCTACCGTGCGTCAATCATGCAGAAAGAAGGAAGCTGGCCCTTTCTGATGCAGAAATAAGGGGAATAACCACTTCTGGGCAAAGGGAGATAGAAACGTGGCACAATTATATTTTCGATACGGGGCGATGAACGCTTCGAAATCCATTCAGTTACTGACGGTTGCGCACAATTATGAGCAGTCGGGAAAAAAGGTCATGGTGTTTACGCCAGCAGTGGATGATCGCTTCGGTGTAGGTAAAGTGGCTTCGCGCGTAGGGATCAGCCGGGAAGCGATTCCGATTAGTGAAGAGACCGACCTGTACGAAATCGTAGCAGCCGAAGCAGTCAAGCCAGATTGCGTACTAGTGGATGAAGCGCAGTTTATTGGCAAGCATCATGTCGAGCAGCTTGTTTTGATTGTTGATCGTTTAGGCATTCCTGTCATTGTTTACGGTCTCTTGAAAAACTTTAAAAATGAGCTCTTCCCGGGAAGTGCAGCGCTGCTCTGTGAAGCGGATAAGGTTGAAGAGATCAAGACCGTCTGTGTGTACTGCAATAAAAAGGCGACTCATATTTTAAAATTCAAAAATGGACAACCGGTATATACTGGAGAGACGATTGAAATCGCTGGAAATGATACATACAGCAGCGTTTGTCGCCAGCACTACTATCGTCCGCCGCTCAATAGCTAACGCATTTTGAATAACGTTCTGGATAGAAGCTACCTCAGTTTTGTATGTGCATGAGCCCGTCATGGGATGCGCAGACTAAAGCAAAACAGGAGGTGGCTTTTTCATGCGTAAAACGTCGGTTTGGAAAAGCGGGCTGGCAGTTGTGGGCATACTTGTTCTTTCGTCTGTCCTGACTGCTGGGTGTGGTCGCAGCTTGACCCAGGAGAAAAGCTATAATACACAGAGAGTAGAGGGCCAGCGTCCAGAGGCGATAGCTGGAGAGAGTAGCGGAGAAACGCTACATCGCCCGGCACCACATACACAGGATCGAGACTCTTTGATGGGGCGCAATCAAAACCCGAATATGATCATCGGCCAATCGAATGTACGAAATTCCCAAATCGATATGAACAACATGGAAATGATGGCTAAATCGGTTCCTGGAGTGGAGGGCGCTCGTATCACCTTAAACGGCGCAAATGCATATATTACTCTTGATCTCGTGCACAACATTACTGCTGGCCAGGCGCGGACGGTTGAACAGGACGTCATTGCCGCTCTGAAGCAGAAAATCCCACGGTATGATTTTCACGTAACCTCCAATGAAGGATTCCATCGTTAACCTTTTTGACAAAAGGGAAGCGTGTAGAAAGGCTCGGGAATCCCGGGCCTGTTTTTGTATATTGAAAAAGATTCCCAGTAAAATAATGCGCTTTGACTTATTTCTACTTTCCTCCTATAATTTATCTGTTATGATTGTTTTTTTAGTCATTCTTTGTTGTGGGGTGAAATACAATGTTTACACGCTTATCTGCTGTTGAAGAGCGTTTTGAAGAGGTAACCAATCTCCTATGTGACCCCGACGTCATTAGTGATACAAAGCGCTTGCGCGAGCTGTCCAAAGAACAGTCATCGTTGGAAGAAACCGTAACAACATACCGTGAATATAAATCAGTTATAAGTCAGATGGATGATGCCAAAGCCATGCAGGAAGAAAAGCTCGATGATGAAATGCGTGAAATGGTTAAGCTGGAAATCAGCGAATTGACTGCACGCAAGGAGCAATTGGAAGAGCGCTTGAAAATCTTGCTGCTTCCAAAAGACCCTAACGACGACAAAAACGTGATCGTGGAAGTGCGCGGTGCGGCAGGCGGTGAGGAAGCAGCCTTGTTTGCAGCTGTTCTTTTCCGTATGTATACACGTTTTGCAGAGCGTAATGGCTTCAAAATCGAGGTGTTGGAAGCAAGTCCTACCGATATCGGCGGCTACAAGGAGATCGTATTCTCCCTCAGCGGTCGCGGTGCTTATAGCAAAATGAAATTCGAGAGCGGTGCCCATCGTGTGCAGCGTATCCCGGCGACTGAATCTGGCGGACGTATTCATACGTCTACAGCAACCGTACTGGTTCTGCCAGAAGCAGAAGACGTGGAAGTGGAAGTACATGAAAAAGACATCCGCATCGACACCTTCTGTTCCAGTGGAGCTGGTGGACAAAGCGTTAACACCACCAAGTCGGCGGTGCGTGTGACGCATATTCCTACAGGCATCATGGTTTCCTGTCAGGATGAGAAGTCCCAGCATTCGAATAAAGACAAGGCGCTGCGCGTATTGCGTGCACGTCTGTATGACTTTTACATGCAGCAGCAAAATGCGGAAGCAGATGCTACGCGGAAAAGCCTGGTTGGTACTGGCGACCGCAGCGAGCGCATCCGTACGTACAACTATCCGCAAAGCCGTGTAACCGACCACCGCATCGGTTTGACACTGCACCGTCTAGAATCCGTTCTGGAAGGCGAGCTGGATGAAGTGATCGATAACCTCATCATGCATGAACAAACGGAGCTTTTGAAAAGCCATGCACACTCCGCTTGATTGGTCTGATGTCAAAACGATTCGAGAAGCCCAAATGCGGGCTTCTTCGTTTTTGCGGGAGCACGGAGCAAAAGACCCTATATTCGAAGCGGAGCTGTTGATCAGGCATTGCCTGGACTTAGACCGTACCCGGTTTTTGATCTCACAGATGGAGCCTATCTCGAGCGATGTAATCGAGCGATTGGATGCGCTTTGCCAGCGGCGTGCGCAGTCTGAACCACTTCAGTACATGTTTGGTTCCCAGGAGTTTTATGGGCGTGTGTTCCATGTCCGTCCTGGTGTGCTGATTCCTCGTCCGGAGACAGAAATTTTGATCGAGCAGGTTCTCAGACTGGCAGATGAGCTGTGGCAAGCAGATGAAAAGCTGTCAGTCGCCGATATCGGTACCGGCAGTGGAGCGATTTGTATTACCATTGCTAGCGAGCGAGCGCACTGGAATGTAACGACAGTGGACCTGTCACCGGAAGCGACCGCCATTGCGAAGGAAAATGCAGAAAGATTAGGCGCTACTGTCCGTTTTTTACAGGGGGATTTGGTAGAGCCACTCCTGCAGGCTGGTGACCAAGTTGATATTATGGTTTCCAATCCGCCGTATATTCCGAGTCGTGATGTGGATGAGCTGGACGAGGAGGTACGCGTCTATGAACCGCGGATGGCTTTGGATGGGGGCGCGGACGGACTTGTTTTCTATCGGCGCTTGTGTGAGTCCTTGCCCCAGATACTAGGGCCGAAAGCAATTGTAGCTTTTGAGGTAGGGATTCATCAGGCAAGAGATGTAGCAGATTTGATGACAGGCTCAGGTGTTATTGAAACCGTGAGCATCGTCAATGATTTGGCTGGAATTGAGCGGGTTGTTATCGGTGTAAGACGGTAGAGGCATAGTCCACTCGCCGTCTTTTTGCTGAAATTGCGTGAATATTCGTTAGTCGACGTTTGAATCTCGAAGCTTCTGTCCATACTGATCCTAAGAAGAGAAAAAGAGACTCGGAAGATCAGTAGAGAGGGAGACGGAAGAATATGAAACGGACGCTACTTTTAGGATTTACGTTGATTGTGCTTATGATGAGCTGGGAGGGACAGCTTACTTCGGCTAATGTTTTGGATAATGGGCCGATCCCTCAGGAATCAATTCGGTTGCGCATCATTGCCAATAGTGACTCGGTTCAGGATCAATGGTTGAAGCGTGAAGTACGGGATGCACTCATTGCTCAGATGGAAACATGGGCTGACGATATCAAGTCTTTTGAGGAAGCGCAGGAGGTCGTTGAGGCTAATTTGCCCGTATTGCAGGGAGTGGTAGACAAAACCATACGTGAACGTGGATTTTCCTATACAGCTGTAGTAGATTTCGGCCAAGTGCCTTTTCCGACCAAATTGTACGGTTCTTATGTGTATCCTGCTGGAAATTATGAGGCCCTGCGTGTACAAATCGGGGAAGCAAAAGGACAAAACTGGTGGTGCGTACTATTCCCGCCACTCTGCTTTATCGATATGTCCAACGGCGATGCAGTTGCGGCAGCAGCGGAAGTGAGCACGGAGCAGACGGAAGACTCAGACAACTTGTCAGAGGGCAATCCTGTTTCGCAGACCACCTCCTCGATCAGCTCTGCGGACAGCTCGCTTTCAGAATTGCAGCAGTGGCGCCAAGCTCGTTTGGAGCCAGAGCAACAGCAAACAAGCATTTCCATGGAGAAGGTAGAGCCTGCACCAGCTCCTGAAGTTCAGGTCAGATTTTATCTGTGGGAAAAGCTGGAGAGCTGGTTCTCGTAAAGTTTTAGAAAAAGCAAACGACACCGAGCAAATGTCAGGTGTCGTTTGTGTGTACGCGTATAGAAGACGTTTACTTCAGCAGTGCTGCAATATCCGGTTTCAAGAGATTTTGGAAGCGATGAGCAGGAATTGTAAAGGAAGGCATTCCTGCAGCATACGGCGCAATTTCGTATTGACTGAAATGGATGACCAGATTTCCTTTTTCAAACGAGAAGGATTGGTTGTCAGCAATGCTTTCAAACGAGTAGACTTCAAATCCTTCCTTTGCGTTCACTTCCTTAATTTGTTGCTTAATCAATTGATTTAAAATCGTGCGGTAGTTGTAGCCAGGCTGAAACAAATCACTTAAAGTCAGCTGCTTTGCTTTTGGCTGATTGGCAATGGTGTAGTAAGTTACATCCGTCATCCCATGTGCCCCGCCAGTATAAACATAGGTTTGAACCGAAAACGAAACGAGCTTGCCGATGGATTGGACTTCATAGGAAATATCGAGGGCATAAGGTCGCAAATCATAGCCGTATTTCTTAGCGTCTGCGGCATTTTCCTTTGCTCCCTGCTGGGTTTCTGCTATCGCATCTTGGGCTTGTTTGAGCAGAGCAGCATTCAATTGTGCCTGGAATGCTTTATCTTCGAGACCGCTGATGACAGGAACATTTACTTTGATGGCATGTTCTTTCGTCTCTGACAAAATGGTTTTAGGAGTGATGACAACTCCTTGTGCCTGTGGTTTTTGCACTTGGACAGCAGGAGCAACTGGTTTAGCGGGAGAAGTAGCAGCAGGGGCAGCAAGTGCTGGAACAGCTACAGCTGTGAGTAGGACAGCAGTTCCGAGAAAGCTTGTAGCAGCGGATTTAAAGGATGACATATCGATTCACAATCCTTTCATGAGGACAGGTAGATTTTTTTCTAAGCTCATCTTACTACAGAGCTCAGAAAAAATAAGTTAAAAACAGGTAACAATCATGTTTTCCACGTACATGGGATAAAGTTATTCACAAGTTACCCACAGGCTGTTGAAAACTTTTACCTGCACAACTATACTAAAGGCACTCAATTATTATGAAACGAGCTAGAGAAAGGATATTTTCACGATGGAAACAAATCAAATGACAAAAGTCTGGTCTGTGGATAACGATGTGGAAAATACTGTGGAAAAACTCCGGAGTTGTACACAGATTGTGGATGCCGCGCATCTTCTGCGCGCTGGAGAAGTCGTAGCCTTTCCTACTGAGACGGTATATGGATTGGGAGCGAATGCATTATCCGACGAAGCTGTGGAAAAAATATTTCTAGCAAAAGGCAGACCGAGCGACAATCCGCTGATTGTTCATATAGGTGCTATGGAGCAGCTGGCTACAGTAGCTGGGGAGATTCCGACAAAAGGCAAGCAGCTCATGGATGCTTTTTGGCCAGGGCCGTTAACGATTATCCTGCCAAAAACAGATCGGGTAGCATCCTTGGTGACGGCTGGTCTGGAGTCTGTCGGTGTACGCATGCCGGATCATCCGGTAGCACTTGCTATTATTGAGGAAGCTGGCGTACCGATTGCCGCTCCCAGTGCCAACCGTTCTGGACGTCCAAGCCCTACGACTGCTGCCCATGTGCTCACTGATTTGGAAGGCAGAGTAGCAGGTGTTCTGGACGGAGGAGCTACAGGTGTGGGAGTGGAATCAACAGTGATCGATGTAACTGTCGACCCACCGATCATTTTGCGGCCAGGTGGAATTACCCGTGAGCAGATGGAAGCGGTGATCGGAACAGTTGCGCTGGACCCGTCCTTCCAGGTGGGAGCAGTAGAAACCCCTCGTGCTCCTGGGATGAAATATACTCATTATGCTCCTGAAGGTGAGCTGTGGCTGGTAACGGGTGAAGCTGATCACGTGCGGAAAAAAATGACCGAAATGCTGCGCGAAGCCAAACAGCATGGTCAAAAAACGGGTGTGCTCGCTACGGAAGAATCGCTCTCTTATTGGAACCAGCAGCCGGAAGCTGATGTCGTCCGCTCGGTTGGCTCTCACGCTGATTTGAAAGAGGTAGCGCAGCAGCTGTATGCTGTATTGCGTGATTTTGATGATTGCCAGGTTCAATTCATAGTGGGAGAAACCTTCTCGCGTGATGGCTTGGGTATGGCTGTTATGAATCGGTTAGAAAAGGCTGCAGGCGGTCGAATTCTATCCGTATAAAGCGTCTAAACTCCTCCTTGTCCGCATAAGGTGAAGAGACAAGGAGGGGGAGGCGGATTGGATCAGGTCTTGTTTCAATGGGGGCAATTTTTGACCTTGCTCATGATTGCCTTTGCCTTAAGTATGGATGCCTTTTCACTCGGGATCGGCGTAGGCATGGTAGGAATCCGCTTGAGGGAAATTTTGAAGGTGAGTATTACAATCGGGCTTTTCCACATCGCTATGCCTGTGATTGGGATTTTTGTTGGTGCGTATTTATCCGATTTGGTCGGGGACATAGCCGTTTTTATTGGCGGTGGGGTCCTGATGGCCATCGGCATGCATATGCTATGGAACGGTTTTATCCATGGAGATCAACGCAGTGTCTTGAAAACAAAAGGATTCGGGCTCTTGCTCTTTGCATTCAGCGTCAGTCTGGATGCTCTTACCGTTGGGTTCTCATTTGGCTTAATCGAAGTAAACAGGATTTTGGCGATCGCTCTTTTTGGTATTATGGGAGGAGCTATGTCATACTTTGGCCTATTGCTTGGAAAAAGCGTGGGAGGATGGCTGGGGGATTACAGCGAACTAGTAGGTGGGCTTATTTTGTTTTGTTTTGGGTTAAAATTTATCTTATAGGCGATCATAACGACTGCACAAAGCTGCTGGACACAAGGAGGGGCGTTTCGTGAAGCGCATATTGTTTGTTTGCACAGGGAATACGTGCCGTAGCCCGATGGCAGAGGCGATGTTTCGTGCAAAAACAGCAGGTCGAGGCTATGAAGTACGCTCGGCTGGAGTAGCGGCTTTTCCTGGACAAGAGGCTTCCTTGCACGCCAAGCAAGTATTGGATGAACGAGGAATCGAGCACGCACATACATCAAGCCGACTGGATGAGGGGTTAATCGACTGGTCGGATGTCATATTAACGATGACGAACAGTCACAAGCACGCGATTCAAACCTTTTTTCCTTTGGCGCTGCCCAAGGTGTATACGCTGAGAGAGTTCGTTGGTGTAGAAGGGATAACTGATATTGCTGATCCGTTCGGGGGCGCACTTGAAGATTATCGGCTGTGTGCAGAGGAAATTGAGGAATCGTTGGACAGGCTGTTTGGGATGCTGCAACACCCGCGTTTTCGTGAATTGGGAGCTGAATGAGGTGCTGGCAGAGAGCCAGGACCTTGTTTTATGTCGATAGCACGAACATTATTTTGATTTGAAGTAAAAATGTTCACTTTTTACTTGGCGCATTTTGATGTATAATGATTAGGATTATAAAACGAGCGAGGGATGACAGATGAAAGTGGCGATTGCTGCTGATCACGGTGGATATAAGCTAAAGGAAGAGATCAAGACACTCCTTACCTCCATGAACATCCAAACGGAAGATTTCGGTTGTACTTGTGAGGAATCGGTAGACTATCCCGATTATGCTTTGCCAGTAGCTGAAAAAGTGGCTGCGGGCCAGTTTGATCGTGGAATTTTGGTGTGTGGGACAGGCATCGGCATGTCGATTGCAGCCAACAAGGTTCCTGGTATCCGCTGTGCCTTGGTACACGACACGTTCTCTGCACGAGCAACCCGTGAGCATAACAATACAAATGTACTTGCTATGGGTGAGCGTGTCATTGGTCCTGGACTTGCACTCGATATCGTGAAAATTTGGTTGGAAACAGAATTTCAGGGTGGACGCCATGAACGCCGTGTGGACAAGATCACCCAGATTGAAGAGAAGCACGCGGGAGGGAAGTAAGTGGATCTGTCCGCCGTCGAAAATCAAGTGCATGAGATAGTCGCAGAAGTGGCTCGTCTTGCTAACATCAAGGCAGGACAAATCATGGTGATCGGATGCAGTACCAGCGAAGTTCTCGGAAATCATATTGGCAAAGCAGGCAGCAAAGACGTAGCGGCCGCGATTTATCGAGGGATTCGTACTGCACAGGAGCCGCTTGGTTTTGCTGTTGCATTTCAATGTTGTGAACATTTGAACAGAGCGCTGGTGTTGGAGCGTGAGGTAATGGAGCGCAAAGGACTGGAAGAGGTTTCGGTTGTTCCGGTTCCTACAGCAGGTGGTTCCATGGCAGCTCATGCCTTTTTACAGATGACGGACCCCGTGGTAGTCGAGCATATCCAGGCTCATGCCGGAATTGACATCGGCGATACTTTTATCGGCATGCATTTGAAGCATGTCGCGGTACCTGTTCGCCCTACGCTGCGCAGCGTGGGAGAAGCGCATGTTACAGCCGCTTCTACAAGACCCAAGCTGATTGGTGGCGCCCGAGCGGTATACGAAGCTACACCCCCTACTGATAGCTGTACCTAAAGAGGGCTTTCAAATCAGTCCAAGCCCATATTCAAGGAGGAGAGATAAATCATGCTAGAATTTTTGCGTAAACAGGACCCACAAGTATTGGAAGGCATTCAACTGGAATTGGGAAGACAGCGCGACAAGATTGAGCTGATTGCATCTGAAAACTTCGTTAGCCGTGCCGTTATGGAAGCAATGGGCACTGTACTGACTAATAAATACGCAGAAGGCTATCCAGGCCGTCGCTACTATGGCGGATGTGAATACGTAGACATCGTTGAGAACATCGCTCGCGATCGTGTAAAAGAGCTGTTTGGCGCTGAGCATGCAAACGTGCAACCACACTCTGGCGCACAAGCGAACATGGCTGTTTACTTCACCATTCTGCAGCCAGGCGACACTGTCCTCGGAATGAACCTGTCCCATGGTGGCCACTTGACTCACGGAAGCCCGGTAAACTTTTCCGGTACGCTGTACAACTTCGTAGAGTACGGAGTAGACCAAGAAACTCATCTGATCAACTATGATGATGTCCGTGCCAAAGCTTTGGAGCATAAGCCTAAGCTGATCGTTGCAGGTGCAAGTGCATACCCACGTGCGATCGACTTTGCCAAGTTCCGTGAAATCGCTGATGAAGTAGGCGCATATTTCATGGTAGATATGGCGCACATCGCTGGTCTGGTAGCAGCAGGAGTGCATCAAAATCCAGTTCCACATGCGCATTTCGTGACTTCCACTACACATAAAACACTGCGTGGTCCACGCGGCGGTTTGATCCTGTGCAAGGAAGAGTTTGCAAAAGCAATCGACAAATCCGTATTCCCAGGTGTACAGGGTGGACCATTGATGCACGTAATCGCGGCAAAAGCGGTTTCCTTCGGTGAAGCACTGCAAGCTGACTTCAAAGAATACGCAAATAATATCGTGAAAAATGCACGTGCGTTTGCAGAAGCGCTCAAAGCAGAAGGCTTGACTCTCGTATCTGATGGAACCGACAACCACCTCGTACTGATTGATGTAAGCAAAATCGGTTTGACTGGTAAAGTAGCTGAGCATCTTCTGGATGAAGTCAGCATCACAACAAACAAAAATACCATTCCTTACGATACGCAAAGCCCGTTTGTAACAAGCGGTGTTCGTATGGGTACCCCAGCTGTGACTAGCCGTGGTTTCGACGAAGAGGCGATGAAAGAAGTAGCAGCGATCATCGCACTCACTTTGAAAAATCCAGAAGACGCAGCGAAACACGAAGAAGCACGTCAACGTGTGGCAGCTTTGTGCCAACGCTACCCAATGTACGAAGGCTTGAATATCTAATAGACGCTACTTATAGCAGGCCCCATGGAGTTTTTTCATGCGGGCCTGTCTTTTTGTACAATAAAAGAATGAAGATTGGGCAAATTGACGGCGGCACACTCCTTCGCTATTATGAAAAAGATGCATTGATAGGGAAACGGAGGAGCTTAAATGAGCCGTGTATATGTGTTTGACCATCCACTAATTCAGCATAAAGTTACGTTTATCCGTGACAAGAATACGGGAACCAAGGAATTTCGTGAACTGGTGGACGAGGTAACTACGCTGATGGGCTATGAAATCACGCGTGAAATGCCGCTCGAGGAAATAATAATCGAGACGCCAGTAGCTACTTGTAAATCGAATGTAATTGCTGGTAAAAAAGTAGGTCTGGTACCGATTCTGCGTGCAGGTCTTGGTATGGTAGACGGTCTGATGAAGCTGATTCCAGCCGCAAAGGTAGGACACGTAGGTCTTTATCGTGATCCAGAGACATTGCAGCCAGTGGAATATTACGTCAAGCTGCCTTCCGATGTCGCTGAGCGCGAACTGATCGTAACAGATCCAATGCTGGCAACGGGCGGATCTGCTGTTGCTGCGCTTACTGCATTGAAAAAACGCGGTGCGAAAAACCTGAAGCTGATGTGTCTCATTGCTGCTCCAGAAGGAATCAAAATGGTGCAGGATGAGCATCCAGATGTTGATATTTACGTAGCCGCTATAGATGAATACTTAAATGACCATGGATACATCGTGCCTGGTTTGGGGGATGCGGGAGACCGCTTGTACGGCACGAAGTAGTTGGAGAGGGAAAAACCAATGAAAACATGTAAAGTAATGACGGTATTCGGCACACGCCCGGAAGCGATCAAGATGGCTCCGCTGGTGCACGAGCTAAACAAGCACAGCGAAGAAATAGAATCTATCGTTTGCGTGACCGCCCAGCATCGCCAAATGCTCGATCAGGTGCTGGAGATTTTTGAAATCAAGCCGGACATTGACTTGAACATTATGAAGGACAGACAAACACTCGTTGGTCTGACTAGCCGTGCGCTGGAAAGTCTGGATGCGGTAATGAAGGAAGTGAAGCCGGACATCGTTTTGGTTCACGGTGATACATCTACAACCTTTGTTGCCAGTCTGGCTGCTTTTTACAACCAAGTGGCAATCGGGCATGTGGAAGCTGGCTTGCGTACGTGGGACAAGTACTCACCGTTCCCGGAAGAGATGAATCGTCAATTGACCGGTGTCATGGCAGACTTGCATTTTTCACCAACAGATAGCTCTGCAGACAATCTGCGCCGTGAAGCCAAGCCAGAGGAGCGCATCTACATTACTGGTAATACGGCGATTGATGCGCTGAAAACAACTGTACGTGAAAATTACACGCATCCAGTGCTGGACCGTGTAGGTGATCACAAGCTGGTGCTGATGACTGCGCACCGTCGCGAGAACCTGGGTGAGCCGATGCGCCAAATTTTCCGTGCGGTTAGAAGACTCGTGGACGAGCATCCGGAAATCGCGGTTGTTTATCCTGTTCACTTGAATCCGGCTGTGCAGGAAGTAGCACAAGAACTGCTTGGTGGTCATGACCGCATTCAGCTGATTGATCCATTGGATGCGACTGATTTCCACAACTTTGCACGTCGTGCTCATCTGATCTTGACTGACTCTGGCGGAGTACAAGAAGAAGCTCCTTCTCTTGGCGTGCCAGTATTGGTGCTACGTGATACCACAGAACGTCCGGAAGGTATTGCAGCTGGGACCTTGAAGCTGGCAGGTACGGATGAAGCAGAGGTATACGCGATGGCAAAGGAACTGCTGACCAACCAGGAAGCGTACAATGCCATGGCACATGCAGCTAATCCTTACGGCGATGGGGAAGCGTCCAGACGAATTGTAGAAGCGATCTTGCATCATTTCGGAATGCGTGCGGAGCGTCCAGAACCTTTTCGGGCTGGTCATTAATCAACCTGAATAATATGCCTCTAAATTAAGCGTCATCAAGCTGTGAGAACCCATCCGGTTTATTCAAGTAACCGGGTGGGTTTTCTTTTTTTGCCAGTTGTTATATATTTGGTATGTTTTTCTAATTGTGAATATAACGATTACGCGAAACTATCACCCACTATGATGCGTCTATACTTTAGTTGTACCTTTACATAACTTACAGACACAAGATTGGAAAATGGAGAGGAGTCACCAATATGAGAGCGCGAAAAATAGTGACGCTGCTCACGGCTACGACAATGGCCTGGGGAGCTTTTGTTCCGTTTGCGCCGCTTGCGACGAATGTTGCACAGGCTAGAGCGGAAAGCAGCGCATTACAAATGGTGTGGCAGACCCCGATTGGAGAGGGGACCACTTTACTCAAATACACGAAATCTTTTGCGGATAAGCCCATTACCGTAATGGTAACCAAGGTGGATCTGAACAATCAGTATGTAGAAGTGAAGCCGGTGTACGGGACGGCAGGCAAGCTGACTGATCGACAAACCGTAACCCAAATGGCGCGGGAAACGGGTGCAGTAGCTGCGATAAATGCTGACTTTTTCAATATGTCCAAACGCGGTGCGCCGTTTGGTATCGTTGTGAAGGACGAGCAGACGATCTCATCGATGGGGTTGATCTCGTACTGGTACAGCTTGGGACTTAAAGGTGACAAAACAGCCTTTATTGACAAGTTCGGCTTTGGTGGAAAGGTAACGACAGGTAGTGGCGCGACTTATCCGCTGCAGGGTGTGAACAAGGAAGATTACAATCCGAGCGACGGCCGAAAAAGTCACCAAAACCAGCTGAATCTGTATACACCTGCTTTTGGTAAAACAAGCCTCGGCGCGATTTCGGGCTACAAGGATGTTGTCGAAGTAGTTGTCGTTGACCATGTTGTCAAAGAAGTGCGCATGAACCAGCCTGGAGCTCCTATCCCTTATAATGGATTCGTTCTGTGGGGACATGGAGAGGCAGCTGCTTTTCTCAAGCAAAACCTCCCTGTTGGTGCCAGCGCAGTGGCTGAATACCAGACGACGCCTCAAAATATTGGTTTGACGCAGGCGGTTGGCGGCAACGTGCTGCTAGTGGACCAGGGAAAAGCATTGACCTCTTTCCAGGCAGATAAATCAATCACATCGATTACGGCTCGTACAGCTGTCGGGGTTTCTCAGGACGGAAAAACGCTCTACATGGTCACGATTGATGGAAGCAATGGGGTTTACCTCGATGAGCTGGCAAAAGTCATGGCCGAGCTGGGCTCGTATCGCGCAGTCAACTTTGATGGTGGTGGCTCAACGACATTGTCAACCAGATCACTGGGAGATACATATGCCACTTTGTCCAACAAACCAAGTGGCGGGTCAGAACGACGCGTTCCTACCGGGCTTGCTGTTTACAACACAGCACCGCCAGGAGAATTAAGAGGATTCCAAATTGATGTACCATCCGATGTGCTGATTGGTCAAAGCATTCCGCTAACAGCTTCCAAAGGGTATGATTCGCATTACCAGCCGTATGCGATTAATGCGTCCAACGTCACATGGGATTCCAGTCAGTCAGAAGCTGGAACGGTAAATGGACAGCATTTTACACCTGCTCGTTCGGGACAGATTACTCTGACAGCACGACTGGGTAATGTGTCGCAAAATAAAGAGATTCATGTGATTTCTGGAAATGATGTCCAGCAAATCGTCGTATCGCCAAATCCTCTGACGATCGCACCGGGACAAGCCCTGAATCTTGACGTGAAAATCAAGACAAAGAAAGGTTCTGTCGTACAAGCAACGCCTTTGAGCGTACAGGCTAGCATCAATTCTGACATTGCTACGATAAATGATAAGCTCCAGCTGGTAGCAGGAAACGTACCTGGAAATGCTACTGTGACGATCACCTATGACGGTGTGTCTACCAACGTACCAATCGCGGTTGGACAGTTTGAAGAGCCATGGCTCACTTTTGACAACCTGACGGGCATGTACCATGCAGGAAATCCAGCAAGCATCAGCTCCAGTGGTTCCTTTACGACCGTTACCGACCAAGTATTCAGAACGAAGAAAGCAGCCAAGCTAGTGTACAACTTCTCAGGAGCACCAAGCAGCGGAATGCGTTTTGCGTATGGCATCCTAGGCTCAAGTCCGGTTGCGATTCCAGGCAAGCCTCTAGGATTAGGCTTATGGGTGAATGGCGACAACAGTGGACATTGGCTAAGAGCTGAAGCGATTGATGCAAACGGCAAGAGCGTGTACGTCGATCTCGCAAAAGAAATCGACTGGACAGGCTGGAAGCAGGTCAAAGGATACTTCCCAAGCGGAGTCGCTTATCCATTGCAACTGAAGAGTGTGTACGTCGTTGACCAGCCAGACGATGGAATCACGCAAGATAAAGGAACGCTGTATTTCGATGAATTCTCGCTTCTGCTGCCGAACCAGACAGGTCAGCCAAGCGATACAGCAGTTGTCCCTGAGCTGCCAGGAAGCATCTCATTGGGTAAAGAGCTGGATCTGAACTACTCCATGGTCAATGCAGCAGCATTCCTGGAGAGCGCAACAGTGGAGATTGATTCGATTGTGACACAGTCACTCCCTGGCTATGTACCAGCCGATTACTCCTTTACGATCAAGCCGGGCGATCTGAAGGCTGGTCAAGAAGACCAAATTTCAACATCGCCACTCCACTTTACGCTTGCACCGAAGCAATGGATTGCAGGCAAAGGAATTGGGCTGCTGTTTGTAAATGAAGCCAATCAAACACTTGATCCACTTCTGGGCACTGTCAACGCACAGGGTCAGTGGGTATATGAAGTAAACAGCTATGGCAAATACGTACCGTACTATTTGGACAACGCAGGTACAGGAGCAACGCCATTTGTCGATATTGAGAACCACCCTGCTAAAGCAGAAATCAGCTACATGGCGGAAAAAGGGTACGTAAAAGGACTGACCGAAACGACCTTTGGCCCGAACGCTTCTTTGACCAGAGCACAGTTTGTGACTTTGCTGGCTCGGACATTTGAATGGGATCTCCCTGCTACACCTAAACTAAACTTCAAGGACAAGGTGCCTGCTTATGCGCAAGGAGCTGTGCAGGTTGCCGTCTCCAAGGGTCTGGTAAAAGGGTATGCAGATAAAACCTTCCGTCCGGATCAGACTGTAACTCGAGCGGAAGCAGCTGTTATTCTGGATCGCCTTTTGAACAAAAAGGGAGCAGCAAAGACAGTTTCTGATAAGGGAACGTGGCCATCCTGGGCGTCTGCGTCCATTACCAACATGGTCGGTCTTGGGTTGATCGATCCAGTAAGTGGAAAATATCAGCCGAACAGTGCAACAAGCCGTGCTGTATGCGTTGTGGCGTTGTACCGGATTTTGCATCAAACGAAATAAAGAGTTATATGGAAAAAGACCAAGCTACCTGAAAAAGGGGCTTGGTCTTTTTGGGTTCTGGAAGAAAAACTCTTTACGGAAATAAGTTAACCATTTTAAAATATTAGTTAACAAATATATGTTAACTAAAGAGGTGATTTGGTTGTCATATTCGTATGATGAGCTTGCTTCCAAAAACAAGAAGTACCTCTGGCATCCTTTTACGCAAATGAAGGATTACGTGGCAGAGGATCCACTGATTATTGCCAGAGGAGAAGGCATCAAGCTATTTGATGTGAACGGACGTGCGTATTACGACGGATTTTCTTCCGTTTGGCTCAATGTCCATGGTCACAATGTTCCAGAGCTCAACGAAGCCATAACCCGGCAGTTAGGTCAGGTGGCGCATTCTACATTGCTGGGCATGGCCAACGTACCGTCCATTCTTTTGGCAGAACAGCTGGTGCGAATCGCTCCGCCAGGCCTTGCTACTGCGTATGAAGCAGTTGTTGCCGCAGGAGCGTGAGCGGGTCATGACGGATTTTGTGAAAAGGATGCTGACTGAAAAAGACCGGAAGCTAGCAGCTGGTTTGCCCGAACCTATTTTATCGGGTTCAGAGTGGAGTCTACAGTCATTAGTAGCCGGACTTGCATATTTGTGCGAGGAGGATTGCTGTCCGTTACTTTCCACTCTGGCATGTCCTACTCTCGTGATTCATGGGACAGAGGACGTCATTTGTCCGCTGGCAGCAGGGGAAGAGCTTGCTGCGCTCATACCAGGTGCTTCATTATTGCCGATAGTCGGTTGTGGTCATGCTCCACCTGTTATCTACCCAGACGTGATTAGCGAAGCGATAAAAAGGATGGTGGGAATGGATGGGGAGCTCAGTCGTCAGCAGCCGTTTTAGTGCAAAGGCAGAATCCTATGAAAAGTACGCATTGGTGCAAAAAGAAATGGCTGCAGGATTACTTGCGATGATAAAGGAATCGGCTCGCCTGAGGAGCATCAGACATATTCTTGAAATTGGCTGTGGAACAGGTGGCTTGACACATTTGGCACGCGCGCATTTTTACAAGGCAAGCTATGAGGCGCTGGATGTGGCGCCTGGTATGCTGCAAAAAGCACAAGAGCAAATGGACGTGCTTCAATTATCGTGCACATTTTTTCAAGGCGATGCCGAAGAGTGGGTATGGAATCAGCAGGAAAAGTCCAAAGACCTGATCCTGTCCGGCGTGTGCTTTCAATGGTTCATGCAGCCGGAGCGTACTCTACGTGGGCTTTTTCGATTGCTGCGACCGGACGGGTCTCTCTTTTTTTCGACGTTTGGAACGGCTACCTTTTGTGAGCTGCACGATTCGTTCACACGGGCACATGCCAATTTGGGGGAGGAGAGCGTCCGACACGGTTTGGTCCTCTTGGATGCAGGTCAATGGATTCAGATGCTAGAGAATGGCGGCTTTGAGGATATTCATGTAACGACCCAAAAGGTTATCCTGACATATCCATCGGTACGAGACTTCCTCTATTCGGTCAAAGCGATCGGTGCCAATACGAGCCGCGATCAGGCGGCTGGGTTGGGGCGCAGGAAGCTCATGCTTGCGATGATGGAAAACTATGAGCAGCAATACAAAAGTGAGCAAGGCATACCCGTAACGTATGATATCATGTACGTGCACGGGAAGCGCGCATAATAGGAAGGAAGCAAACGAGCGAAAATACCACGCTGTGGATCGCTTATTACGGTACTATCGCAGTCGTCTCCGTCACATTCTCCTCGCATGAGAGTGTGACGATTTGTATTTACTGATAAGTTTCCAAAAGAAAGCGATTTCTTGCAGGAATTTGTAAAAAAAGAGGGAATCATATGAAGGTTGACTATCCTGTTCGTAAGGGGTGTAATAGATGAGTCATAACGAGATCGTTATTGTGAGTGCCGTGCGCACTGCGATAGGAAGCTTTCAAGGGTCACTAGCAGGTGTCAGTGCCACCAAGCTGGGGGCAGTCGTGCTGGAAGCAGCGCTTGAGCGTGCAGGCGTATCCAAGGATTCGGTAGATGAAGTGATCATGGGGAATGTTCTCTCCGCAGGTCTCGGTCAAAATCCTGCTCGTCAGGCTTCGATCCAAGCAGGTCTTGCGAATGAAGTGCCTTCCTTGACGATTAACAAGGTTTGCGGGTCCGGTCTCAAGGCTGTTCATCTGGCTGTTCAGGCGATTGCAAGCGGAGATGCCGACGTGGTACTCGCAGGAGGCATGGAAAACATGAGCCAGGCGCCTTATTTGATGGAGGGAGCTCGCTCCGGATATCGCATGGGCGATCAAAAGGTCGTAGACTCGATGATTCGCGACGGCTTATGGTGTGCATTCAATGATTATCATATGGGGATCACCGCAGAAAACCTGTGCAGCAAATACGAGATCGGACGCGAAGAGCAGGATGAGTTTGCCGCTTGGAGCCAAGAAAAAGCCCAGCAAGCACTCGCCTCTGGACGCTTTGCAGATGAGATTGTACCCGTAGCGATCCCGCAACGAAAAGGCGATCCTGTACTTTTCTCAGTAGATGAATTCCCGCGTGCAGGTGTGACAGCTGAGATGTTAGGCAAGCTGAAGCCGGCATTTAAAAAGGATGGAACAGTAACAGCAGGTAACGCATCGGGTATCAATGATGGCGCAGCTGCTCTATTAATCATGTCTCGTGAAAAAGCCGATGAGCTGGGTGTGAAGCCGATCGCACGTATTGTTGCCAATGCAAGCGCGGGTGTCGATCCTAGCATTATGGGGTATGGCCCTGTTCCTGCGACACAAAAAGTCATGGAGAAAGCCGGACTGTCATTATCCGACATGGATTTGATAGAAGCGAATGAAGCATTTGCCGTCCAGTCCCTTTCTGTTGGAAAAGCACTTGAAATCGATCGGGAAAAGCTGAACGTTAACGGTGGAGCTATCGCTTTAGGTCATCCAATTGGTGCAAGCGGGGCAAGAATTTTGGTTACACTTGTTCACGAATTACAAAAACGCGACGGGGTAAAATATGGGTTAGCAACGCTGTGTATTGGCGGTGGTCAAGGGGTTGCTACCATTATTGAAAAAATATAAAGTTTCAATTGTGAACGCTTTGTGTACAGACGAAGCCGAACATTGACAAAGGGAATAATTCTTCGTTAATATGGATGAGGGCAAAGGGGTACTTGACACCTGCCCTCTCCTTATGTATGAAAGGAGAATGTTGCTCTGTGTCGAAAATTGATAATCCTTGGCGGGCTATCACGTTAGTCACCCTTATTGGTGTCGACATGGCCGTTTGTGTCATCGGCGGGGTTCTTCTAGGGAAATACCTGGATGGCTTCTTTGCTACCAACCCTCTGTTTCTGATGGTTGGATTGCTCGCAGGATTAGGTATTGGCGTGTACAGCGTCTACCGCATTGTTCGCGGTTACCTCTAGGGAGATGGGACATGCAAACGTTTTCTTCGGCTATGCGAGCCACTTTTCGCTATGCCTTTTTCTGTATGGCAATCGCTACAATACTGTGGGCGGTGTTGCCATCGTATCGCTTTTTTCTGCAAAGCCTCCTGCTTGGGATGGCTGGAAGTCTCGTGAATGGAACAGTCCTCTTTAGCAAAACTTGGCGTATCGGTCAGATGGCTGTCGATCCAAGTGTTCGACCAAAAGGGACTGGCATGCTACAACGCCTTGTTGTTGCAGGATTTGCTGTCTTCTTGACCATGCGTTTTCCCCACTTGTTCGGACTCGCTGGAGTGCTGATTGGTTTGTTCCTCTTTCAGATTCTCAGTTTCCTTTTTGTGTATCGCTCCTTTAAATAGATAGTAGATAGTAGGGATTCTTTCTTTATGATGTAGCTTATGAAACATACTCGCGCGGAAGAAAGGGGTGAAATACATGCATTATTCTCTGCGATTTGAATGGTTGGGCATGGTATTCGACATCTCCACTATTCTCATGATTTTGGTAACCTCTCTGGTGGTACTCTTTATGTGTATCGGTATGAGTCGCAATCTAACCTCCGCTACTCCAAGCGGCGCGCAAAACGTGATGGAATGGATTGTTGACTTTGTAACTGGTATTACAAAAAGCTATATCTCACCAAAGAAGGCTGCGGGTTTTGTGTCCTTAGCACTCACTTTGTTCCTGTATATTTTCCTTGGCAACCAGTTGGGACTTGTTTTTAACGTAAATACGTCTCACCAGGATGTTGATGGTCTTGAAGTTAGCCAACCGGTCAAAGACATGTTGACAGCTTCCACGAGTGAAGATATGAAGAAGCAAAAGATGGCTAAGCTGGAGGAAGAGTTGACTTCTAGCGATCCGCACTCTCACGGTGTAGTCATTGGCTGGTGGAAATCGCCAACCGCAACTCCGAGCGTAACCTTCGCTCTGGCGTTCATCGTTCTTCTATACGCACACTATTTGGGAATCAAGAAGAGCTTTGGCGGATGGTTGAAACATACATTCCTGAACCCGATTCACATCTTGGAGGAGTTCATCATTAAGCCGCTGACGCTTCCTTTGCGTCTATTCGGTAACATCTTTGCAGGTGAGGTTTTGATCTCATTCCTGCTCAGTGTAGGAATCTTCGGTAGCATTCCGTTGTTCGTATGGCTGGGCTACTCCGTGTTCGTCGGTTCTGTACAGGCGTTCATTTTTACAACGCTGGCGATGGTTTACCTGTCACAGCAAGTGAACGAAGATCATTAATCAGCTATTTCCGTATTTCATTCTCGGTTTTACAACACTAAGGAGGTTTTTAAACAATGGAAGGTTTGGCATTAGCAATTGGTATCGTATTTGGTCTGGCTGCTCTTGGTGCAGCGATCGGTAACTCTTTGGTAATTTCTCGTACAATTGAAGGCGTAGCTCGTCAACCAGAAGCACGTGGTAACCTGATGGGTCTCATGTTCCTGGGTCTTGGTCTGGTAGAGGCAGTTCCGATTATCGCTGTTGCGATCGGTTTCATCCTTTACGGTCGTCTGTAAGCGAGCAACTAGTAACACATAGGCGGGCGCTTGTTACCCGCCTCTATTTTTGGTCGATTGGAAACGTATGATTTTACCAGTCGACATAAGAAAAACTATGGCTCCGCCAAAAACGCGAAGCCAGGTTTTCTAAGAATATAAGGTCTGAACCTTGAAGATACATCTTTCTTTTCGCAGGAAGGAGTGAAACGAATGCTAGACTTTGGTGCTGTCTCCCTGGAATGGGGAACGCTCTTAACCCAAGCAATTGTATTCTTGTTGTTGTTGCTGCTTGTTCGTAAATTAGCTATGGGCCCAATCGTGGGTATCATGGAAAAGCGTCGTCAGCATATCGAAAGCCAAATCTCCTCAGCTGAACGCAATCGCACTGAGGCAGAAGCACTGCTCGCGGAACAACGCCGCGTGTTGGATGAAGCTCGCTCTGAGTCCAAAGCAATCATTGACCGTGCTGCAAAGCAAGCGTCTGATGAAGCAAGCAAAATCGTAGCTGAAGCACAAGCTGCATCCGAGCGTATGAAAGCGGACGCAAGTGCTGAACTGGCTCGTGAAGTAGAAAAGGCAAAACTCGAACTGCGTGAGCAAATGACTAGTCTTTCCGTACTCTTGGCTTCCAAGATTATCGAAAAAGAACTGGACGAAGCTGCTCAAAAATCTACTGTTGATAAATTTCTCGCACAAGTGGGAGATCGCTTATGAGTAGCGCAGTAGGGAAACGTTATGCTCGCGCTCTCTTTGAAGTAGCGAGCGAGCGTGGAAAGATTGATCAGGTGGAAGCTGACCTTGGTGCGATTGTGGAGGCTGTTGAAGGAAACGAAGATCTGAAAAAGATCATGCAGCACCCGCACATTGCAGCAGATGCGAAAAGCAAGCTGGCTGAAGAATTGTTCAAAAGCCACGTAGGTGAAGAGAGCTTCAACTTCTTGAACGTCCTGATTGAAAATGGACGCGAGGTTCAGCTGTCTGATATCTACAGCTCTTTCGTTCAATTGGCAAACGATGCACGTGGCTTCGCTGAGGCGACAGTTACAAGTGCAAAACCGCTTTCCGCTGAAGAACAAGCGGAGCTTGCTGAGAAGTTCGGTCAAACACTGAACAAAAAGCTGCGTCTAACAGCCATCGTAGATCCTACGATTCTCGGCGGCATTATTATCAAGATCGGCGACCGTCTCTATGATGGCAGCCTGAAAACGAAGTTGGAAACCTTTGCGCATCACGCGTAAAGTTCGATGGCTCTTTAAGAAGTTGGATGAATGGGGTGAATTAAGTGAGTGCAATCAGACCAGAAGAGATTAGCTCCCTCATTAAAGAGCGGATCGCTAACTTTAAATCTGAAATCGAAGTTGTGGATGTAGGCTCTGTTATCCAGGTAGGTGACGGTATCGCCCGCGTTCACGGTTTGGAAAAAGCCATGCAAGGTGAACTCCTCGAGTTCCAAAATGGCGTAATGGGTATGGTACTCAACTTGGAAGCAGATAACGTGGGTGTCGTTATTATGGGACCTTTCCGCGATATTAAGGAAGGCGATACTGTAAAACGTACCGGCCGCGTAATGGAAGTTCCAGTTGGGGAAGCGATGCTTGGTCGCGTAGTAAACCCACTGGGTCAACCAATCGATGGCCTGGGCCCAATCGCAAACGATGGTTTCCGCCCGATCGAGAGCCCAGCTCCTGGTGTTATGGCGCGTAAATCCGTTCACGAACCGCTCCAAACTGGTATCAAAGCAATCGATGCGATGATTCCAGTTGGACGTGGCCAACGTGAGTTGATCATTGGAGACCGTCAAACGGGTAAAACATCCGTGGCGCTCGACACGATCATCAACCAAAAAGGCAAAAACATGGTTTGTATCTACGTTGCTATCGGTCAAAAGCAATCCACCGTTGCAAACATCGTAGAAACCCTGCGTAAAGCAGGAGCTCTTGAGTACACCATCATCGTTTCCGCTACAGCATCTGACCCAGCTCCAATGCTGTACCTGGCTCCTTATTGTGGTGTAACAATGGGTGAATACTTCATGTACAAGGGCGGACACGTTCTGTGCGTATACGATGACCTGTCTAAACAGGCTTCTGCATACCGCGAAATGTCCCTGTTGCTCCGTCGTCCTCCAGGCCGCGAAGCATACCCTGGTGACGTTTTCTACTTGCACTCCCGCTTGCTGGAGCGCGCTGCGAAATTGTCTGATGATCTGGGTGGCGGTTCTATTACAGCTCTGCCGTTCATTGAAACCCAAGCGGGTGACATTTCTGCATACATTCCAACGAACGTGATCTCCATCACCGATGGTCAGATCTTCCTTGAGACAGACCTTTTCAATGCAGGTCAACGTCCTGCAGTAAATACTGGTCTTTCCGTATCCCGCGTAGGTGGTTCGGCGCAAATCAAGGCGATGAAAAAGGTATCAGGTCCACTCAAGCTTGAGTTGGCTCAATACCGTGAGCTTGCTGCATTTGCTCAGTTCGGTTCTGACCTGGACAAAGCAACCCAAGCTCGTTTGACCCGTGGTGAGCGCTTGATGGAAATCATGAAACAAGGCCAGTTCGATCCAATGCCTGTTGAGAAGCAAGTTGCTTCTATTTATACAGCAACAAAAGGTTTCCTGGATGATATTCCAGTAGGAGACGTAGGCCGCTTTGAGAAGGAGCTTCTGTCCTACCTGGATTCCAACAAACCACAACTGTTGGAGCATATCCGTACGACGCATGAGCTCCCAGATGAAAAAGAATTCAACGCAGCGATCGAAGAGTTCAAAAAAGGCTTTTCGGTAACTCGCTAATCGTTAACCTGATAGACATCAGATGCATGCCGGGCTGAGGGCCCGGACATGCGTCCTCAAGGTGGTGAAAACGAGTGGCTAAAGGAATACGTGAGATTCGACGCAGTATCAAAAGTACAAAAAATACGCGTCAAATCACGAAAGCGATGAAAATGGTGGCGGCTGCAAAGCTTCGCCGTAACCAGGAGAAGGCTGAGGCAGCACGTCCGTATGCGGATAAAATCCAGGAAGTGATTGCGAGCATCGCAAGCGGTACTTCTGGTTCCAAGCATCCGATGCTTCAATCACGTCCAGTGAAAAAGACTGGTTACATTGTTATCACTTCTGACCGTGGTCTTGCGGGTGGTTATAATGCCAACATGCTTCGTGCTGTGATTACAACGATCGGTGAAAAGCACAAGTCCAAGGATGAGTACGGTATTTTTGTGATCGGTCGTAAAGGTCGCGATTTCTTCAATAAACGGAACTACCCGATTATGGAAGAGGTTACAGGTCTGCCAGCCAGCCCTGCCTTTGCTGATATCAAGAAAATTGCCGGTGCGGCGGTTCAACTGTTCGCGAATGAACAAATTGACGAACTGTACCTGTGCTACAACAAGTTCCAAAGTGCAATTTCGCAAATACCTACCGTAAAACGTTTGCTGCCGTTGGAAGCTCCCGAGAGCACTGATGTGCGCGCAATCAATTACGAGTACGAGCCGTCCTCGGAAGAAGTACTGGCCGATCTGTTGCCAAAATACGCGGAAACACTGGTTTACAGTGCGCTTCTGGAAGCGAAGGCTTCCGAAGAAGGTTCCCGTATGACAGCAATGGGCAACGCAACCGACAACGCTACGGATATGATCAACCGTTACACATTGATCTACAACCGTGCTCGTCAGGCAGCCATTACACAAGAGATTTCCGAGATCGTTGCAGGTGCAAACGCACAGGCTTAAGTGGCAGCGAATAGCTCCCAATTTAGTTTTACAGGAGGGAAGAAGTAAGATGGCGAATGGACGCGTGGTTCAGGTAATGGGTCCGGTTGTTGACGTCGAGTTCGACCGCGGACACCTGCCTGCCATTTATAATGCGATCAAGATTCAACATAAAGCACAAAGCGCTGGCGAGCGCGACATCGAATTGACTGTTGAGGTTGCTACTCATCTGGGTGATAACCTGGTTCGTACTGTTGCGATGTCTTCCACCGATGGTTTGGTTCGCGGTATGGCAGCGGTTGATACCGGTGCAGCTATCTCCGTTCCAGTGGGTGCAGTTACCCTCGGACGCGTATTTAACGTTTTGGGAGAGCCGATCGACCTGCAAGACCTTGGTCAAGTAGATCGTCGTGACCCAATTCACCGCAAAGCTCCTGATTTCGTAGACCAAGCAACTACTGTTGAAATCCTGGAAACAGGGATCAAAGTAATTGACCTTTTGGCTCCGTACATCAAGGGTGGTAAGATCGGTCTGTTTGGTGGTGCGGGTGTAGGTAAAACCGTTACCATTCAAGAGCTGATCAACAACATCGCGCAAGAGCACGGTGGTATTTCCGTATTCGCTGGTGTAGGGGAGCGTACCCGTGAAGGTAACGACCTGTACCACGAGATGAAAGACGCAGGCGTTCTGCCGAAAACTGCGATGGTATTCGGTCAAATGAACGAACCACCTGGTGCACGTCTTCGTGTAGCTCTGACCGGTCTGACTATGGCGGAATATTTCCGTGATGAAGAAGGCCGCGACGTTCTTCTGTTTATCGACAACATCTTCCGCTTTACTCAAGCGGGTTCTGAGGTTTCCGCACTTCTCGGCCGTATGCCATCTGCGGTAGGTTACCAGCCAACACTGGCTACCGAAATGGGTCAGCTGCAAGAGCGCATTACCTCCACGAAAAAAGGTTCCGTAACGTCTATTCAAGCGATTTATGTACCAGCGGATGACTATACTGACCCGGCTCCAGCTACTACATTTGCTCACTTGGACGCTACAACTAACCTGGAGCGTTCTATTGCAGAGCTTGGTATCTTCCCTGCGGTAGACCCACTCGCGTCTACTTCCCGTGCTCTGTCTCCGGACGTCGTAGGTCAAGAACACTACGATGTAGCTCGTGGCGTACAAAAAATCCTGCAACGCTACAAAGAACTGCAAGATATCATCGCGATCCTCGGTATGGATGAGCTCAGCGATGATGACAAGCAGGTAGTTGGACGCGCTCGTCGTATTCAACGTTTCTTGTCCCAGTCCTTCCACGTTGCTGAGCAGTTCACAGGTAACCCAGGTCAATACGTACCACTGAAAGAAACTGTTCGCAGCTTCAAGGAAATCCTCGAAGGCAAGCACGATCATCTGCCAGAGGTAGCGTTCCTGTATGTAGGTACCATTGAAGAAGCGGTAGAAAAAGCGAAGAAAATGGCGTAAGACACCCTGGAAAGGGGAGACGATTAAATGAGTAGGATGACAGTTGAAGTCGTAACTCCTGAACGGGTTGTCTACAGCGGTCAGGCTGAAATGGTCATTGCTCGCGGCGTTCAAGGTGACCTCGGTATTTTGCCGAACCATATGCCGCTTGTCAGCCCGCTGAAAATAGCGCCAGTTCGGATTAAGACAGAAGGCGATAAAGAAGTATCGATGGCTGTAAGCGGCGGCTTCATGGAAGTGCGCGGCGATAAAGTTACCATCCTTGCTGAAACGGCTGAATTGCCGGGAGACATCGACGTCGACCGCGCGAAGGCAGCGAAAGCTCGCGCTGAAAAGCGTTTGGCTGAAAAGTATGCTGAGCTCGACGTACTGCGTGCAGAACGTGCGCTGCAACGTGCGATGGCACGTCTCGACGTAACGAAGTAAAGCGTAAGCTGATATCCCCGCGCCCTTTGTGGCAGCGGGGATTTTTCGCTTCGCGTACATGAATGAGCACAGGTGGTAACAGGGCATGATATTTCCAGTTGGTAATTGCCTAATGTTTCTGTGTATAATAAACCTAATGCCCTGCCGACAAGCGTGTTCGATAAGGATGACAGCGGAATGAAACGGCATTGGCGACTGGGATTATAAGGAGAGTGTAACTGATGCAAACCGTTCGCGATATCCGCCATAATCATGATGGCGTAGTGATTCCTAACGGCTTTAGAGCCAATGGTTGGTCAAGCGTATTGTCTCATGAAATGAATGTTCTGTTTCAAGCTATATGCTACGTAGTTACAGAAAAAGAAACAAAAGCTGAGATGGAAAAAGCTTTGGATGAGATTGAGGCTTTGCAAGGAACTTTTACAGAGCCTGTTGCTGAAGGATTTAAATCTGAGGAAGATTTTAAGGGCTATGTGAACCTGTTGAATCGGTTCAAATCATTCCTGGGACGCTCCAATATTGAATATCCAACTTCCCGTGAAGAGGCGATCCAGCTTTTCATCAAGTGGGGGCTGATTATTGATAATGGCGACGCGTGGGACGTGCCTGTTCAGCCATTCCCAGATGCATCCGAGCTGTTCCAATTGAGTGAAGCTGAGTCTATGGCTCTGGCTCATCTCAAGCTGGAATCCTTGGTACATCCGGTATTTAGCCGTCTGGTCATGATGCTGCACGAGAAAGAGGAGAATACGTTCAACCTTTCCAAGGCAGACCTGAAAGAAATGTTGGGTACAAATGACTCGATGCTGGCTGAGGTTCTGATTAAGCTGACTCCATATATGGAAGAAGCGATTGAAAACGTATTGGATATTCCAGATGATGAGCCTATGAGCTTTACGGTCGTATGGGAAAGAATCTATGAGGACTTCCTGGGACAACAATTCTCTTCTAACGTCCAATAAATAAACGTATATTGATGGTGACCCCGATATTCGATTCGTTTGGTCATCATACTCCGTTGGAAAAACTTAGGGCATTTACCCTGAGTTTTTTCCCTATTTATGGCACAGAAGGAAGGCTTTCGTTAGACACTCTGTGGGCAATTTGATATAATGATAAAGGTATTTTTTTCTAGCAGTATCAAAAAAGTGACAGCGATCATACCATCATCCTTGATGCTGCAGGCAGTGCCTTTTAACGCAGGTTTAACCTCTTTAAAAGGGCAGTACAAAATGGATTTATACCTTTGTAGAAGCGGAGGGAACTGGGTGATTGACATCTATGCCAACAATTATGTCATCGTTGCGATCTTTTTGATTCTTGGTGTGCTGTTGCCCGTGGCTACTGTCAGTTTTGTTGGTCCATTGTTGCGTCCAAAGAAACCGACACGTGAAAAGCAAACTACTTATGAAAGCGGTAACATTCCGATCGGTGACAGTTGGGTACGCTTCAATGTGAAGTATTACATCTTTGCCCTGATGTTTGTCATTTTCGATGTAGAAACGCTCTTTCTGTACCCGTGGGCCGTCGCCTACAAAGAGCTGGGGCTGTTTGCCTTGGTGGAGATGGTCATCTTTATCTCCTTACTGGTAGTAGGACTGATTTACGCGTGGAGAAAGAAGGTGCTGGAATGGAACTAGATCTGACAAGTATTGCGCCTGAACTACAAGAAGAACTGAATCGAAACGTGATGTTTACGACACTGGAAACGGTAAAAGGATGGGTTCGCAGCAATTCGCTTTGGCCACTCACCTTTGGTCTAGCGTGCTGTGCAATCGAAATGATGGGAACAGGTGGAGCGCGGTATGACCTTGACCGATTCGGTGTCATTTTTCGTGCCTCGCCAAGACAGTCTGATGTGATGATCGTAGCCGGTACCGTGACGAAAAAGATGGCTCCACTTCTGCGCAGGCTGTACGATCAAATGCCCGAACCAAAATGGGTAATTGCCATGGGCTCCTGTGCGACAGCAGGCGGACCGTACGTGCGCTCCTACAGCGTGGTAAAAGGGGTAGATCAAATCGTACCCGTCGATGTGTACATTCCTGGCTGTCCGCCGAATCCGGCAGCATTAATTTACGGGATCAACAAGCTACAGGAAAAGATTCGCTATGAAGCGAAGACTGGGAAGCAGGTGACCAGTCAATGACGGACGAAAATCGCAAGCCAACGCCAGAGGAAAAAGCGAAGGCAGCGGCTGAGGCCCGTGCCAAGGCCGAAGCTTTGCGAAAATTAAGAGAACAAGAAGAACAGCCCCAAACAGAAGCTACGGCCGGGGAAGAATCACAGGCAGACCAACACATAAAAGAAGAACCGCAAGCAGAAGCTGCGGCAGAGACGGAAGCAGCCCCGCCAGCAAAGCCAGTCTCCGAGATGACGCCAGAGGAAAAGGCAGCAGCGAAGAAGGCAGCGGCAGCTGAAGCTATCGCCAAAGCAAAAGCAGCGAAGGAAGCTGAATCAGGAGCAGGAACGGAAGCACCTCCGCCAGCAAAGCCAGTTTCTGAAATGACGCCAGAGGAAAAGGCGGCAGCGAAGAAGGCAGCGGCAGCTGAAGCTATCGCAAAAGCGAAAGCAGCGAAGGAAGCTGAATCAGGAGCAGGAACGGAAGCAGCCCCGCCAGCAAAGCCAGTTTCTGAAATGACGCCAGAGGAAAAAGCTGAAGCGAAAAAAGCAGCGGCAGCGGCGGCGCTTGCAAAAGCAAAGGCGGCGAAAGAGGCGAAGGAAGCGGCAGAGCAGGGTACAGAAGCTGCAGAACCAGGCGGAGATGCAGATGCCAAGGCCAAGGCAGCAGCAGCGGCTAAAGCAAAAGCAGCGGCGGCTGCCGCAGCGAAGGCCAAAGCAGCAAGAGAAGCTGGCGTAGATGCTTCAGACGCAGGTGGCGATGATGCCAAGGCCAAAGCAGCCGCAGCCGCAAAAGCGAAAGCAGCCGCAGCGGCCGCTGCAAAGGCAAAGGCTGCTCAGACCGGAGATGCAACTGCTGCGGAGGAACCATCGAAGGCACCGTCTAAAAACCAACCGTATCTAGATAAGTACGTCGCACGTATTACAGATGTGTTTGGAAAAGATGTAATTGAAGCTGCTTATATTAATGAATTGGCCAAAGAGGTTCCTACCTTGACGATCCAAAATGAACGGTGGCATGAAGTAGCCCAGTTTTTAAGGGATGACGAGCAATTAGGCTTCGAATACTTAGCCAATCTGCACGGTGTTGACTATGAGGATCGGCTAGAGGTCTACTATCATTTTTATTCCTACAAAAATCGGCATAGTGTGGCAGTAAAGGTCAAAACGAGCCGGGAGCAGTCAAGTGTCGCATCAGTTATGGACATTTGGCACGGAGCCAACTGGAATGAACGGGAAACATTCGATCTTTTAGGGATTCATTTCCCGGGACATAGGGATATGCGTCGAATCCTGTTGCCAGATGAATGGGTAGGCTACCCGCTACGCAAAGATTATGTGCAATACGACGAGGAGGTTTAGCAGATGAACCAGAACATCCTCACAACTCAAATAGAGACCTCTTCTGATACAGGAATTCGCACGGAAGAGATGCTTTTGAACGTTGGACCACAGCATCCTAGTACACACGGAGTATTTCGACTGGTCGTAAAGATTGATGGGGAAACGATCAACGAAGCCGTCCCAGTAATGGGGTATTTGCATCGTGGTACAGAAAAGCTGGCGGAAAACCTGACCTACACCCAGATCATCCCGTATACAGACCGGATGGACTACGTGTCAGCCATGACCAATAACTATGTCCTCTGTCATGCAGTAGAAACAATGATGGGTCTGGAAATTCCCGAGCGTGCTCAGTTTTTGCGGTTGATCGCGATGGAGCTGAACCGGGTGGCGAGTCATTTGGTTTGGTGGGGAACGTATTTGCTCGACATTGGGGCGATGGGTCCTTTCCTATATGCGTTCCGTGATCGGGAAACGATTCTTGATTTGTTTAACGAGCTGTGTGGCGCGCGTATGACCTTTAATTACATGCGTGTGGGCGGAGTCAAATGGGATGCGCCTCCAGGCTGGACAGACAAGGCAAAAGAATTCGTCCAATACATGAAGAAAGAATTGAACAACTATCATAATCTAGTGACCGGCAATGAAATTTTCATCAGCCGCATCAAGGGTATAGGAAAATTCGACACCAAAACCGCCTTGGATTACTCGCTCTCAGGTGTTATGCTCCGATCTACTGGTGTAAAATGGGATCTGCGCAAAGACGAACCATACTGTATTTATGATCGCTTCGAATTCGATGTACCAACAGCTACTGAGGGAGACTGCATGGCACGGTACAATCTGCGCATGGCTGAGATCGAGCAATCGTTGCGCATACTCGAGCAGGCCCTCGAGCAATTCCCAAGCGAGGGAGAAGTTATGGGCAAGGTACCTCGTGTGATCCGTCCGCCAGCAGGCGAAACGTACGTCCGCATCGAATCACCACGTGGAGAGATTGGCTGCTATATCGCCAGCCAAGGTAAGGATAAGCCCTGGAGATTGAAATTTAGACGTCCATCGTTTACTAATCTGCAAATTCTGCCCAAGTTGTTGGAGGGAGAAAGCATCGCCAACATGATCGCCATTCTGGGCAGTATCGACATCGTGCTTGGGGAGGTTGACTGTTAATGGGTGCACTCTTGCAGCAAACACCCTCATGGGGAACCGCAATCTGGTTTATCCTGGCTGCAGTCGTACTGCTCGCGGTGTTGTTGGGGTTCGTTACGTACGCGATTTACTTTGAGCGAAAAGTAATCGGCTGGATGCAGCTGCGGATCGGACCGAATCGAGTAGGTCCACTCGGTTTATTGCAAACAGTTGCGGACGTAGCCAAGCTTTTGCTTAAAGAAGATATCCGTCCCAAGGATGCAGACAAAGCGTTGTTTACCTTGGCACCGATTTTAGCCTATGCCCCTGCCTTTGCTGTACTGGCTGTAATGCCTTTTACAGAAAACATTCATTTCGCTGATTTGGGCATCGGCCTTCTGTACTATATCGCCCTATCCGGAATTACGGTTTTAGGCGTCATTACAGCAGGCTGGGCATCCAATAATAAGTACTCCCTGATCGGGGGTCTCCGCTCCGCTGCGCAGATGATCAGCTATGAAGTGCCGCTGGTCATGTCCGTAGTGGGTATCGTTCTACTGACGGGCAGCATGAATCTCAAGGAAATTGTCTTAGCTCAGCGGGATGTCTGGAATATCGTTCCGCAGTTCATCGGTTTTTGTGTATTTATTATTGCTGCACAGGCTGAGCTGAATCGTTCCCCGTTTGACCTGCCGGAAGCAGAGTCTGAGCTGGTTGGTGGCTATCACGTCGAGTACACCGGATTCCGTTTTGCGATGTTCATGCTTGCTGAATACGTGTATATGTTTGGTATGGGGACATTGATCACGATTCTCTTTTTGGGTGGATGGCTTCCGATTCACCCGGCGCTGGACTTTATTCCAGGGATCGTTTGGTTTATTCTTAAATTTTCGCTGTACGTCTTCCTCCAGTTCTGGATTCGCGCCACGATGCCGCGCATGCGTGTCGACCAACTGATGTCGTTTGCCTGGAAAGTGCTGTTGCCAGTGGCGCTGCTCAATATCCTGCTCACAGCAGTCGTTGTCTCTTACCAGAACGGCATGTTTTAATAGACGGCTCGTGTTTCATAGCGCAGGCTTCGCCATATACTCGGCGCAGCCAAGTTCTCAAATTCTGAGGGGTGACACACATGCTAGGACTGGCCAAAGGCCTGGGGTATACATTTAAAAAGCTCACAGAAAAAAAGGTAACCCATTTTTACCCGGATGTGCCGTTTCCCATGCCGCCCCGTTTTCGCGGTATTCAGCACTTTTCACCGGAAAAATGCATCGTATGCAATCAATGCGCGCGTGTATGTCCGACTGAGTGTATTCAATTGACGGGGAAATCGCATCCTGACCCAGAGAAAAAAGGGAAAATCATTGATACGTATGACATTAGCTTTGAGCTCTGTATTCTTTGCGATCTCTGTACAGAGGTATGTCCGACCGAAGCGATCGTGATGACCAACAACTTTGAACTTGCTGCTTACAGCAGGGATGAATTGTACAAGAACTTGAAATGGCTGGACGCCAACAATACGAACGTCAGGGAGGAGAATTAGCATGACCGGCGAATTTGTAGCCTTTTTCATTCTGTCTCTTCTGACGATTGGTGGCGCCGTCTTCATGATCAGCTTTACCCGCGTCGTACACATGGTCATTTCACTGGGGATTACGTTTATCAGCATTGCGGGATTGTTCGTGTTAGTAGGTGCAGACTTCGTAGGTGTAGCACAGGTACTCGTTTATTCAGGTGCCATATCGATTTTGATGCTATTCGGCATCATGCTGACCAAGCATGATGCCAACGATGAAGGAACAGGACGGACGTGGAAAAACCGATTTATCCTGCTGTTCGTGGCTGGCGTATTCGGACTGTTGTTCTGGGGGGTTCAAAATACACCATGGCCAGCACCACCAGCACCAGTGGCTTCAACGGTGGACAATGCCAAAGAAATCGGTATAGAGGTATTCACCAAGTACGTCATCCCGTTTGAACTGTTGTCCGTATTGCTATTGGTCGCATTGATAGGTGCGATCATTATGGCGAAAAAGGAGGGGGATAACGAATGACGGTAAGCATTACCTCCTATTTGATGGTCGCTCTGATTCTCTTTTGTGTCGGTTTGTATGGAGCACTGACCAAGCGCAATGCAGTCGTCGTGCTGCTGTCCATCGAGCTGATGCTGAATGCAGTGAATATCAATCTGGTTGCCTTTTCTAAATTCGGCTTGTATCCAGCGGTGGCAGGACAAATTTTCACGCTGTTTACCATGACGGTAGCTGCTGCTGAGGTAGCATTGGGATTAGCCATTTTGATTGCGTTGTACCGTAACAAAGCAACTGTCAACGTAGACGAAATGGACCAAATGAAACGATAAGATGGAGACCTGATAAGGAGGACAAAGATGGATACTCTCTTTCATTATGCCTGGCTGATCCCTCTGTTTCCGCTTCTTGCTTTCATCGTGATCGTCTCATTTGGTCGCCAGCTGAAAGAAGGAGCGGCCATGATCGGCATTTCGCTGACGGCTGTTTCATTCGTGATTGCGTTGCTTACATTTTGGGTGAGATTCCAGGACGGAGCAGCGGACTACAAATTCGTACTCGATTGGCTGCAGGTCGGCGATATTATCATCAACATGGGATTTGAAGTCAATCAGCTCAATGCCATGATGCTGGTCATCGTGACGTTAGTCAGCCTACTGGTTCAAATTTACTCAAAAGGCTACATGCATGGGGACGAGCGCTTTCCCGTGTTTTATCAGTATCTGGCACTCTTTACTTTCTCCATGCTTGGGCTGGTTATCTCGCCCAATCTACTGCAGGTTTACATTTTCTGGGAGTTGGTAGGTGTCTGTTCATTCCTGTTGGTGGGCTACTACTATTTCAAACGCGAAGCGAAGGCTGCTGCCAAAAAGGCTTTTATCGTGACGCGTATCGGGGATCTGGGGCTTTTCATCGGAATTTGCTTGTTGTTCTGGTGGACAGGAAGCTTTGAATACTCGCAAATCTTTGAGAGTGTAGCACTGGGGCGCTTGGAGCCATGGATGATTACACTCGCGGCGATCCTCATTTTCGTGGGAGCAATGGGAAAATCGGGTCAATTCCCGCTGCACACATGGTTACCTGACGCCATGGAAGGTCCCACACCTGTATCTGCCCTGATTCATGCTGCTACGATGGTTGCAGCTGGTGTGTATTTGGTCGCAGCTACTTATCCGTTGTTCATCGCTTCGGAAACGGCATTGACCGTAGTGGCTTACGTGGGGGGCTTTACAGCGATATTTGCAGCTTCTATCGGCCTCACACAGCGCGACATCAAACGCGTGCTTGCCTATTCTACGGTCAGCCAGCTTGGGTACATGATGATGGCGCTTGGCGTAGCAGGCGCGGCTGGTTATGTAGCAGGATCGTTCCACTTGATGACTCACGCCTTTTTCAAAGCGTTGCTCTTTTTAGGAGCAGGAAGTGTCATCCATGCCGTACATACACAAGATGTATTTGAGATGGGTGGCTTGTGGAAAAAGATGCCTGTAACCGCACTAACCTTTTTGATCGGCTGTTTGGCAATCGCAGGGATCTTCCCGTTTGCAGGCTTCTGGTCGAAGGAAGCCATTTTGGGAGCTGTGTACGGTGCGCACCGTTATGATCTACTGTTTATTGCGCTGTTGGCGGCTTTCTTTACAGCCTTCTATATGTTCCGTCTCTTCTTCCTGACGTTTGCAGGAGAGCCGCGGAGCAAGCATGAGGCACATGAGTCTCCTGCAGTGATGACAGGGCCATTGCTGATCCTGGCCTTGCTTGCAGTCGTAGCAGGTTTTGTGAATACACCTTACGCTCCGATGCTCACTGACTGGCTGCTATCTACAGGAACAGGTGCGGCAATTACAACTGTATTTGGAGACGGAGGGGAGCACGCTGCGGCATGGCTGCAAATCGTAGCGCTTGTAATTTCGATTCTCGGAGTGGTTTTGGCCTATTTCATGTACGGAAAAAAATCCATTCCGTCCGACACCATTCCCGAAGCAATGCCATGGCTCTATCAGCTTTCCTACCGCAAGTACTTTGTCGATGAGCTCTACCATTATGTAATTGTTCGTCCACTGGGATGGCTGGGCTTTATCTTGAACGCATTTGACAAGTATGTAGTGGATGGGTTAGTAGGATTGACGGCGAAGATTACGCAGGGAATCGGGTCCCTGCACGCCAGAGCACAAAGCGGACAAATCCAGTCATACGGAGCTGTGGTGCTGTTTGGATTGCTGCTGCTCATTATCGCTATTAGCTTGACGGCACAGGGAGGTGGACTCTTTGGATTCGGTCACTAATATCCTCTTGTCGTCACTAGTGTTTTCCCCGCTGCTGGCGATCATCATTATCGCATTTATGCCGAGTCACAAAGGTGGAGCGATCAAGCTGGTCGGTATCCTCGGTACCTTGCTACCACTCATTTTGGCTCTGTGGATGTTTGGGCTTTTCAATTACGATACGGCCAATCTTCAGTTCATCGAAAAGCACGCGTGGATATCGATTCCGATCGGGATGGCACAGACAGGAGCGGTATTTACCTTTGACATCGACTATGAGCTTGGTGTAGATGGTATCTCGATGCCGTTGATCTTGTTGACAGCGATTATCGCGACTCTTGCAGCAGTTGCTTCCTGGCAGATTAAAAAGCGGTTGAAAGAGTTTTTTATCCTGTTTCATCTGCTGTTGATCGGGATGCTGGGGGTTTTTGCAGCAGATAACCTGTTTCTGTTCTTCATTTTCTTCGAATTGACGCTGGTTCCAACTTACTTCCTTATTGGAATCTGGGGATACGGAGAGCGCGAGCAGGCGGCAAACAAGTTTCTTTTGTATAACGGAATTGGTTCAGGGATCATGCTCATCGCGTTCATCGTGATTTTTGTCGTGATGCGCACTTTAAATATTGACCAAATTGGTGCCATTCTGACGACACCGGAGCATCCGATTTCAGCGGCACTTACTCCAGAATTCCGCTTTGGACTGTTTATGGCTTTGTTCATCGCCTTTGCGATCAAGCTACCCGTATTTCCATTCCATACGTGGATGCTGAAGGTGCACGTTCAGGCGCCGCCTTCCATCGTTATGATCCACTCGGGGATTTTGTTGAAAATGGGTGCATACGGCTTGCTGCGCATGGGAATCGGCTTTTTTCCTGAACAGGCGTACCAGTTCTCTACGTGGCTTGCTGTGCTGGGAATCATCAACATCCTGTATGGAGCGGTGCTTGCTTTCGTACAAAAGGATTTGAAGATGGTGATGGCTTACTCCAGTATTAGCCATATGGGAATCGTGCTGCTCGGCTTTGCCTCGATGAATACAATCGGGTTTCAGGGCGCGATGTTCCAGATTGTATCGCACGGCTTTATTTCGGCGCTGCTGTTCTTCCTGATCGGCGTCATTTGGGACCGTACCCAGACCTCGATGCTCGACGATTTAGGCGGTTTGGCCAAGTCAATGCCGTTCGTGAGTGGTGTTTTGTTGGCAGGTGGTATGGCGTCCCTCGGTCTTCCCGGCATGTCAGGATTTATCAGCGAATTCTTTGCCTTCCTGGGCTTGTTCGGGCGAATGCCTGTGCTTGCAGCGGTGGGCGCAATCGGAATCGTTTTGACAGCTGCATATTTACTGCGAGCGATCCTGAAAACGACATTTGGTCAAGCACCTAGCCGTTTTACAGGCGTTGCGGATGCGCAACCGATGGAAGTCATTCCGATGGTCGTTCTTTTGGGATGCATCATCTTGATTGGTGTGTACCCGGCAGTACTTGGCAATCCGATGCAACAGGCACTAAAAACGATCGTACCCATCGTCACGGGAATAGGAGGGTAATCCATGGACGCGAAAGATATTTTCTCATATGACTGGAGTTACCTTCTGCCCGAGTTTATCATCCTTGGTTTTGCCACGCTGTTGTCACTGTTAGATCTTTTTGCAGGGAAACGTCTCGGCAAACAGGTGATTGGCTGGCTCTCCTTGGTGGGTGTGGTACTTGCAGCAGTCTTCGTGTTTGTTAACGTAAATACGCTTGATAAGCCGTATAGCTATATGGCGGACATGATCCGCATTGATGACTACGGGAATGCTTTCAAATTGCTCTTCCTGGGCGGTACAGCCTTTGCTCTTCTGATCTCCCTTTCCTATTTAAAGAAAGGGGAGGTACAGCACTCCGGTGAGTATTATTATCTCTTGCTGACAGGTTTATTGGGAGCCATGGTCATGGCCTCTTCGGCCGATCTGATTACGCTGTTTGTTGGCTTGGAGCTTTTGTCCCTGTCTTCCTATATTCTTGTCGGAATGAGAAAAAAATCGTTACAATCAAATGAATCGGCATTCAAGTATGTCGTCTCTGGAGGGATTGCAACAGCGATTACCTTGTTCGGGATGTCGTACATTTACGGCTTGACGGGAACGACCCATGTTTATGAGATTTCCATGCGTTTGGCAGAGGCTGGCATGGCGGGCTATCAGTTCCTTGTTTATGTAGCGTTTGCTTTTCTAGTGGTTGGTTTAGCGTTCAAAATTTCTGCGGCTCCGTTCCATATGTGGACACCGGATGTTTACCAGGGCGCTCCTACACCAATTACGGCGTTTCTCGCTGTCGTTTCGAAAGCTGCAGGTTTTTCCTTGCTGTTCCGCATAGTGATGATCTCGTTCTTTAACGTTACGGACGGTGTAGGACGATTCTTTTTCCAAGAGGGCAGCCTGTACCTTGGCCTCATGGCAGCAGCGTCGATGATTATCGGGAACACCATGGCGATTCGCCAAACGAATGTCAAACGGATGATGGCTTACTCTGGAATTGCGCAGGCTGGCTATTTGCTCGTGCCGTTTGTACCACCGACAACACTCTTTTTCAGTGAAGTAATTTTCTATCTGTTTGCGTACCTGCTGGTCAGCTTTGGGGCTTTTGCCGTCATCATGGTAGTAGCACAGGAGCAGCAAACTGAGGATTTGAAAGGGTTTGCCGGTTTGTATCACAGGTCTCCGATCATGGCTGTCGCGATGAGCATTTTCCTGCTCTCTCTGGCAGGGATACCGGTAACAGCAGGCTTCTTCGGGAAGTTCTACCTGTTCATGGGCGCATTGGCACAGGAGAACTATTGGCTGAGTGCGATTATGATTGTGACCAGCGTCATTTCCTATTACTACTACTTCGGGATTATTCGACAAATGTATATGCGTCCAGGCACGACAGAAGCGAGGTTAGCAGTACCAAAAGGCATCTGGGTATTTGTGCTCGTCATGGCGGTCGCTACCGTATTCTTTGGGGCGTTTCCGGGAGTGGTTACAGACTATGTACAGGCACACTTCAACCCGTCGTTTGATTTTGGAAACATGCTTCCACCAAACTTTCAGTGAGACTCGTAACTGATACGTACTTCATGTACAATAGAAGGGATAGCCCATTTTTGGAGGGCTGTCCCTTTTTCTGTTACTAGAAAGAAGGGAGCCTCACCCTTGAAGAGGCTTCGATAGAGGTTTTCTTACAGGAGGATACGAGCGTGTCACAAGAAATTTACGGCTTTCTGAGCATCATTTTATCGATCGTGTTTATTGGATTGGCATGGTGGGCTCTCCAATCGTTTCGTTTTGAAAAAATAGTAAAGCGGCCAAGTGGCGCACAGGCCAAGCTGTTACAGATTTTCCTGTCCATCGTCATCGGCTATGAGGTATCGCGCTTTTTCCTCGATTACTTGGGCTGGTCCCTTTCATTTGGGAACATGTTCTCGTAATTACCTAAACATCAATTAGAGCTTGTTGGTATATCCACCCATTTTCATGTGCAAAATGAGAAGTACAAAGAGATGTACGTGAAATGGGGAGAGGGTAGTCATGGGGAAATGGTCTGGTTGGATCGTTCTAGCTCTATTGTTTGTCATGGGTGTAGTTTATTGGATGCCTGCGCAGGCGACAGAAGTGAAGCCAGTGGCTGCCCAGCTGCTAGGTGCTTTGGAAGACTCTGGAGCTACAGGATTGACGATTCAGGTGCGTGCCCGTACCGCTATGGGGCAGGTCCTGCATCCGGAAGAAGTCAAAGAGTTGGCGGAAAAATGGGCGAAACAACTAGAGATTCCTTTTCCCAATATCGAGTTCTCGCGGAAAAACAATATCCTTGTGTATCAATCTGCGTATTCGCATGACGACGTACAACTGCGCTATGAGGTTACAGGTGTTCCTAAAAATGGTTCTTTTGACACATATGTAGTGCTACAGTTGTCAGGAAGTCGTCAAACCCTACTATATATTGAACAAATACAGGAAACGTTCGCGAATGCCCTAAGCAAAGCCAACTTTATTCCGCAAATTAGCACTTGTATTCGCGGAATGTACAATGTTAATATGAGTGTTGACCAACAGGAGGGTAAGATTTTGTCGATTTTTAACACCCTTCAGGCAACAGAACTCGAACGTTTGCAAGATGAGACGGTTGTCAGTATTTCCGGGCATACCCCTATGTGGGAACCGTTCATCGCGTTAAACGGACAAAAGATGAACCTGCAGGTAGCCACACATCGTGATAGCAACAATGCTGGAACCTGGGTCACTGTAGGAACACCAATCATCACAGCGGAATATTAGCACGCGGAGGGGTACACATTGGATAAAATTATTGTCCGCGGTGGTAAGGCATTGACAGGGAATGTAAAAGTCTCTGGCGCGAAAAATGCCGTACTCCCTATTATTGCAGCATCTATCCTGGCCGAGGAAGGGACATGCGTCATTTCGGACGTGCCTGCACTCGACGATGTCAGGACGATTTGCGACCTCTTGAAAACGATGGGAATCTCCCTTACATATGATCACGAAGTGCTGACAATTAATGCTTCCAAGCTGACTAGTGTGGAAGCCTCCTATGAACTGGTTCGCAAAATGCGTGCGTCCTTCCTCGTGATGGGACCACTCTTGGCCAGAAAAGGAAAGGCTCGTGTCGCTCTTCCAGGTGGTTGTGCCATAGGTACCCGCCCGATCGACCAGCATCTAAAAGGGTTTGAAGCCATGGGAGCCAAGATCGAGATCGGACAAGGGTTTATTGAAGCAACCGTACAAGGCCGATTGAAGGGCGCGAAAATCTACCTCGATATTGCGAGTGTAGGAGCTACCGAAAACATCATGATGGCTGCTGCTTTGGCAGAGGGTACGACCGTGATTGAGAATGCGGCAGAAGAGCCGGAGATTGTAGATTTGGCCAACTTCCTGAATCGGATGGGGGCAAAAATCCGCGGCGCTGGTACGGGTTCGATCCGTATCGAGGGCGTGGAAAAAATGACTGGATGCACGCATTGTGTCATTCCAGACCGTGTTGAAGCAGGTACCTTTATGGTTGCTGCCGCGATTACGGGTGGAGATGTTTTTGTCGAAGGCGCTATTTGTGATCACCTCAAATCCGTTACGGCCAAGCTGCGTGAAATGGGCGTGGAAGTGGATGAGCAGGAGAACGGTATTCGTGTTCGCCGCAGTGGTGCACTCAAAGCGGTTGATTTGAAAACATTGCCATATCCAGGCTTCCCTACAGACATGCAATCGCAAATGATGGCACTGCTTCTCGTTTCTGAGGGGACTAGCATCGTGACAGAGACTGTTTTTGAGAATCGTTTCATGCACGTGGAAGAATTCCGCCGTATGAATGCCAATATTAAAATTGAGGGTCGCAGCGCAATAGTAGAAGGCGGCTCCAAGCTGACAGGCAGCAAGGTAGCAGCGACAGACCTGCGTGCAGGTGCTGCACTGGTGCTGGCTGGATTGGTATCAGAGGGTGTAACGGAAGTATCTGCCCTGCATCACATTGATCGCGGTTACGTAAACTTTACGGAAAAGCTGCTCGCACTAGGCGCAGACGTGGAGCGATACGTACCTGAAACAGAGAAGCGTGATGCTGCAGTGACGGAAACGGTGAAAGTAAGCTTCTCTCCTAATTTTGCTTGATCAATATGTCAACTAAATGGCAAAAACAAAAAGGCGTGTGAACTGGTGACAGTTTTGCACGCTTTTTTCGTTTGGGAGAGGCACTGGAATCTCTGCCATGATATAATGGACGAAAGCGAGGTGCTTAGTGGTGGAGATGGAAGCTAAAATAGATCTGATCCTGTCGAAATTGGAAGGCTTGGAGAAAGGTCAAAATTCACTTCATCAAGAAGTGGCGAAGATCAAAGAAGAAGTAACCGAGATCAAAGAGGCTGTTTTTCGTTTAGAGGATAGCCAACCTCAAGACATTCGGGCACTACTGGAGAGCATGTCAGGGAAACTAGACAGCTTTAGATATGATATGGAATTTATTGTAGAGAAACAGGCAATGCAAGACATGAAAATCAATCGAATAGAGAAGCGAATCCAGTCATAAATGGCTGGATTTTTTCATTCTCGCTTCCCTCTCATTCTCTCGTTCTATCGCTTGGCGGCTATTCATAAAATGGCTAGTGTCTAGCACAAAGCGGGGAGGATCACTTGCATGAAACGCTATCTACTCATTTGGTTTATCGTATTGCCGATCTTGCTCGTAATGGTACCTGCAGCACTCGTCCATTTCTTTTCGCCAGGGGGAGAGATTGCAGGTCCAGCCCATGTACCTGTCTCAGCTCCGGGCAATCAGGTGACTCAGGAGATATCGTCGCTTCCCATCAAGGTGTATCGCACAGAAAAAAAGGTGGTGGAAACATTGCCGCTGGAAACGTATATAACAGGCGTTGTGGCTGCCGAAATGCCAGCAGAATTCGAGCTGGAGGCCCTCAAGGCACAAGCACTGGCTGCCAGGACATATATCGTGCGTAGGCTGAACGAAGGGAAGTTCGATGATGTGCCAGCAGGGGGACAGGTGCTGGATACCGTTCGTCACCAGGTCTATATGGATGAGAATCAGCGGCGTGAGCGGTGGAAGGATCAGTATGAATGGAAAAACCAGCGCATTACACAAGCCGTTCGGGCAACTGCAGGTGTCGTGCTTACGTACAATGGCGAGCCAATTGACGCTACGTTTTTTTCCACTAGCAATGGATTCACAGAAAACTCCGATGAGTACTGGGAAAAGCCGATTCCCTATTTAAAAAGCGTAGCAAGTCCGTGGGATATTCAATCTCCGCGTTATGAAGAGACCGTCATCAAAACAACGGCAGAGCTAGAAAAGGATCTAGGAGTCAAACTCGCGCAGGAAGCATCTACGAATGGAGCATGGTACCGAATCGAGAGGACGACGACAGGAAATCGCGTCGGGAAAATTAGTATTGGTGGAAAAGAGTTTACGGGAAGGGAGTTTCGCGAAAAGCTCAATCTGAACTCCTCCTCTTTTACGATGGACCTGCGAGGAAACCAGGTGTTTATCACGACAAAAGGGTATGGTCACGGTGTCGGGATGAGCCAGTGGGGAGCAAACGGGATGGCTAAAAACGGAAAGAATGCAGAGCAGATCGTGAAGTATTTTTACCAGGGCATCAACCTGCAGGATTACACTCGTATTTTGCAAGTCTAGTTAAATGTGAGCAAATTTTTACTTTTCCCTACTCTCTCAGGTTTATACGCTAAAATTCTGGCGATACTGAGGGATGAGGTGATGAATAAAATGGAAGATCAAAAAAATCAAAATCAACCGATTCCATTCAAGAAGTCAAGTTCTTGGAAAAAAGTATTGGGTAAGAAGTGGGCTTTTCCCGCGATCTACATCGGAACCGCAGCAATCATTCTCGCTTTTGTGATGTGGTATCAGGGAAGCGTCATGGACACAGTGTCAAAATTGACGAGCGTTAATAATGAGAACACGGCAGTAACAACACCTGCAAATCCTGAGACAACACCGCAGGAAAATCCGTCTGTACCTGTTGCAAGCAGTCCACAACCACTCGCATGGCCTGTAGGAAAAGGAGTTACGTACGATCTGGGGATGAGCTTCTATGATGAGCAAGCCTCCAAGGAAAATCAGCAAAAAGCGCTGGTGAAGTACGACAAATCTTTCTTCCCGCACACAGGTATTGATCTGAAGGCAACAGATGGCAAAAGCTTTGATGTCATTGCTGCTTTGGCTGGTAAGGTAGTGAAAGTTGAGGTTGATCCGCTGGTTGGTAAGGTAGTCGAGGTGGAGCACGCTGACAAAATGGTCACTGTGTATCAAAGTCTGGATAATGTAACAGTCAAACCAGGCGATGAAGTAACACAAGGTCAAGTTCTTGGATCTGCTGGACGCAATGAGTATGAAAAAGACGCTGGCATTCATCTTCACTTTGAAGTCCGCGTTGATAACAAAGCGGTAAATCCAGAGCAGTATCTGGTATCTCCGGAAACTGAAGCGAAAAATCAATAAGTTAGTGAACCACCTGTAAAAGAGATTACTCTTGCAGGTGGTTTTTTGTTGGTGAAAACTGGCTGTGGTGGGGAGAAGAATATTTTCAGGCTTCGCTCTCTGCTCCACCCACAAAACACAAGCTAACGCTCGCGTTTTGCGGGGCCCGGGCTACGTCTAGCGCTGGAGTGTAGACTGTCCGCTCCACGCCGAGCGGCGGGGAATCGCAGAAGCAGTAGCCGCTACGCAGCGTGAACAAGTTGCGATTCTGTTTCCCGCCGCTCGGCGCTCCGCTAAGCAGGACTTCACAAGGAGCTGCGCCTGGAAATATTCTTCTCCTGCGTAGCTACAGCATTTTAAAAGATCGGATAGACCTTAAGACTTTTTCAATGTTTGCAAGCATATACATTGAGGTCGGGGAGTTTTGAATGTAAAAACTTCTGTAGCACGACCCTACAAAAATATTTTTCTTTTAACTGATCGAAGAAAAACAACTGTAACGAAAGAGAAGCCGATTTCCAGGCGAGCGACTAGCGAAGTCCTACCCAGCGGAGCGACGAATCGCGGGAAACAGGAACGTAACCTTGAAAAACGGCGTAGCGGCTACTGCTTTTACGTTCCCCCGCGAGTCGTTGCGGAGCGGACAGACAACACTTTCAGTGGGACGTAGACCGGAGCGGAGCCTGGAAATCGGCTTCTCTCCACTACGCCAAATCCCCCAAGTGGTACAAACTGTTGAAAAAAGATGGGGCCGTGCTGGCTTGTCAGGCTTGGAAACGTAGAATATGTGTCCGCACCCACCCATATATTGTATCAGACAATGTAGATACAAGGAGGCGAGTGACGTGCACGACTACATCAAAGAGCGGACCATCAAAATCGGCCGATATATTGTAGAGACGAGAAATACGGTTCGGATGATCGCCAAAGAGTTCGGTGTTTCCAAAAGTACAGTGCACAAGGACTTGACTGAGCGGTTGCCTGAGATAAATCCAGAGTTAGCTAACCAAGTAAAGGAAATTCTGGAATACCACAAAGCCATCAGACATTTGCGTGGCGGTGAAGCAACCAAGATCAAGTACAAACGTCGTAGTAAAAAAGTGCGTGTTGAACAGGAGGAGAGCGTGTAAGAAATAATTTCCTTGTCCTCTCACGTAGAAGAGCCTATGATATTAGATAGAAATGTAACTGGTAACAGGGAGGACCTTTCATGTTTGGCAAAGATATCGGAATCGACTTGGGGACGGCCAATGTTTTGGTTTTTGTGAAAGGCAAAGGCATTGTCCTAGATGAACCATCTGTCGTGGCTATAGACAGTTATACACGGAAAGTATTGGCTGTGGGGAATGAAGCACATCGTATGGTGGGGCGCACCCCGGGTAACATTGTGGCGATCCGACCTTTGCGAGAAGGTGTTATTGCGGACTTTGAAATCACAGAAGCCATGCTCAAGCACTTTTTGACCAAAATCGGTGGGAAAAGCATGTTTGCACGTCCACGTGTATTGATCTGCTGCCCGACCAATATTACATCAGTTGAGCAAAAGGCAATTCGTGAAGCTGCAGAACGCAGTGGTGGAGCGCGAGAAGTATACATTGAAGAAGAACCGAAAGTAGCTGCAGTAGGCGCAGGCATGGATATTTTTCAGCCGTCCGGCAACATGGTAGTTGATATTGGTGGAGGTACAACTGACGTAGCGGTACTGTCTATGGGCGATATTGTGACGTCTTCCTCCATCAAAATTGCAGGAGATACATTTGATGTGGCCATTATGCGGTACATAAAAAATAAATACAAGCTGCTGATTGGTGAGCGAACGGCTGAAGATATCAAAGTTCAGATCGGAACCGTATCCGGCGGGCGCCAGGACGAAATGGACATTCGTGGTCGAGACATGGTAAGCGGGCTTCCGCAAACAATTACCATTCAATCGGGCGAAGTCCAAGAAGCCCTGGCCGAGTCGGTTAGTGCTATTGTACAAGCATCAAAATCTGTTTTAGAACGAACACCTCCGGAGCTTTCTGCCGATATAATTGATAAGGGTGTTTTCCTGACCGGCGGCGGCGCTCTTTTGCATGGCATCGATCAAATACTGGCAGACGAATTGAGAGTTCCAGTATTGGTAGCGGACGAGCCAATGATGTGCGTAGCGAAAGGAACAGGAATGATGCTGGACTACCTCGATAAGGTACCAGCGCACCGGAATAAGCGGTTATTCAGGGGGTAAGATTACGTGATTAGAGGCTTGTATACGTCTGCGTCAGGAATGTTGGCCCTGCAGAACAAGCATGAGTCGCTCGCAAACAATTTGGCTAACATCAACACACCAGGCTTCAAACAGGACCTGGCGTTGATGCGTTCTTTTCCAGAGCAATTGATTTCACGTGTTAGCGATAATACGGGGCCAGATATTCCGGGAATCCCTAACATGGGTGGACAGGCTGCCATGATCGGCCGATTGAGCACGGGGATATACATGTCGGAGGCGCTCCCTGTCTTTACGCAAGGGGATATCGAGGAGACGCATAATCCGTATGATGTAGCATTGTTGGACAACATTCAGCCGGATGAGGATGGTAATGAACAGCGCTTGTTTTATAGTGTTGCCCGGATCGATGACGTCACGCAACCAGCAGATGGCGAAAATATTCGGTTCACGAGAAATGGCAACTGGAGCGTGAACGCGGAAGGATATTTGGTTACGGGTGAAGGGTATTACGTGCTGGATAATGCCAACATGGCGATACAGGTCAATAAAAATCCGGATACCGCAGCTGCAGCTGTTAATGAAAATGCCGGAAAAAACCTGAAGATTGATGATAAAGGTAAATTGTGGATTGAATATCTAGAAAACACACCAGGTCAACCAACGGAAACGAAGCTGGAAGAACTGAATGTGACTCTTGGATTGAATGTCATTGCAGATCCATCCGGGAAGCTAGTGAGAGAAGGCTCAGATCGTTACCGCCTGGATGGTCAGTATGATGTCGATAACGATGTTGTGAAAATAGAGACGGCACTTCAAGAGGACATTGATGCACTCACAAATAATGTCTACGATGTCCCTAAAGTAAGAGGCCGTTACGGAGTTCAACAGGGCTGGCAGGAACGTTCAAATGTTGACCCTGCTCAAACCATGACGAGTATGATGAGTGTGCTGCGCGCCTATGAAGCGAATCAAAGAGTCATTACTACGATTGACGGCACGCTGGAAAAGGCTGCGAACGAAATTGGTCGAGTAAGCGGATAATAAGGAGGGAAACAGGATGCAATCTTTAAATATTTCCACATCAGCAATGCGGGGAATTCAGCAGGCATTTGATAATACAGCCAGTAATCTTGCAAACTTGGATACGATTGGTTACAAGCGTCGGCACGCCTCTTTCTCCGAATTATTATCTGATTCGATGAATGAGCAGCCGAGAGTAGACAATCAAAATCGTAATACACCTTTTGGGCTGCGAGTTGGCAGCGGTGCGCGTCTAGGACTTACGAAACTGGATCTTGGTCAAGGAAATGTTAAAATTACAGATGTTCCAACAGATGTTATGATCGAAGGCGACGGCTATTTTGCTGTTAGTCGTCAAACGGATAATAACAATGAAGACTTTTTCCTGACACGTGATGGTAATTTTAAAATAACGAAGCATGTAGGCTTGAATCAATTTGCTTTAGCAACGGCATCAGGTGACTATGTTTTGGATAAATACGGAGTGCCGATTACTCTGACTGATCCAAACGAGCCGATTCGAATTGAAGCAGATGGCAAGGTTTACAATGTTGATGATGAGACTCCAATAGCGGAGATTGGCATCTGGAAAGTAAATAACCCGGATCAGCTGCAACAAGTAGGAAAAGATTTATATGATGCAGACATAGACGATCCAATTAAACTAACAGATAAATACGCAGACGCTGTGGTTGAAGGAATCGCAACTGTGCGTCAGGGCGCATTGGAAGGCTCCAATGTCACTATGACAGAAGAAATGTCTCAGCTGGTCAACATACAGCGCGCTTTCCAGTTGAACTCACGGGCAATCGGAATTAGCGATCAGATGATGGGTATTGCGAATTCGATTAGAAGTAGGTAATCCAATCGGCATGACGGGGGAGAGAAGAATGGAACGAGAGAAGGGACAACGTTTCCCGCGTGATACCCAAGAGGCTAAAGCTAAAACTAAGGCGAAAGTGCGTGAACGGAGCGGTAAAAACTGGAGAATTACGGTAGCCAAGATCGTGTTGGTCCCTCTCCTGCTCTTTTTCTCACTGGTTATCGGCCTGATGATCGGCTACGGTGTGGTCGGGCATAAGCCAGCTTCTGAAGTGCTTGATATGGGTACATACAAACATATGTGGGACTTGCTTTTTGCCGAGACATAAACGAGGAATTAGCAGTCATGATTGCCAGCCCAACCGATTGGTTAGGGCTCTATTTTTTGAGGGGACTTGTTGCGGTGTTTGTCCGCAGAGTATAATAAACCGAGTGGTTGAAAAAGGAAGCGACTTTTCTTATACGGAGGGATGTCCGTGAATCTTCCTAATTTGCTTACGCTCTTTCGCATCGTTCTCATCCCTTTGTACCTGTACGTCTTTTTTTCCGCAAACCCGTACCATGTAGAGATCGCATTGGCTATTCTGATAATAGCGGGATTGACGGACATTGCGGACGGGTACCTCGCGCGAAAGCATAAGCTTGTGACCACGCTTGGAATCGTGTTAGATCCTCTGGCTGATAAATTAATGATGCTGGCAGTGATTGCGTCATTGTTTATAACGGAGCGGATTAGCATGTGGGCCGCCCTGTTTTTCTTTGTACGTGAAGTGGCAATGATTGTAACAGGAGCTGTTTATCACCTTCGAGGTAAAAAAACAGTCCCAGCCAATACGTATGGGAAATTGACAACTGTCTTTTTGTATGTGGTAATACCATTGATCATGTATAGATATGAGTACGGTGAAATGATTCTCTGGACAGTGATTGCGTTCTCGTTTATTACGAGCGTCATTTATCTGGGGAAGTTTCGATTGTTGAATCGCGCGTAGGGAGAACAGAAAAAGAGCACTTCCGACATAGGAAGGAAGTGCTCCTTTATTTTAACCCCGTTCCCTTCGATTAGCGAAAGGCGGGAGTTGTCTTATTCTCAGTTTGCTTTCAGGTCTTCATGCATGGACAAGTCTAGATAAGTATGGAAATGGAGTTGGGAGTCATGGAAATTAAGGCGCCACTAGATATCGTACAAATTCAGGATATCATTCCTCACCGATACCCGTTTTTACTGGTAGACAAAATCGTGGAGCTGGAATCGGGCAAGCGAGCTGTCGGGATCAAAAACGTAACAATGAACGAGCCATTTTTCCAGGGCCACTTTCCTGGTTATCCGGTCATGCCTGGCGTCCTTATTGTGGAAGCATTGGCACAGGTCGGTGGGGTAGCTATGCTTAGCTTACAGGAACATCAAGGAAAAATTGGCCTGTTCGCAGGAATTGATGAATTCCGCTTCAAGGATCAGGTAAAGCCCGGCGATACGCTGACTTTGGATGTTGAGCTGACTCGTGTTCGTGGTACTGTCGTGAAAGCGAATGGGAAAGCATTGGTAGATGGAAAAGTGGTAGCAGAGGGCGGCATGATGTTTGCATTGACCGCTGGCGATCAAGCACATTCATGACTATCTTGAATGTGCTTTTCTTTTCGGGTAAAATGGCTATTGGGCTACTTATGCATTGAAGGTGAAAAATTTGGCCAAACAGGTTGCAAAAATATTGGATGTACCGTTTTCTACTCGCGGGTTTCGCGATACAGTCGCATACATGGTCGAACGGATTGAGAGTGGACAAAAGACCCATGTGGTAACCGCCAATCCGGAAATCGTCATGCTAGCGAGAGAACATCAGGGCTTTCGTTCTATTGTAGAACAAGCCTATGTCGTTCCGGATGGAATTGGAATCGTATACGCCGCGAAATGGACAAATCAGCCTATCTACGAGCGCGTGACAGGAGTCGAGCTGCTCGAAGCACTAATGGCAGAAGCGAATCAATATGGATGGAAAGTTTATTTGCTCGGTGCCAGCCCAGATGTAATCGAGCTGGCTGCACAAAAGCTGCAAGCTCGTTATCAGAGGGCGCGCTTGGTTGGCTATCGAGATGGATATTTTAAAGAAGCTGATGAAGAACAAATTGTACAGGAGATCGCTGAAGCTGCGCCTCATCTGCTGTTCGTCGCATTGGGCTCACCCAAGCAGGACAATTGGATGGCCGGGCACCGCGAACGATTGAATGCATCGCTCATGATGGGAGTAGGCGGAAGCTTTGACGTAATTTCCGGGAAAGTAAAGCGCGCTCCAAAAGTATGGCAGAAATTGCATTTGGAATGGTTTTATCGACTTGCTTCCCAGCCTTCTCGCTGGAAGCGTCAGCTGGCTATTCCGCGGTTTGTCTTAACCGTTTTAAAAGAAAAATGGAGTAGCCGTTCCTAGATGCATCCGTAGAGAGGAGAACAGTCGATGTCTACATTAATCCTCGGATTTTTGACTTCGCTGATCATATCGTTTGTTGCAACACCGTACGTCAAAAAGCTTGCTGAAAAAGTTGGAGCCGTAGATGCTCCCAACCAACGCAAGGTACATACGCGGATCATGCCGCGTATGGGGGGCTTGGCCATTTACCTAGGCTATATGGTTGCATTCTTTTTGTTTGTTCCCTACACCAGCATGTCTGAAATGCTCGGGATTTTCTTCGGTAGTACGATTGTCATGACTGTTGGAATGCTCGATGACAAATACCAGCTTTCGCCAAAATGGAAGCTGCTTGGACAGCTCATCGCCACGGCTATTGTCGTCATCCCATTCGGATTGAAAATTGGTGTGGTCAATCTGCCTTATATGGGCAGCATTGATTTTAGCAGTGGATGGCTGTTCTGGCTCGCGATTCCGATTACGATGTTCTGGATCGTGGGAGTAACCAATGCAGTGAACCTGATTGATGGTCTGGATGGTTTGTCTGCTGGTGTTTCCGCGATTGCGGCGGGAACCATGGCAGTTGTGGCGCTATTGATGGGAGACTACAAAGTCGCTACGTACTGTTTCGTGCTCCTCGGAGCGATTCTTGGTTTTCTGTACTTTAACTTTCATCCGGCGCGCCTGTTCATGGGCGATACCGGTTCGCTCTTTTTAGGCTTTAACCTCGCTGCACTGTCGATTATGGGCTTTAAAGAAGCGTTGTTCGTTTCCTTTATCATCCCAATCGTCGTGCTGGGCGTTCCGTTGTGGGATACGTTTTTTGCAATCGTTCGCCGCATCGTGAATAAAAAGCCAATTTCCAGCCCGGACAAAGGGCACTTGCATCACTGCTTGCTCAACATGGGCTTGTCTCACCGATCAACTGTATTGATGATTTATTCGATCAGTATCTTCTTCGGAACGATGGCAATCCTGTTGACTAAGACGACCAAATGGACCACGATCATTGTAATGGTGATCCTTTTGATCGGGATACACTTGGGGACGGAGATCATTGGACTCGTCAGCAGACGACATCGTCCGTTGATTAATACGTATCGACGGTTGAAAATTAAGTACGTCGAGCAACAACGGCGAACAAACTAATAAAGTTGAAGCCTCTGCGTCTGTTCAAAGCAGAGGCTTTTTTTTCGTACTATTTAGGTGGAAACTCTTAACTGCTGAAGGTGTTTATCCGATATAGATAAAGAGAAAAAAGTACCGTAGTTTTATAAAAACGGGACAACCAAGAGGTTCAGAATAATGTGGAGAGGTGAAAAAATGAATAAGCTAAATCAACAATTCCGTCGTTGGCTCGCTTTGTGTCTGGCGATGATGCTGCTTGTAACTGGTTTTTTACCGGCTGTTCCTGCTTCTGCAGCACTAGGCTCCAACTGGAATGCTGGGATTACGACACCAACAGATTACATAGCTTCGGGTAGCGGAAACGGTAATGCGTTTACGACTCCGCTCAAGACAATATCGAAACTGGTGTATGGTGTTAAACTTGTCTACAAGGATAATTCCAAAAATGGACAAGGTGTTGATGTGTTGATTGACGGAATTGCACTTCCGAACACACAACTTTTTGTGAACAACACGATTACTCTTCCGGATTTTAATTTAAACAGCAGTGGGGCAGTGACAAAAGTTACTGTCAGACCAAAAGTCTCACTTGATCCTACGAATGATACATCAGAAATTTACTTTCAATATACGCCAAGCCCTGCTCAATCTGGAACAGGACCTTTGCAGTTTACGAATTCGGGGCAAGGTGAATACGCTAGTGACCCTAAGCCGGTAAGCAGCCGTACAGTATCTGGACTGCAATACACGTACAATGTTTCTGCTGCCGTAGATAAAACGCAGGCGGTTGAGGTTCAAGTGAACGGCACTACGATCCGTACCGTATATGGTGCAGGTGGACCTGCTAAGCCATTACCAGACTTTGATCTAGCTCCTGGGTTAAATGCGGTACAGATTTACGCTCCTAATACAGGCGAGCGAGATGTTATTTATTACGAGTACAACTCGATGAATAGCCCAATTACCATTACCAACTTTGCAGGTGGTACGACAGCTTACAATCCTGTCGTTTACGGAGATTCGACCATTACGCTTACGGGTACGTACGGTAGCGGTGTAACGGGAAGCAGTCTTCGCCTGAAGCTAATCACCAATAATGGACAAACCGTTCAAGATTTGAGCAATACCGCACCGTCTATTAGTGGAAGCACCTTTACTTTCCATAACATTGGTTTGAAGCCAGGTCTTAATCAGATCGCGTTTTATGAGAAAGTTGGGAATGTAACCAAAGAGCATTACCAATTTTACGTTCAGTATAATAACACGCCACTCGTTAGTGACTTGAGAATTAACGACACGCCACTGAATGATCCGAATGTAACTACAAATCCAACGTATATTACCGTACCATCGCTGAATCGTCTCAATCTGAATATGGACGGGAAAGCACTCAACGCAGATAGCGTCGAAGTAAAAAACCTGCGTACAGGTGATGTTGTCAAAACACAGGTAAACCGTACAGGTTCGTTTGGACTGAGTGTTCCATCATTACTAGGGGAAAACTCATTGGAAATCAGAGTCTTTAACCAAAATAAAGAGGTCGGAACGTTTACACGAAATCTGATTGTAGCGACAACCTCAGCAGGTAGTTCTGACCAGTTTTACAATGTTACTTTGGGTGGTGTGGCGCTGACACCTAACCAGCCAGCACTAGTAAAAGGGACGGCCGTTTCTCCAGCTATGACTCTAACCGGAAAAGCATTGCTGCGTTTTGTAGATATTCCAGGGCAGCAGTTGTTCCAAGACTTTAAGGTTACGATTTATGAAGGCTCCAACAAAACAGAATTTACAACAGGTGTAACCTTCTCACCTATCGGAAATCCACAAAGTGGCTTTACTGAATATACGGTGAGTCTGCCGGTTCCGGCGGGTACATTCCAGGATGGAAAAACGTACAAGGTTGCGCTGAGCTATCAGTATCTAGAAAAAGCATCGGATAACACAGTTACATCACCGTCCGGGTACATTGGAATTGCTAACTACGAGTATGAACTAAAGTACTCGGATAGTACAAAGCCGAGTATAGAGCGCGTAATCAATTTGGCTAATGCACAGGTATTGACACCAGCAGCTGCTAATATAATCGTTACATCTCCATTAGAGCTGAATGTAGTAACACAAAATATAGCTGCAACAACGGGGAATATCTCGATTGTATATAACAATCAGACATTGACCTCAGGGACTGATTATGTAATTAACGGAGCTGGAACCAACGGGTTTACACTCACGTTGAAAAAACTGTCCCAAGGATTAGGCAAACTCGAAATTGGATACACAGGAGCCAACCCAACATCCGCTACTTATACACTCGATGTGAGAATTACACCTTATGTACAAATGACATATGTAGATGCTACTGGCCAAGTACGGAGCTTTGAGGATGGCTATCAGGTTAAGAGTGAAAACGACATTCGAAATCTCGACGGTAAAGTTTACAATTATGTATTGAAAACAAGTAACATTGAAGCAACCTTGAATAGCACGCCAATTACAATAAAAGCTAGCAATATCGATACAAATAAAGGAACGTTCCTGATTGAAAAAAGTGAGTTGAATTACAAAAAAGGAAACAACGTTCTGAAGGTCACTTTGAAAGATGACCCACAAACAGTCTTTACGTACAATGTTTCCTACAATTCATCCAAAACACCAGCAGTGGAAGATATTAAGCTGGAGATTACTTCTAATGGTAAGACAGAAGAACTGACCAAAAAGGCAGCAGATCCTTCATACCGTACAGGTGCTAACTTCTTGAGTGGTCTGAGCTTTACGGTTAAGGATGCGACACACGTATACATTGAGAAGAATGGAAAACGCATCAATGATTTCCGTTTCAAGAACGGGGATTGGGATCAAGACGCTACAAATCAGGAATACGTGAATGCACGTTTGGAAGCAGCATTGAATAACGACCTGAGAGACCTGTTTGACGATCACAATATTGATTCGAAGTCTCGTTCCCGATTTGAAGGAAAAATGAGCACGAAGAAGTATGGTGATCTCGTAGAAGAAATTCAGGATGCTGTTACTGATGCTAAAGAACAAGAACAAAAGCTTGCACTCTTCCCTCTTACCTTGAAAAAGGGTGGGACGACTGTATACACAATCGTAGCAGAAGATGACAATGGAACTGTGATTCGCTATGACATAAACATCGAACAGAAATATTCGAGTTGGGAAGTTCTCTCACCAGTAAAAGCGAAAGAAACGGATCAATACATCATCGTAAATAGTAACAGTGCGGTTGTGAAGGTTTTTGCAGAAAATGCAAATAAGGTCATGTTCGGTAAAACAGAAGCCAAAGTAACGAACACGACAAACCCTGATTTTTATTACGATGATGATTCGGGTAAAACAATCCCAGAAACCTACTACGTCTTTACATCGACTGTTGCACTTAAAAAAGGTCTGAATACAGTGAAGTTCTCCGTAGTAGTAGGAGATAGTACGTATAATGACGAGATCAAGATTTACAATGCCAACTCCACTGTTAACGGTGCAGAGTACCGCGATGTGTTAGGCAAAAAAGTATCTTTTAGTGTTTTTGATAAGCAGTTTGACCTGAAATTCCCTGCAGGTACAGTTTTGTTGTCTCCTGATGACAGCCGTGCAGGTCAAGAAGTTAAAAATCCGAATGGAGATATTTTTGTAGATGTTCCACTCTATTTCGGGATCGCGGACCGTACTACAGGTCAAGTAAACATTGCCGACGACAATTTAGAGGACAGGCTGGTATTAGAATCTAACTTTAACTATGCGAGTCCACTATACTACGTCGATGCTGGCGACACCGAAGCTCCTGGCGGACGTGACCCATACTACGATGAGGGCGATGCTGAAGACTTCAAGAGCCGTTGGCAAGATAACCTCGTGCCAAGCCGCAGAGGAACACTTACGATCAAATACGATGCTTCAATTGTTAATGCTGCCAACAATATTTTAACCATTTATTATCACAATGGTGATGAGTGGAGAAATCTTGGAGGGGTAGTAAATACTGGTTCCAAAACGGTACAGGTTCCCTTTGCAGGATTTGGTTTCTATATGGTAATGAAAACGAGAGAATCTTATGACGATGTCGTAAGTCACGATTTTGCCCGTGACGCGATGGAGACCTTGTATGCAAAAGGAATCATGCCAGCATACAGCGGTAGTAGCTTTGGGGCAAACCGCGATATGAGACGTGGTGAATTTGCAACCATGCTCGTAAAAGCAATGGCACTTCCTATTAATGCAGGACCATATCGAGATAGTAATGAGCGCGATCCGTTGGAGCCGACCTTTACTGACGTTCGACCAAACAGAGATGCGTGGGATTACGAGTACAAGTATATTGAGACAGCTGCGCGCGCGGGAATTATTCGCGGAAAACAGCCTGGCTACTTCCGTCCTGATGATTCACTGACTCGTGAAGAAGCCGCGATCATGATTGCTCGTGCGATGAATTTGAAGTTAGGCACTCTTGATGCATCCAAACTGGCGTTAGGTAAAATGTTTACAGATGCGAAAGATGTGGGGTACTATGCAGCGCCATCTGTACTCGTCGTCAGTAAAGCAAAATTAATGAACGGTGAGCCGAATGAAGTTGACGTGAAAAAACCGACCTACAGTTTTAAACCAACAAACAACCTGACTCGTGCCGAGATGGCCATCATCACCATCCGCGTCATGGTTCAGCTGAAAAAACTGCCTAAGCAGTAAGCGCAAATGTAAGACATATATAATAGAAGAAAGCTGAAGAAGACATTCGTCTCTTCAGCTTTTCTTTTTCGATTTATTCACTATTGTCATCCTCGATTGCCTCTACAGGAACCTCTACATACTCTTTTTCACCTAGATGAATCTGAGCCTGTCCATTCGTTAAATCCACCATACGATCTACAAAAGCATCCTGTTCGCCCTCTGGAATTAGGACATGCGCCGTTACCTTGTCCGTAAAATCAGTACCACTCACGCGAAACTCACCGATGCGCAGGTCATTTTCTACCTTTCCCCACCAGGTGTAATCCACACTGACAGAGATTGTTTGATGCAGAGTGTGTACAACAATTTTGGCTGCCTTTAGTGCCGTCACTGTGCCAGCGGTATAAGCGCGTACCAGTCCGCCTGCACCCAGCTTGATTCCGCCAAAATAACGGGTAACGACTACGACGGTATCCTTGACACCGTTTTTCTTGATGCATTCCAAAATGGGCTTGCCTGCCGTACCACTCGGCTCGCCATCATCACTTGATCGCTGAATCTGATCATTTTCGCCTATGACAAAAGCAGAGCAGTTATGGGTTGCATCCCAATGCTTCTTTTTAATCATGGCAATAAACGCAGTTGCCTCTTCTTCTGTTGTTACCCGCTGTGCGTAACCGATGAACCGGGAACGCTCAATAACGATCACGTCTTCTCCGTAACCTGCTACAGTCTTGTATTGCGTAAGCATCGCTCATTCACCTCAAGAAAAGGATAGCATGTGCAAGAATTGTTGGCGAATACTGAAATGTTTTTGACACATAATCGTAGTAATCTATGGGGCAAGAATGGACTAAAACGGAAAGGGAGGACCTATATATGATAAAGTGTGCGTGATCCCTTATGAAAATGCTGGCATATCATTAATTTTTCGTGTACGAAACTTTACTCTGTGATATAGTGATTTTGGGACAAACTGTTATATTTCAAGTGGTGAAAGATTTTATACTCAATACAATTTAAAGGAGTGGAAACAAGTGAACTTTCCATACTCAAGCAAAAAATGGATGACGATCAGTTTGGCAGCCGTGTTGACGACAGCGATTGGCGCAGGAACCTTAACTGCATCTGCAAATACAGGTTCTGAGGCAGCGAAAACGACTGCGACGGCACCAACCCAAGCACAAGCAACACCAAATAAAGTAGCTGCGGAGACAGGAACTACCTCTACACCTGCTGCAACTACAGCGGAAGTACTTACGCTCGAAAAAGCAATTGAACAAGCTCTGCAAACGAACACCACGCTGGTTAATGCGCGTCTGGATGCAAAGAACGCAGATCTAAACCAAATGCTCACTTATAAAACATCAGCAGATATGCCATCAGAAATGATTGAATCACTTGAGGCGGCAAAAGCGAAGCAAGTGGGAAATGCTCAAGGAGAAATGACTAAAAAGTTAAACGCTCTGGCGGTAACCGCGACAGAAGGGAAAATAAAGCTTGGTGCCCAAAACGCTTTCTATAACCTAATATTTGCTCAAGATGATTATGAATTGAAGAAACAAAGCTTGCAGCGTGCAGAAGCGCAACTGAAAGTAGCAAAGGCAGCCTTTGATGTAGGAACAAAAGCAAAAACAGATGTCCTCCAAGCTGAGATGGGCTTAGCAGGTGCACAGGCAGCTCTGACCCAGGCAGAAAACGCAGTTCAGGTTTCTGTAATGGAGCTGAATGATTTCCTCGGTGTAGAGCTGACGAAAAAGTGGAAAATCACATCATCGAATAAACAGACTGCACCAGTCACAATGACGATGGAACAAGCACAGGCACAAGCACTTACAAAGCGTGTGGAAATGACAAAAGTTCAGGAAGAGTTGAATTTGGCCGAATTGAATGTCAAGCTCATCAATGAGTATTCCTTCCTTTCCACCATGCCAGGTAAAATTGCTCGGAACAACGTTGAGAAAGCACAAAAGGCGATTGAAGAGCAAAAACGAACAATCTCCAAAGAAGTTGCGCAAGCATACCTCAATCTTGATGCATCAAGACAAGCAATTGATTTTCAAAAGAAAGCGAAGGATTCTGCGGCAGAAAGCTATCGCTTGACCAATTTGCGCTTTGAAAACGGGCTTGCAACTACACTCGAAGTTGTTCAAGCAGAAGAAGAGCTAGCCAACAGAGAAAACCAGTACCAAAAGGCGATTCTTACCTATAATCTGGCTGTTGTAAACTTTGAAACATCGCTCGGCAATTAAGTAAAGCCACTCAAGCAAGATTTGTAAGGTTTTGAATGGAATTGGAAAAAGGTTCAATGGTGACAGTCCGCCCCACGTACCCTATAATACGAAGTGTGGCGGATGTCACTTCGTACATAATACAGGTGAATATGATCTTCAAAAAAAAAGGTAAACTTTTTTTCGAAGGTACCGCAACTTTTGATCTGCTCAGGCGTTTAATAGGATGTCACACGAAAAACGGGGAATTGTGTAAAAAAGATTCACGAATTCTAGCACTTGTGTTACACTAGTGATTGTTGCATTTTACACAATACTGAATATACTAGAGGTTTTTAACACAGAAAAAGCGAAGCTGTCCTGCGAAAGGAGGTGACACGCGCTTGCAGGATTCGGGCTTTAAAAAGAAAGATAGATTAACAACAAATATTCCCCAAGAACAATTTGTTTATACTAGAGGAGGAGAACACAAGGTTATGAAAAAGGTCGTTAACAGTGTATTGGCTAGTGCACTCGCACTCTCCGTTGCTCCAATGGCTTTCGCAGCAGAAGATGCAACTACTACAGCTCCTAAAATGGATGCTAATACAGAGAAAATGGTAAAACGCCTTGAAGCTCTTGGCCTGGTAGCAGGTTATGGCAACGGCGAGTATGGTGTAGAAAAAACAATCACTCGTGCAGAGTTCGCTACTCTGATCGTTCGCGCTCGCGGACTGGAGCAAGGTGCGAAACTGGCACAATACAACACTACTTATACAGACGTTAAAACTGGCGATTGGTTTGCTGGTTATGTAAACGTAGCTTCCGGCGAAGAAATCGTAAAAGGTTTCCCGGACAAATCTTTCAAACCACAAAACCAAGTTACTTATGCTGAAGCAGTAACCATGGTTGTTCGTGCACTGGGCTATGAGCCATCTGTTAAAGGTGTATGGCCAAACAGCATGATTGCTAAAGCTTCCGAGTTGAACATCGCAAAAGGTATCAGCAACCCTAACAATGCAGCTCTTCGTGGCGATGTATTCAAAATGATCGACAACGCACTCCGCGTTAAATTGATGGAGCAAGTTGAGTTCGGTACTGACATTCGTTTCGCAGCTACTGACAAAACTCTCTTGACTAAATACCTGAAAATCACCGTTCGTGACATGGATTGGACTCACGAATCTGGCAACGATTCCGATGACTTGCCACTCGTAACCAACGTACCAGCAATCGGCTTGGGCAAATTGAAAGCTAACGAAGTTACTTTGTCTGGTAAAGATGCTGGTCTTGGCAACACTACTTACAAAGTAGCTGATGGTATCAACCCTAACGAGTTTGATGGCCAAAAAGTACAAGTTTGGATCAAAGACGACAGTCAAAACACTATCGTTTACATGGAAGGCTCCGAGGACGAAGAAGTTGTTATGGACCGTGTGAGCACTTTCTTGCTGAAAGGTAAAGATACTGTTAAGGCTTCTGACCTGACTAGATCTGACCTGGAAGATCTGAAACTGGAACTGGATGCAAGCGGCAAATCCTACCGTTTCACAAAAGATACCAAAGTTACTTACAACTTCACTCGTTTCAACGATCCAGTTGATGGTCTGAAAGCTATCATTACTGACAATGATGTTTTCGGTGTAAAAGTTGTATTGAACGGCAACAACGAAATTGCTTACATCCATGTTATCGATGACCAAACTATCGATAAGAGCAAACCAGGTATCAAATACGGTTCCAAAGTAATCTCCAAAATCGATGCTGATAAAAAGAGAATTACTAACCTCGACAGCTCCAAGTTCAATGAACTCGATGGCCAAGACGAAGGTAAAGACTTCATCGTATTCCTTGATGGAAAACCAGCTAAATTGAGCGACTTGAAAGAACGTGACGTTTACAGCGTATACTACGCTGATGGCGACAAGGATAAATTCCTGGTGTACGCTAACCGCAACGTAGTAGAAGGTAAAGTAGAAAAAATTGTTAGCCGTAACAAAGACGAAGTTCGTCTGACTGTTGGTGGCAAAACATACAAAGTATATGACAATGCTTCCTACACTGAGGATGCTAACAAAAACGTTAAGAAGATCGACAGCAGCAACCGCGATCTGATCAGCAACCTCGATGGCGAAGAAGTAAAATTGCTTCTGGATGCTTCCGGACGTATTCGTCACATTGAAACGAAAGATGCGATCGACGACCGTAAACCAAAAGCAATCGTTACTCGCCAAGTTATGGAAAACACAAGCAAAGACACTTTTGATTTCGTAGTTTTGACTGCCAAAGGCAAGAAAGAAACTATCTCTATCGATAAGAAGTACATCTACGATAAAGATGGCGTAAACTACGATAAAAACGGTAAAGAAAGCGAATTGAGAAGCATCCTGACTCCTAAGAAGGATGGCACAACTGCACTGCTGGAACTCTCTTATGACTCCAAAGGTGAAGTTGATAAAGTTCGCATCCTGGATCGCAAACTGAAACATGCTTCCGGATCTACTTGGAACGACTTGGCTGATGAAGATGACAACGCAGTAGGCGATTACGAAGTAACCGACAAAACTGCAATCTTCAAAATGACTGGTGCAATTGAAAAAGGCAACCGTGATGAACTGAAAGGTGCTTCTACTGTTAAGTTCAAATCCATTGCTGACCAAAACAAACTGGATGTTTACTACTCCGTAGATGAAGACAAAGCAGAAGTTGAAGCAATCTTCGTAGTTGAAGGTGTTGGCCTCGGCGGCGACGTTCAATACGGTTTGGTTAAACAATACGGTGTTTCCAACAAACAAGATACCATCACTGTGGTAACTAAAGAAAAAGACGGCAATGCTGTTGTTGAAAAAGAGTACAAATTGGATGACGACAAAGAAGAACTCGAGCGTTACAGAGAAATCAGACGCGGAGACTTCATCGCGTTCACTCTGAGCTCTGAGGATGAAGTTGAAGTTGACACTGTAGTTGAAGTTGTTGACGCTGGCTCCTTGAGCACTAGCAGAATTACCAACAAGGCTTATCCAAAAGTATTGGCACAAAGCAAACTGGATACTGCTGGTATTGACAAGTTGGCTGTAGCTCGCGTTGATAAAGTTGATAACACCACTATCACTTTCGAGCCAGAAGATGGACCTAAAGAAACTTTCTTGACTAAAGCTTCCACTGCTTACATCGACATTTTCGATGATCTGGAAGGCAAAGATGGCGTAGATGAAGGAAGCTACATTGTAACAATCGACACTAGTGACTCTAACGGTACCCGTTTGGACTACGTCCTGATCGTTGCTGACGAAGATTACATCAACAAAAACGACATCACTGAAGCAGCTCTGAACAGCTTCTTGAAACAAAAAACTGTTGAGGAGCCAGAACCAGGTGATTGGGATGCTATCGACACTAACATCGAAGGTAAAAAAGCACCAGTTGTTGGTGAACTGAATGCATACCGTGTTATTGCTAAACTGAAATCTGGTGTAAAAGCAGAAGATGTTGAAACTGTAGAGTTCTACATCAATGGTAAACTTGTTGATGCTGACGATTACCAACTGTCAGTTAAAGACGGCCAAATTAAAGTTGATTACACTACTGATGTAGAAGTAACTTCTAGCAGATTGAAAGTTACTAACGCTGAAGGTAAATACGATACAGCTACTGTAACTTTCGTAAAGGCTTAATTAAGTTATGATAGCAGAGCATAGAGGGGATTATTCCCCTCTTATGCTCTCATCATAGCTTGCGCTTTATAAAAATAGAGACTTCCTATCAAACATACGGAGGGGTAAGTACGTGAATAAAAAAGTTGTTCTTTCAGTTCTTTCGACAGCACTGGTATCCAGCATGGCTGCTTCCGCATTTGCAGCACCAAATAACGGCCTCTACATCGGTGGCGACTACAAAAAGTTTTATAATATTGACCGCTTTTTCGATCTGACTCCAGATGCTAAAAAGACATTCTATGAAGAGATCGGCAAAGTTGGTTTTGGCAACCTCGTGTACGTTGACCACAAAGGTAAAGGTGCTTCTTATGACAGCATCCTTGATAAAGGCTTCGAGAGTGCATTGAATGTACCGCTTAAAGCTTCTGATTTTGCAGATAACTATAAAGTGGTAAAGGCTGATGGAACTGCAACTGAAGACTACGATGTTCGTAAAGAGTTCCCAGACCCAGGTACAGATTTGAAAGTTGAATCGGTAAGTGCTATTAACGGTACTGAAGTAATCGTTAAATTGGAAAACGTTCCGGCAACGCTTCCACTACCTAGCTCTTTTGCAGTCACAGATAGCAACGGCAAAGTTTATGCTGTAACTAACCTTGCTGCAACTGCAACAGCAGGCGAATACAAGCTGACACTTGGAACTGCGGTTGAAGGTAAGGGTACACTTACTGTTAAACACGGTTCATCTCAAGCTACAAAAGATTTCGATACAACAATTGCAGGGCTCAAACTGGCTATTGAAGTAGCTGATGAAGATTCCAGACTGATCGCTGATGGTGCTGATAATACAATCGTAAAAATCACCGTTAAACGTGATGGTGTAGTTGATGAAAACTTTAAAGGTGAAGTTAAGTTCCAATCCTTGAAAGGTGCGAAGTTCGCTAAAGAAGCGGTTGCATTTGACAAGGGTGTAGCACAAGTACAAGTTACTTCGATTTCTTCGCCAGTAGTTATCAATGACACAATTATCGCTACTATTTCGCAAGCAGACGATGCTGAATTTATCGGAGAGCGCATCTCAGTTAATCTTCAGTACGTACCAGCAGATGGTAACGGTGATATCGATAAAAAGGTATTTATTACTTACGCTGAGTCCGACCGTGCCAGTGATGTGTATGTTAAATTCAATGATAAAATTGACTTTAACAAACTCTATGCTGACTGGAACTACGGTTTAGGTGCTGCTGAAATTATCGTAAGAGGTAAAGGTCTTACTAACAATGCAGAGGTTGATAGAGCTGTACTGGACATTGTTAAGGTAAACGATACTACTGTAAAATTGGTTTTGGCTGAAGGCGAAGCTCTTAAAGATAACTCTGCAGTTAAAATCTTGGTTAATGATGAAAGAGTAAAAGGTCTTCTACAAAAGAGCGAATACACGTTCAATCTGGTAGATTCTGACGCTCCAAAAGCAATAAAAGTAACTGCACCAGATTACAAAACTCTTGTAGCAGAATTTAACGAACCTGTAAGTAAAGAAGTCGCTGAAAAAGCAGCAAACTGGGTACTGAATGGTCACCGCTTGACAGCAAGCGACATCGTTTCTATCGAGGTTGGTAATATTGTGGATGAAGACGGAACAGTTGCGTCTTATGTACGTCCAACAGCTACTACCTCAGGTATCGATAATCGCCACTTTGTAACTATTAAGCTTACAGAAACAACTGGAAATGGTGTGAATTACTATAAGAAGCAAGGTGCAAAAAACTTGCTCCAAGCTTATAACATTCACGACTATGCTGGAAAAACAGACACAACAGGACAAAATACTGCTACAACTCAAGAATTTGAATTTGTAACACCGGTTGTTCCTGAAGCAGGATCTGTTGATTTCACACTGCAGTCCCCTGAACAGTTCAAAATTAAGTTTGACGAGCCGGTACAAAAAGTCGGCGGCGGAGTCTTGACTCTGGCTGACTTTAATTTCGAACGTCAAAATGGTGTAGATGCAGATGGAAAACCAGTTTGGGTTGCATATAATGACGCAGCTGGTCTTGATTTCCCTGTTACACTAACTGAAGAAACTAGCTCCATTTATTACTTCGAGTTGCAAGAGGACTGGACAGAAATTCTGAATACTAGAGCTAACAACATCAACTACTACACACCAGGATACAACCAAGTAAGACTGACTCTCAAACAAAATGCAATTGAGAGCAAGCGAACTGGTGCTAAATATGCAAAGGATGTAGCAAAAGTCATCCAATTGGAGCTTGATGATGTAGCACCAACATTTACTGCAAAACAAGTAGTTGAGCTGAATGTTCCTCAAAAGAGAGTTGCAGTTACTATGAGCGAACCTATTCAAATGGTTTTGGCAGATGGTACTGCAGTAAATAATGAGGGTGTAACAAAATCCCAAACTCAAGAAAAAGTTCCTACACCGACTTTCGAGTTTGTGAGCGCCGACAAGAAAACTACTATCCTTGGTAAACTTGTTGATAATACCTTGTCAAAAGATGATACTAAATTTGAGATTGAACCTATTGAGCCTGATAAGTTGACTCCTGGAAACTGGACAGTGTACATCCGTTCTATCTCCGATGATATCGGGAATACTTCTGATACACTGAAACAAGACCTGACCATTCTGCCAACAGAGCAAGAAACTGGTAAGGCACAAATTATTTGGGCTGAAGCGATTGACAACATCGACACTTTGGCAGATGGAATTATCAAACCTGAAGATGTTGTGATTATCCAGTTTGGTACTGAAATGTCCATCGATGCTTTGAAATCTTCCATCTACCAAGTAAATGGAAAATCGCTTCCAGAAGGAGTTAACATTACTTCGACTGAAGCAACTTACACAGCTAGTGGCCTAAAAGGAACTCGAGTAACAATTACGTTACCGAAGACATTCCTGGGCAATACTAGCGATAACATTGTTGGAACTGTAAGTGAGCCACATATCTTGAACGTTAACAAACGTTTGGAAGATGCTGCTGGCAACCGTATTGTGACTCCATCTGAAGTTGAATTGACTTATGATCTTGACGGAACAGGAACACTGTATGTGATTCCAGCTGTAGAAGATTTAGTAAAAGGTGATAAACCTGTAGTTGAACCAACAGACGGAGAAGCGGTAGCAGCTGCAAAAGCAGCCCTAGACCTTGGCGACACAACAGCAGTAACTGCTAACCTGACTCTGCCAGCAACAGGTGCAAATGGAGTAGCTATTTCTTGGGCTTC
>NZ_JAWRXI010000115.1:0-304 GCF_046535075.1 Brevibacillus sp. SIMBA_040
CTAACAATAAAAGCATTTAATGCTTTGATACACTCTCTGGATGATGAAGGGAAAATTTCTAAAGTAAACAGCTTATTCATTGGTGAGGAAATATTCAAGCCGCTGGTCGAAGTAATTAAAGATAAAGGGGGGCAGATTGTTCGGCTTGGTTCGATTAGGAAACTTTTAAAGCAGGCCCAGCTCGAAGCAGAAATAGATTCCGATCAGGTTGAGCAATATATTGATGATGTGAAGGCATTGGTTGATGAGGTATCTAAGATGAACGTAGAGCAAAGAGAACTACTTTGCGACCTGATTTGGAAGG
>NZ_JAWRXI010000116.1:0-304 GCF_046535075.1 Brevibacillus sp. SIMBA_040
TCCGCAACTTGTTCGGACGACCGCACGATATCCGCGCTTGCGCCGCTCATGGCGGTCGTCCTCGTCGCGTTCCTGATCATCGGCATTGCGCTGCCGGTGCTACCGCTTCACGTCCACGACGACCTGGGCCTCGGCACTTTCTTTGTCGGTCTGGTGACGGGCAGCCAGTTTGCCGCGTCATTGTTCTCGCGTGTGTGGGCCGGCCACTTCGCAGACAAATCGGGCGCAAAACGCGCCGTCATTGTCGGGATGGTCTCGGCCTCGGTGGCCGGTCTCATTTACCTGTCGTCTCTCGCAGTCGCAT
>NZ_JAWRXI010000117.1:0-303 GCF_046535075.1 Brevibacillus sp. SIMBA_040
GTTGAAATAATGCGTGGTGGCTCGGTACGTTGATCCGCGACAGTCCATTGATCCCGATCCCGAAGGAGGCCAACTCTCTCAATGCCGGCGCAACAGTGTAGCCTTACAGGCTTCGGTTCCCAATCAAAGCCTTTCCTCCATATCGTATTTCTCGTGGTATCGACGAAGTGTGCTTTGGTAGGTGTCTGAATTTTAAGATTATTTTGTGCAATTCAATAATCGAGTGGGGATGATCCGGCGCCGGGCATGCCTCGGTTGCCAATCACGGCATCGGATGATACGAACGCCCGGCAGGTGAACCTG
>NZ_JAWRXI010000052.1:0-549 GCF_046535075.1 Brevibacillus sp. SIMBA_040
TGAACGGGGGGTTCGTGCATACAGTCCAGCTTGGAGCGAACTGCCTACCCGGAACTGAGTGTCAGGCGTGGAATGAGACAAACGCGGCCATAACAGCGGAATGACACCGGTAAACCGAAAGGCAGGAACAGGAGAGCGCACGAGGGAGCTTCCAGGGGGAAACGCCTGGTATCTTTATAGTCCTGTCGGGTTTCGCCACCTCTGACTTGAGCGTCGATTTTTGTGATGCTCGTCAGGGGGGCGGAGCCTATGGAAAAACGCCAGCAACGCGGCCTTTTTACGGTTCCTGGCCTTTTGCTGGCCTTTTGCTCACATGTTCTTTCCTGCGTTATCCCCTGATTCTGTGGATAACCGTATTACCGCCTTTGAGTGAGCTGATACCGCTCGCCGCAGCCGAACGACCGAGCGCAGCGAGTCAGTGAGCGAGGAAGCGGAATATATCCTGTATCACATATTCTGCTGACGCACCGGTGCAGCCTTTTTTCTCCTGCCACATGAAGCACTTCACTGACACCCTCATCAGTGCCAACATAGTAAGCCAGTATACAC
>NZ_JAWRXI010000053.1:0-540 GCF_046535075.1 Brevibacillus sp. SIMBA_040
CGCGACAGCAAACACACGTACAAGAAAAAGTGCGCGGAACCTGCATCCATGTGTCGAGCCGACGGACTTGATGGCGCACCTGTGCCAACTGGTGACGCCTCCTGGTGGTCTGGTGCTCGATCCATTCATGGGCTCCGGTTCAACCGGAAAGGGCATTACGGGGTTTCGACCGAGACGTAGACCCGCGGCGAATGAGGCGTCCATCAGGCCCGTCGCTGCACTGCCAGCAGCGAGATTCGATCAAGATGCGCAGGATCGCGCCATGACGAAGATTACTGCGATGGGTGAAGCGTTCTATGCGATGCCAGAAAGCGAATACGGCGACTGGCTCGATGCCCTGCCGCAGGACGAGTTCTTCGAGTTCATGGCCGTGATGATCGAGTTGGACGACCGGACACGGCAGACTTGCGGCCCGGTCGGCGTAACGACGAACAGCGATGACAGAACGTGGCCGAATCTCTAATATGATATCTTTATATTACGATTGCAGCGCACACACTTTGAATGAAGGAATCGGTCCATGACCACGTACAAGATCGG
>NZ_JAWRXI010000054.1:0-537 GCF_046535075.1 Brevibacillus sp. SIMBA_040
TGCAAATGCTGAATGAGGGCATCGTTCCCACTGCGATGCTGGTTGCCAACGATCAGATGGCGCTGGGCGCAATGCGCGCCATTACCGAGTCCGGGCTGCGCGTTGGTGCGGATATCTCGGTAGTGGGATACGACGATACCGAAGACAGCTCATGTTATATCCCGCCGTTAACCACCATCAAACAGGATTTTCGCCTGCTGGGGCAAACCAGCGTGGACCGCTTGCTGCAACTCTCTCAGGGCCAGGCGGTGAAGGGCAATCAGCTGTTGCCCGTCTCACTGGTGAAAAGAAAAACCACCCTGGCGCCCAATACGCAAACCGCCTCTCCCCGCGCGTTGGCCGATTCATTAATGCAGCTGGCACGACAGGTTTCCCGACTGGAAAGCGGGCAGTGAGCGCAACGCAATTAATGTAAGTTAGCTCACTCATTAGGCACCGGGATCTCGACCGATGCCCTTGAGAGCCTTCAACCCAGTCAGCTCCTTCCGGTGGGCGCGGGGCATGACTATCGTCGCCGCACTTATGACTGTCTTCTTT
>NZ_JAWRXI010000118.1:0-299 GCF_046535075.1 Brevibacillus sp. SIMBA_040
GTGTCGATTCCGGGGTCGCGTGCGGCACGGTGCAGTCCCTGCGTTTTGACAGCCTGTGTGCGAAGATCATCGCCCACGGTCGGGATCGTTCGCAGGCCCTATTCCGTGCCACCGAGGCCCTGCGGGAACTCCGGGTAACAGGGTTTCCAACAAACGTTCCCTTTCACCGCTGGTTGCTCCAACATCCAGACTTCGCACGTGGCGTCTATAACCTGGGATTGGTGGGTGAGTACAGCGTCACCCCAGCACAGAAAGCGGCGATCCGCATGGAGTTGGCCGTTATTGCCGCTATATCGGCC
>NZ_JAWRXI010000119.1:0-299 GCF_046535075.1 Brevibacillus sp. SIMBA_040
GTCATACGACCGATCGATTTCCTCACGCGCAAACAGCATGTCGTTACGCGAAATGCGATGCGACAACTCGTTCAGGAAAGTTTCGCTTTCGCTCAGCAACGTTCGATTGAACGTCTGCGCGAAGGCCGGCGACAGACCTTGTGTCCGAATCGTCAACAGCCCCGTCTTGTCGTCTACATCGACGCTGACACGCCGCATGTAGTACTTCAGCGTTTCCTCTCGCGTGGCGTGCGGCGAAAGCCGGTTGAACCAGTCGAGCCCGACATGCCCGAACGCCTCCTTGAGCTTCAGCCGCGCAT
>NZ_JAWRXI010000120.1:0-299 GCF_046535075.1 Brevibacillus sp. SIMBA_040
GTAATAACGCTGCAAACTCTTACAGGAAAGCATTCGATAAAGCAAGTACCTGTAATGGCTAAGCAACAACGTACGCAGCAGGTTGTTAGAAACCAGCAAGGACAGCAAGGCCATATGGTACAAGAGGTATTTGATGACAATCTTCTACCGGACGCAGCCGAAATCGAAAAACTTTATGCTATTGATCCGCATATTTTAGAATGGCTTAAACAATCTGCGGATAAAGAACAGGCATTTAGACATAAAGCTTTTGACACTAAAACAGATTTGGTGAGAAGTAACGAAAAAGGAACTCGGAG
>NZ_JAWRXI010000121.1:0-299 GCF_046535075.1 Brevibacillus sp. SIMBA_040
ATAGGCGCCAGCAACCGCACCTGTGGCGCCGGTGATGCCGGCCACGATGCGTCCGGCGTAGAGGATCGAGATCTCGATCCCGCGAAATTAATACGACTCACTATAGGGGAATTGTGAGCGGATAACAATTCCCCTCTAGAAATAATTTTGTTTAACTTTAAGAAGGAGATATACATATGTTTAAACGTAAATCAACCGCAGAACTGGCAGCACAGATGGCAAAACTGAATGGTAATAAAGGCTTTAGCTCAGAAGATAAAGGCGAATGGAAACTGAAACTGGATAATGCAGGTAATGGT
>NZ_JAWRXI010000122.1:0-296 GCF_046535075.1 Brevibacillus sp. SIMBA_040
TCGTACGGCGGCTTCCCCAGTAGGACGGCACCGCCCTTTTTGTCGAACGTCTCGCCCTTTTGCCGGGGTAGGTGGAGGTCGTCGTCGGCAGACGGCACCGCTCGGATTTTGCACCCTTCGTAGCCGCCGTTAACGAGCAATCGATACTGCTCAAGCTTTGTGACGTTGTCCGGAGCCAGAGGACCAGGCATGCGCACGTCGAGCACCGGTGCCTTGCCGACACCCGTCGTTACCTTGGCGAGTTCATTCAGCTTTTCCTCGATAAGATCGCTCGCCTCCTTGACCGCTGCTTCGTC
>NZ_JAWRXI010000123.1:0-295 GCF_046535075.1 Brevibacillus sp. SIMBA_040
CCCATACGGAAAAATCGAAACAATAAGAATGAAACATACTCCAGACATCCTGGGAATTAAAATCGAATAATGATCTCTCTGGTTTTAACAATCTGACAACATTACGGTGCTCAATCATAACTCCTTTAGGATTACCCGTAGTTCCTGAAGTATAGATAATATAGGCCAGATCAACAGGTCTATTGATATTTTTTAGGTTTGCTCTTGAATAATCCGCCTTGTTTTCTTCAAACACCAGGAGCGCTTCTTCATCTAAAACTACCTTACATTGACTATCACTTATCATATAATCAAT
>NZ_JAWRXI010000124.1:0-295 GCF_046535075.1 Brevibacillus sp. SIMBA_040
CACCGGATATAAGGATGTATAAAAATAATGGTACTTGGCATATTAAAGCCATCTTCGCAAATAGTACTTTGATTGATTACACAAACAACACTAACCCTTCAACAACATACAATAACTTCACTCTGATGTTTTATATTATGGTCTATAAAAGATTAATTACAAAACAAAATATTACTGATATAAATATGGATCTTAACGGGGCAAATGGAAGTTCTCAAAGTATTCCTAAACCTTCTGGATTTTAATTTCTCTGAGCTAGTTCGATTATATTTTTAGGCATTTAAAATGTACCCAC
>NZ_JAWRXI010000125.1:0-294 GCF_046535075.1 Brevibacillus sp. SIMBA_040
CCCAATGGCACCGATGCCCTGCTGGCCATCGCCGACCAGTTCAAGGGCGATGGCAGCGTCAAGGAAGCCGAAACCGAGGAATGGCGTAGCTGGGAGGTCAACAAACGCCTGGAACACGCGCTGGTCAAGGGCATCACCACGCACATCGTTGAAGACACCGAAGAGTCGCGCCTGAGCTTCAGCCGCCCGATCGAGGTGATCGAAGGCCCGCTGATGTCCGGCATGAACGTGGTCGGCGACCTGTTCGGCGCCGGCAAGATGTTCCTGCCCCAGGTGGTTAAATCCGCCCGGGTC
>NZ_JAWRXI010000055.1:0-524 GCF_046535075.1 Brevibacillus sp. SIMBA_040
TTCCAAAGTCCGCTTGAGCTTCTCCCCCTGGGTGTTCTAAACGAAGATAAGGCTCCGACTTTTCGATTTGCAGTTCTGATTTCCGTTTGGCAACATAGTACCGTACGGTACGGTCTGATCCTGCAAAGCCAAATTCGGAAACAAGACGATCATAGATACGTTTTGCTGTGTGCCGTTGTTTTCTCGGACGAGTTTGATCTTCCATGAGCCAGGTATCCACTTGTTCACGGTAAGCTTCCATGATAGGAAATTTCCCTCGAAGAGGTGGCTCTGCTTTATTCCAATCCGAGCAGTCAGCATATTTCTTTGCTGTTCTCCAGTTAATACCCGTTTGCTCTGCAATCTGGGAGATGGATTGATCTTTTACATCTCGTAAGTATTTGATATAGTGTTGTTGAGCCATTGCCAGCATTCCTTTCATCCCTCTCCTATCTGTTCGCCAAATAGAAGAGTAGGGGGTTGTTAGTTAGCTGGCAAGGCTTTTTTCATTTTCGGAAATGGTCTGCACTTTTCGGTTGCCAAAG
>NZ_JAWRXI010000126.1:0-293 GCF_046535075.1 Brevibacillus sp. SIMBA_040
CGCACCGCTGGCCAGCTCGGTAAAGCTGGCGTTCACCTTGCCCAGCGGGCCGGTGACCATGTCGGTGAGCGCGACGATGAAATTGAGCTTGGCGCTGTTGTCAGCCATGAAACTCTCCGTTGACCAGGTGCTGGCCGGTTACCCTTTGAACGCCCGGGAAATGCCGTTGGCGATGGCGATTTCCATGCGGCTCCAATACTGGTCGTCCAGCCACTTGGCCGTGCCCATGTTGTCCGTGGTCGGCTCTTCACCCGGTAGCCAGCGGTCGACCAGGGCCATCAGCTGGCCCAGGG